>JANMHA010000354.1:0-3802 GCA_031374925.1 Pirellula sp. | reverse complement strand
GTAGCTTTTTTGCTCGATAACGCATGCAGCATCAATGCGGCAGCCGACCCGTCGTAGACTTTGTCGATCAAATCCACCAGCATCTGTTTCTGAGTCCGCTGCTGCGGCGCTGCTGGCCGATACACTTGCGGCTTGGCGTCGTCGTCACGCTTGAGCAACTCCTTGTCCAGCATCACCGACAACATTTTAACTGTCGTCGAGTAAGTCGTTTGCTTGAATTCTTGCAGCGAATCATGGATGTGTCGAGCAATACTCGGCCCGTCGCTCCACAGGATTCTTAGAATCTGCAGCTCGACTTCCGTCGGCTGGGATGAAACGTGACGTGCCATATAGTCCCTCTGCGACGGTAAAAACTCGTTGTTCCGTGACGAACGAATTCGTCAGGCCCCCTTCATGGTAGCGAACGAATTCGTCACGCCAAGCGACAGAGGAGTTTTTTCTTTGTCTTCTTGATCGAGAAACAAAGACGCAGAAAATTCACTTCGATAAACGCTTCGCCTTTTGTGCATTGCCATTTTGGTGAAGTGTAAGAGCGTACGCCGGTCCTTCGGCTCGAAGATGAAACTCCAGTTTCGCGTCGACGCCTCGGTAGGACCATTTCGTGGGTGAGTCTGCGAAGACTTCCTGTGTCGGCTGGTTCGTGATGCCAACCACCAAGTGTCCGTCTTTGTGCTTCACGTCAAAGATGAAGTTGGGCGTGAGTTGATACAGGCCGACTAGACGCTCGGGAGTCACTTTGCCTGGATCAGCATTTGGCGCATCGGTGCCCTTCTTGGAAGCGTGTTGAGTTTTTAGGTAACTCATCATTTCTTCGCACGCGGCATACGCCTTCGACTGTCCGGAATTTGCGCAAACGACTGCCGCCAAGTCTGATTCGGGCAAAACCCATATCACGGCAAACGAGTTTGTATTGGACCCGGCATGATTGAGCGCGGGACCGAATTCCGTGTCCATACAAATCCACCCGCAAGCGTATTTGGCTCCAGATTTGTCATAGTCGACTTGAGGCCGATGGAGATGATCAAACGCACTTTGCGATCGGAGCACCGGAGATGGCTTGCCCGCCAATTGCCAACGTGCATACTTTGCATAGTCTTCGATCGACAAGTGGACGGTTCCCCTGGCTGCATAAACCGTTGGGTTTTCCGCTCCCACCGTTCTTGGATCAACAGGTTCACCATTGGCAGATTGATGCCCCCATAACAATGGAGGTCGCAACTGCTTTGCTGATTCCATCGAACGAAAGCCTGCCGATCGCATTTCCAAAGGATCGAAGACATGCTTTTTCATAAGGGATTCATACGAATCCCCAGTGCGGCTTTCGAGCATGGCCGACGCGATCGCATAACCAAGATTGGAATAGACGAAGGTGCCTAGTGGCTGCGAAGGTGCCTTGGAAAGCGCAAGCTTGAGCATCGCTTTACGCTCCAAAGTCGGCGTTTGCTTTTCTTCGAAGTGCTTTGCCCACGCCTCTTTTGAAAGATCTGAGATATTGCCCGGCACTCCACCCTGATGTGACAACAGTTGGTCCAACGTAACTTTGCGAAGCTTGGGATGAAGGTCCTTGTCGGTCGCTTTAGGCCAAACATCACCAATCGTCGTTTCCCATTGAATCTTACCGGCGTCGACCAGGACTGCCGCCAACGTCGCCGTCATGGACTTCGTGTTGGAGCCAATCGGAAATCGATCTGACAACTCAACATTGTCGGATGTTCCCCGCTTGCGGACACCAAAGCATTGTGATTGAACAAGGCCCTTCGAGTTAACGACGGCAGCGGACATCGCTGGTACATCGTGCTTGCGACAAATCTCAGCCAGTTTCGTAGCGAACTCCTTTGACTGGTCTTGAGCACATATGCTTGATTGAATGTTCGTCACGACAGTCAGCGCAAGCAGCAAATAAGAACTAGCGATGTAGGACACGAATCTCATTGGATACTCCCGTGGATTAGGAAAATTCGTTTAACGAAAAGCCGTAGGCGACCGTGTTTCGCAATGCCCGCCGACGCCTACGGCTTGTCGTTAAACAAAATAACTCATGGATCCTTGATTAGTAGTATTCTAATAGAATACTCGCTCGAATTTTCCATCCGTTACACGACTTTGACTAATAATCTTTCCGCATTGGCTTGAAAGCCCCCGAAACGGATCATGATCGTCGAAGCCACTCACGTCACCGAAGCTTGGTTCAAGCGAATTGTTATTCGCGCTGAACCGCATATTCGTCCCAAAGGCGATGAAAAGCGAGACAATTGCGAGTATATTCTGTTCGCATTTGTCCGATGCAGCTTGCGTTCTCTTCTGCCTGCGGAACGCCAAATACATAAGCGAGAAGATCGCGATTTCGAATGGAATCACGGCTCCAACCACGGTTTGAAAAAAGACAGGGCCCATCTCTGGTATCCGAATAAAGAGCCCGGAATACAAACCGCAGCATGCTCCAAACAACGTCGGAAATATGATCGCAGCCGCGACACGCCAAGATGGGACAGTACGATTCCAATTATCGGCCCAACTCTCCCAAGTGAAACTCCGAGTCGGGTCGGCAAGCTTGGAAACAAGATCGATGATAAGCAACGCACAGGAAGCAACGCTTGGAGCCGGCTTGAGGATCCGTGCTCATTCTGGCTCCCAGCGTCGCAGGCCAATCGAATTCGGATTGGTATCCAGAAACCGCTTCACTGGCAAATTCTTTTGAAACGCTACAAGGGCTTGGGTTCTTCTAGAGAATTTTTCCGGCAGGCCAAATTGATGTCGGCGGTATCTTGAGCGGAGGCAAACCGAACAACGTCTGCCTGAACTACCACTATTTTGGCAACGTGAACTATGGCAACGTGAACTTTGGCAACGTGAACTTTGGCATTGTGAACTCGTCGAATTCAGCCTTCGTGGCCCTTCGAGTTTTGATGTCGATCCAGGCGGTGGCTTTGTAGTCGCCAGTTTGACTCGTCATGTCAATCTTCAGATTTCTCGGTAGGATCGTCTCTGGTGAGAGTTTCGGCCGTCACCGCAGTATTCTGCTTTTTAGACTATCTCAACTGTATGCTGCGCCGAACCACTTCTGCTGAATTCTGCTTCGCGTCATCGAGTAGTTCCTTCATCGACAGCTCAGCAGTTCCACCTGTGTGCTCCAGACGCAAGATCCCAATGTCTGCACTCGGAGGGAACTTTGTTGTCACGATTCCCTGCGCGTCAGAGAGCTGTTCGTGAATCTGAAGACAATCCAATTCGTTAGGATAATGAAAAGTCAGTTTTGCTTTTTCGGCAGGAGTACCATCGTGCAAAAGGACTTTTAGCTCAACGTCGGGCATTGGCTTCAGGCGAACATCGCGTCGGATCGGTTTACTTCGATCCAATTCATCGGGTAGCCGAAATACTTTCGTCTCGTAACCCAACGCGGAGATTCGAATCATCTCCCTGGTGATCTGCGGCGAGATCGGGATGAAATTGTGCTGTGTTTTCGATCCATCGACCAGTCCGAACATCCACCAACGGTCTGTTGTCGGATCCTGATAACAAATCTCGGACCAGAAGACGATTTCATCGGTCGCGTCATCAACGATGTTGAATTCCAAATCGACGTGAGGCGTCATCGTGAACGTCACAGTCAAAATGCCATCCTTGATTTCGGTTTGCACGTTGGCTCGCGGCGGTTTTGCTTGAGTGCATTTGGTCAATTTGGTTGAAATGAGCGTGTAGCATTCTGCGAGTCCCTTGTTCGAGGGCGAGAGTTGTAAACATCCGAAGCTGTTTGGTATCACTCCAAAATCGGCCACGCCCGACTCGTCGGTTCGACGGTCTA
>JANMHA010000327.1:0-3567 GCA_031374925.1 Pirellula sp. | reverse complement strand
CTTTCATGATATTTGCGATTCTTCTGCGCCCGATGAGGAGTCCATTGTCGGCAAGGTCTTGGACGATTCGACGAGTTCCATATCGCTTACGATGTCTCCAAAAGATGTCCAGTACCATAGGGGTAATGTCTTTTGTTCGCGTCTCATTCAAGGTCAGCTCTTCTCGGCGATGTTCATAGAACGTTGACCTCGGAATTGACAAACATTGACATACATCGCCAATGGGGAATCCACCATCGAGACTGATCTGCTCAGCAGCTGCAGCCACGTCACTCATTCGGTTCGGCTGAAAATGGCCAACGCTTTTTTTAAAATATCGCGTTCCCGTTCTACACGCCTAAGTTCCGCTTCCAACTGAATAACCCGGGCGTCCAACGCGGTTGCAATTGGACCATTTACTTCTAGTTGCTCTTTCTTCCATCGATAGAGCAGAGTAGTACTCGACAGTCCCAATCGTTCTGCAATCGAAGGACCTGAATGTCCATCCAATAGCATTTGAACAGCGTCCCGCTTGAATTCGTCCGTGAACTGTCTTCGTGTTATTGATGCCTGCTTCGTGCTCTTTGCGCTCATCCTGAAAGTCTCCTTGAACGTTCATTCTAAGCTCTGGGCGCGCCCGGAATTACGGCACCACCTCAACGCTTCCACAGTGCGACTAGTAGTGCCAAGCCCATCAAAGCTTAGTAACCGATTAGAACACCGCGTGAAATCAGCTCCTGACGGACGACGTTTTCATCTCCCGCGATCGTTAGCATCGCCCTCACTTCAGCTTCCGTCGCATGGTTGGATAAATGATACACCTCTCCGTCGGCAAAGCACACAAGTGGCCCGCGAGAATGATAGCTTGAAATTGAGGGTGCCCTTTTTGCGTTGACCACGAAGCTCATATTATCAAATTCCAAGTCATGCGATTCGGTCCAGTCCGGGGTACATGTTATCGACTCAACGACGACAATCGTGTTCGCTAACCCGTCTTTGATTTCAGAAAGCTTAACGCTTCTTGATTTTGGGAACGCAGTCAATTCACCGGACACGACCACGTAGTTGATTCCTTTCCGACGATTCGATTCACAACTCGGGCAAGTGAACACCCAAGGGTACGGGTTTAAGGTCGACATGTGCGTAGTTCCGTCTTTGCTACCCATCGGGATCGGTTTTCCGTTTAGCAGACGTGTATTCGTCGGCGAATCCCAGCTAGTGCTGACATCATAAAACATCGATGACTGTTCCAGATAAACCGGATAGATTTGCGAACGCCAACTGCGCCACAATCTACCGTCGGAGTCAGTTTCTGCAGCCATCGGCCGCGAACGAAAAGCCGATTCGTAATTGAGCAGTGCAAGTCCAACTTGCTTTAGGTTGTTCCTGCACGACATGCCAAGTGTAGCCTGGCGGGCAGACTGAATTACTGGAAGGACTACGGCACAAATCAGTGCAATGATTGCTGTAACCACGAATAGGGTGCGAATGCCGAATTTATTCATGGCTGATTAAGATGGGTTAGTGGACATGGATCATGTCTGGAAATCAATGCGATTTGAAAGGACGCTTGCTCCATCCCCAACCAGCTTCCCAACGCTAGCCGCTCCAGTCTATCCGACGCTTCCATCCTCCAGCAAGCAGCCAGCGCCGTAGCCATAGCCGAATTAGTTTCAAACAAACCTGTGGAAAGCGCTGCCGCTGGCTCGACCACTTCCACATTGTTGCCCGCTGACGCTGACCTAGGTCCACAGTGGTTGGTCTAACTCGACGGAGCGGTATTACCTGGCCACGGCTACGTGGGCGCTGTCTACGGCGTAGCTGCGTAACTACTTCGACTTGAAACAACCTGTGGAAAGCGGCCGATCGAGAGCTTGCTATGCATCGCCGGATTCTCCGCGGGACGAGAAAACTGCATTTTGATTTCTACGACGGGGCTGAGAGTATCCAGCCAGTCAGATTGCTTCCAATGAGCAGATGTAAAATGTAAACGTGAGAACCGCTGCTGTGATTGCCAAAAGAGCAATTGCTAGCCATCGCCTCCATGAAGTGGCGAATACCGAAACAAAGCCAAGAATACCACCAATTATTGCACCAAGTGTTGTACAAGCCACGCAAGGGTAAAACGCAGCGGCCAAGACAAGATTGCCAATTGGCACTGGAGATGAAGTAAACCAGGTAGCTAAACACGAAATGAGGACTGGCAGTCCGAACTGCATGGCGACAAATACTCCAGATAAAGCACCATTTCGAATCGCGGCTAAAACCACTCCTTTGGGAGAGGTTCTTGTTCCGAATTTCAAGTGCGTGCGACGCACGATAAACCCGCTAACAGCAATTACAAATGTAACAACGATGCCGATCCCAATTGGAACGGTTGGCCAAGAATCTGAAATCTCTAGATCCATTAAGCTCACCCAATTGGATAGGATCGTGTCTTTGAGCGGCGTATTGAGTCTGTTGAATCCAGAGTACATTTTGGCAAGATTCAACAATAGCAGCAGGTTGGAGCTGAAGGCCAGCGGCAAGAAAAAAACGAGTAACGGTTGTCTTAGAAGCCATGCCGCACAAAACGTACACGCCGGTAAGAAGTAAATAATTCCGGCAAAATATCCGGCAAACGGACTACGACTATAAATCGCTAGCCAAATCGCAATGATCGTGGTAACGCCGAGTAAATCGCGAATCGCTAACTGTTTGGAAATACGCATATGCATGATCTCGTCTTATTTGTCTTGTATTTGTCGCCGGTTGAGGCGATTTGCGTGCAATTTGGTGACGACAATACCTTGGTTTGTGAGACTTTGTCGCGGATTTCTTTACTCTGTAGATTATCACGACATTCCTGACATACCACTCGCTTGTTTTGCGAGCAGTCAGCCTGCGACTTACCTGGTTCAAATTTCGAGTTAAATCAAATTTCCAGCGAACCCTAATAAATTGGAAGTAGCATCAATAGTCCAATTAATCCTGCGGCAATTCCAAGCACTGCAAGTGGAACCAAAAATAAACCCATGAGGGATACTATCATGGCTAGCGCAGAACCAGGCGGCTGTGAGTCAACTACCAGGCCCAAACATGTGATGCCAAGCGCAGTGCAGAACCCTACGAAAATGAAATGCAGTCGAAATCGCGATAGCGTACGAATGTAGACAGTTGATATGGCAAACATAGGGAATCCGAGCAGGCCGATGACAACCATTGAAGCGGGAATCCAACGGTACTCATTGTTTATTAAGAACAACATTTGTCGTATTGGCTCCCCTACCGAATAGGGAAGAGCCGGACCGAGAACACCAATGATTAGCGGTATCCCCCACCCAACAATAATAAACGAGATTCCAAGCCATCTAAGAAAGCGAGCTGGATCAAAGCGAGCGCGATTCTGGTTGCTGCGAGGATTTGTGACTTCACCTTTTTCAGTCATGTTCAAGACCGTTAGTCGTTTGATACTGGATGGGCAAGGATCTTTCGCATAAGCGTGAGCCGATACTAGGCCTCAAACAAGCGAACGCTTGCTTGTCGGACCATGATTTTTGCAGCGCAGCGGCGAACAAGCCAGCCGGGCTGGTTTGATTTTCCTATTTG
>JANMHA010000309.1:0-15399 GCA_031374925.1 Pirellula sp. | reverse complement strand
GAAGTCGGGTGTGAAGAAGTTTAGATTGGTTGTGCTGAAGGAATTACCATGAAAATCAACCATCGCATTACGAACGGACAAAGTGCCGAAATCATGGACATCGCCGCTGAAGTCCACAACGCATTGATCACCGTTATCAAGCCCCAGTTCCGTCGTTCCCGAAACGTCATACGTGCCGGCCACGGTAGAAGGACCACCACCAAATGCAACCGTTCCTGCACTAGTCACGCTGGACGTCGGTTGCAGAATTTGCGATCCATACAAGCCAAGTGTTGCACCTGCCGCCGTGTGGAATGAGCCGCTGCTGACGCCGCCTCCAAATAAATACATCCGACCTTGTTGCACATCGATGGTGCCGCTGTTGCTGACGGCACCAGAGACTTGAAGATCTCCTGCAACGACGAATCCCTCAGTATTCTGCAGCGACGCAATTGTCGTGCTGCCTGCCGATAGAACATTGATATCTCCGGGCACATCGATAGTGACATCATCGCTGCTTCCAGGCAGAACATCGCCGCTCCAGTTTTCCGGAGTATTCCAGTTTAAGTCGCCGCCGCCACCATCCCAACTAACGGCGGCCAACAGGGCGCGTTCTTCCAGTTGCTCGAACAAGACTTTTGTAAAACAACGACGATAATTCTGTCGTTTACGTTCTAATTGGTGCGTCCGTTTTAGAGTTTTCAACCCGCTAAGCCGTGACTTGAACAACATAGTTTTCGCCTTTTGGTATTCAAAACGTAAAATGCCTTATTCTCCTAACGCACGTTGAGCTTGGTTGGTAGCCGAGGTTTTCAGGGCATCCCTTACGATAGCTTCTGTGTTTTCAACGGAGAAAGTATCGACGACTGGACGCAAGTGTCATGCGAAGGAACTGGTTAATAAGAAAGATGCGATCTAGTCTAAGATGCGCCGCGACACAGTTCGAAATGGGCGGGAACGATTCGAATCCAAAACAATTCCAGTCAAAATCAGTTCGTACGGTTTAGGTACAGAGATGAAGCATTCAACGATTTTCCGCGCCCATCAACTCGCTTGCTTCTGCGCGAAAACGGTGTAGCTCGGCTCCGTGCTTGTTGTTTCCCATCCAAACCACTCCTCTGTCGAACCATTTGCGAGCCTCTTCCTTTTGGTTCAAATGCCAATGCGCCATCGCCAAGAAGAACGCGTTGAAACCCGTGCGATTGTTGGGAGAGAGTTCCTCGGATTTCAGCAGCGCATGGATAGCGGCTTGCCAGTTTTCCGCTCGGTAATGCGCTACACCAAGTGTATTGAGAATTTGTGCACCCATAGGTTGTAACTGGATTGCTTTTGTAGCCATTTCAACCGCACGGTGGGGATTCCGAAAATTGGGATCCGGGTTTGTAGCTAATTCCCAAGCGACTTTATTTAGAAAAAAGTGATCCTTAACATTTGCTCGTAGCAAGAGTTCGTAAAGAGAAGTTGCTTCTTGAATTCGACCTTCCAATCTCGCCGAATTCGCCCGTCGAATGACAAAGTTGACAACGCCTGAATAGTCGTCGCGTTCCTCTGCACTAAACGTAAGCAATTGAGACCACATCGCCTTTGCATCGTCCACTTGCCCCGCGTCGTACAAGACCACGGCTAGCTTGGACATGATCCAAAGAGTTTCTCGATGAGACTGGCCAAATCTCGAAACGGATTCCTTCATGGCCTGGTGACAGACTAACACCGCTTCGTCGTTGTTGCCCTCCTCCATTAACTGGACGGCGCGGGATACAAAATCCTGAGACCGCACAATGAAATAGTCGTCGAAATGGACGAATGCGTATCCCCTCGACGCATCCCAGACAAATACCGCTCCATCCGACATGGCAGCAGCCAGTTGTTCGCCGTTCGAAGACCACCGTACGAGTTTAACATCGGATTGAAAGCCGTCCAATTTCAAAAGTTCTTCGCCCGAACCTGGATCCCACACTCGGACTGATCGATCAGCGCTACCAGAGGCAATTCGGCGGCCGTCCGGAGACCATGCTAGTGCATTGATTGAGGCCGTATGCAAATTCGCGCTGGCTACTTTGCGATTCGTTGTTACATCTCTAATCTCGGCAAGGCCGTTTATGTCGCCCGATACAATTTTCTTTCCATCGGGACTCCAGGCAACTGCCGAGGCATCGACACGCGCGGAGCCGTGTCGAAATTTGAAAACACGTTCTCGTTTTTCCAGGTCGAAAACGTGCACCCAAGCAGCATGAGCCAAGTTGCCACCATCCGCTGGTTCGCCATTTCCTGCAATCGCCAAAAACCTGCCATCTGGGGACCATTCCAGCGAGCGGATCGTCAATATTCCTGAATAGGCGAAATCCACCTCACCTTTAGCCAGATTGAAGATGTCCAGTTTTCCACCACTGCTAATCGCGAGGCTCGACAAATTCGGCGCGAATGCGAAATCTACGAAATTATTTGAAGGATTGCTCGCAGCATGAATGGAATGAAGCCGCATACTCGACTCAGCGTCTAGGATGACAAACTCTCGACCCTCTTCGCCTTCAATCGCGGTGACTAACAGTTTGCCGTCAGCACTGAATCTACTTAGATGTCCGAGACGAACTTCGGCTGTCTTCAAACTTTCGTTATTATCGATGTTCCAAATGGACGTCGAGCCATTACCCAGCGTCAGCAGTTTTCCATTTGCACTCCAAACGATATCCTGACAGCCATCCTGGTTTCCATGTGGACGGAGTGGTTGGCTTGCGAAGGGTAAGGTCCAGACTTTGACCAAGCCATCCAGGCCACTTGAGACAACGGTACGACCTCTTCGGTCTATAGAAACCGATTGCACTTGATTGAGGTGACCGCGCAGGGTTAATTCGCAGTTTGCCGAGGATGGATCCCAGAAACGGATCAAGTGGTCGCAGCCTGCGGTAAGGATTGTCTTCCTAGTTTGATCCCATGTAAGCCAATTGATCGGACCATTGTGAGCTTTCCATTGGGACATCAACGAAAAATCACTAGCCATGTGTATTTGGCAATCCCCCGACAACGTGCCTAGCGCCAATTCGCTTCCATCTGGGCTCCACGCTACTAGGCCAAGATTTGTATACTCCGATTTGTCCAACCGATCGCCCGTAACCGAATTTATGATCGCTAAACGGGACCCAATAATCGAGGCGATTCGCTCTCCATCGGGATGCCAAGCAATCGACAGAATCTCACCGTCGGCCTCCTCCAAAATTCGTCGAAAAGAAAGTGCTGAAGTTTCCCAGATGCCTATGTTTTTATTCGTGCCTCCGAAGGCTAAAAATTTTCCGTCGGCGCTCCAGGCAATCGCCAATATGGATCCAGAGTGGCTCTTGAGGCACTTAACGTTTCGCGACCTAATATCCATTAGGTACAATTCGTCCGCGACTCCCCAAGCGAGTTGTTGACTGTTGGGCGACCAAGAGGGGGCTAACGCAATGCCGTCGTTCGGAGAGATCCAAGTTGTTAGGCGGCGCCAGGAATTGGTCTCAAACACTTTCACGGTTGTGTCGACACCAGCTGACGCTACGTACTTGCCGTCTGGACTGATGCACGCAACAACCTGACTTCCAAACCGGTGGGTTAGTGTTCGTTCCTCCTCATGGCATAAAGAAAACAAATGATACCATTCCCAGCCCCGGTGGTCTTCGGTACCAAGCCGAGGAGCATGCCTCAAGAGTTTTCTGGAGAGGCGCGCGAGGTTACCTGATGTCCAATCACTCAGACCGGCGCGCATGTCTGCGTAGTAAAGCTGCGACGTTGCCTCTCTTTCACTGGCCTCTGCGCGGTGTCGCTGTTTCTCCTCAGCCTGTTTTGCAACTCGCTCAGCCGCAAGGCTTCGTCGTTCGTTCTCTATTCGCTTGGTAAGAATTATGGATTCGCGTTTCATTTGCCACCAGAAGATCCCACCCGCCGAGACACCTAGAATGGCGACCGCAACAACCATCGCTGTCACCAGCGTGCGGTTGCGTCTAGACCATTTCGAGGCCCTTTGCAGCAGCGTGGGCTGTCGGGCCAAGATTGCTCTGTGTTCCAGCCATCTGCGCAAATCTGCGGCTAACTCTCCAGCGGTCGCGTATCGGTCCTGTGGGATCTTGCTCATCGCCTTCATCACGATTGTCACTAGATCGTCAGGCATCGCCCTGTTCAATCGTTGCGGCGAAGATGGTTCTTCGACTGAAATTCGCCGCAACAACGTCTCGCGATTCTCGCCGACGAAGGGAGGTTGGAGTGCGAGCAATTCGTAAAGCGTCACGCCAAGCGAATACACGTCTGTCAAATGATTCACGAGAGTGCGATTGCCCAAGGCCTGTTCGGGACTCATGTAATGGATTGTTCCCATTAAATCGCCGTTCATAGTCATCGCAGGATCGTTTTCGAACTGGGCCAGCCCGAAGTCTGTTACCCATAGCTTTCCATTGCCATCGATCATCAGGTTCCCGGGTTTGATATCGCGATGCACGATTCCATGCTCATGGGCGTGTTGCAACGCGTCGGCGGCTTGGATGCCAATCTCTGCCAGCCGGCGAAAGTAGGCTCGATCGAAAAGCGAATGATATGTCGAAAGAGCGGCTTGCATGTCCTTTGCTGTCGCCTCCAACGTAGATCCCGAATCTTGATTCCGTGGAAATTCCAAGGGGGTGAAGTCATTAGCGGGTGCGTCGAACTTGCATCTTTGGGAGACGATTAAGTCGATGGACAGCTTGTCTAGCGATGCAGATTTTCCTTGTGTGGCTCGCTTGCGCAAGTCAGCGATTACTTGCGCCAATGTCAAACCATCAATAAGCGACATCGCAAAGAAATGAACACCGCGATCTTGACTCACGGCGTACACCGGGACGATGTTGGGATGCTCCAAGCTGGCGGCGGCTCGAGCTTCATTCTTGAATCGCTTGATCGAATTATCGCTGAGTACGCCTGCGAAAGGGAGTACCTTTAACGCCACACGGCGCCCTAAAGACAATTGCTCGGCTTCGTACACGATGCCCATTCCACCACGCCCAAGTTCTCGCACGATACGATAATCGCCGAGCGTGGCCAAAGGTCGGAAAAGTTCCGTTGTGTCCGAAGATCTACTCTGCGCTTCTTTCAGTTGAGGTGCCACGCAATAGATGAAATCGATCCCCTCTAAGCCGGCGGCCAATTCCTCGGCAATGTCTACGTATCGAGCAAGGAATTGTTTACGATCAGGTCGAGAACCTGTCTCCAACTCCGCCAAATATTCCTCCATCGCTTTGGTCAACCTCGGATCTTCCGCTTCCGGCGAGGAATTGGGTATTCTTTCCGATCTTTCGGTCATGTTGAAAAATCCACGATCAATTCTCGCAGCCTTCTAATCGCGCGTACCCAAATGTTTTTGACGCTGTCGACAGAGCGTTCCATTTGAGCGGCAATTGCCGAAAAAGGTAAATCCTGAAAGTGCCGCAACAAAATCACTTCGCGATAGTCAGGAGGAAGATCTGCCAAAGCATTGGCCAAAATCACCGCTTGCTCGCGATTGGATACTTTTTGGCTGGGCGAACTTCCCTGAACGCCTACCCATTTGGCGGCGCGCCCTGTCCAGACATCCATTGCTTCCGAGAGTTTTTCTTCGAGTCGCACGTCTTGACGCTGAGAGTGGTATTGTCGGCTGGCCATTGCCATACGGGATGCGGCGATTCGACGAATCCACTGAATGAATTCTGCTTCAGTATTTCCACGAAATAGCATGAAATTTAGGACAGCTTGTACAAATGTTTCTTGAACGACGTCCGATGGCGAAACCCGGTGCTGTATCGACCGATCCAGATGGATTGATGCCATGATTTGGACATACCGTCGATAGACTTCCAAGAGATTTCCAAGAGCAATAGCGTCTCCTTGACGAGCCAAAGCCATTAGAATTTGGGGGTCGAAACTAGAATTACTTTCCATCACGGGCAACCTTGGGACGTGAATTGAAACAACCTCTATAGTAAGATGCCTGCATCCAAGCTTCGCGCCGAAAGGTCTAGTCTAACTCACCGCTGGCCCTTCCAGGAGAAAGCGTAGTCAATCCGCCACGTCGGAGGAGTCGGTACCCAGCAATGCCCCTGCACTGATTGCGAAAATTGGTGCTGGGGACCTACCAATTCGGGCGTTTTGCTCCTCAAATCGAGCTGTCTATTAAGCAATGGTGCCTGGCACCTATCGAAGCTATGTGGCGATTGCTGTCATTCGGAACCGCACAATCCCAACGTCAAAGTATGCCTAATCCGAATTCTCGCCTCAAATTACCAACATTCCCAAAAGACCAGTCCCTCCGACGTCGATAAACCAATGGCTGAAGGAGTGCGCCTTTGCCTCCGTTTTTTGCTCGATCAAGGAGGGGCTGGATAATGCAAGTACGCCGAGTTCACCTGGTGAATTCCGAAACTGCTTCGATTCCGTTCGTCTTTTTACATGGCCGATCGATTCGAATTTGGTTTTTGGCTGCTTGGATTGCTAGCTCTTCCGCGTTGATGGCCCAACAAAAAAGAGACCTTCCGAACCGAAGCCTACCGACTTATTCAAATCCTTTTCGCACGCAACCGAACACGCCTGACAACACGGATGTCAACTCAAGTTCGACGGAACTGCCGCTGGCTAATTCGGCCCCTTGGGTTGATGTCATTCGATTGACAAGCCTTCCTCCGCATATTGAATCGCCAGTTATCACCGCGATAAGCGTTTCGCCCAAAGGGGACCTCATCGCTGCGGCTGGTGACGATCATGTCATCCGAATTGTCAGTTTATCGACGGGGAAAACTCAAGCCACGCTTGCCGGGCACTTGGACTGGGTTCAGGCTGTTGAGTTTTCTCCCAGTGGCTTGCAGTTGGCTTCCTGCGGTAACGACGGAACACTGCGAGTTTGGGCGCTCGGCACTTCACCCAAATTGATTTCAAAAAAGTCGGTCAATCATGCCTTAATGACACTGACTTACCTCGATGACGAATGCATTTATGCGGCTGGATTCAGCAATCGCATCTACCGATATCGCGGAGAAAAGTCTGAGCTCTCCGTCGTTTACGCTTGCGATTGCCGCGACATTCGATCGATCGTTGCCTCACCGGACCGAAAATGGATCGCCTTTGGCGGCCGCGATGGCGTATTGCGAGTCCGACCTGTTGACCTTGCCGAACCAACGGATCTTATCGTACAAGAAATTTCAATGCTCCCGGACCCTGCAAATGAAATCACGGTACCTTTGCATTTTGAACGCATTCGAACGCTGCAGTTTTCAATGGACGGAAATCAGATTACGTCTGTTGGCGAGGATCGACGGATCGTCCACTACGATCTTGTTCATCGTTGCGTGATTGGACAAACGGAAATTGGTGGCGGTAAACTTCTCGGACTCTGCCAATTGGAAAATCATTTGTTCGCGATTGCTGGCAGTGACAATACGATTCGCATCTTTAGCGATACGGATAAACAAGTTCATGCAAAACTGGTTGGTCACGATGGCTCAATCTGCATCCTGAAACGCACTCAGACACACCTAATCTCGGGCAGTTTCGACACAACCATTCGCATTTGGGATATCGAACGCGCTATCGCGATGCTCGACAACCAGGGCAGGTACGTCCATCCAGTAGCAGCTCAATTTGAAGACTCCGGTGCCGGAGCAGAAGTTAAGTAAATTACCGTTTCAAGTCCGCCAAATTGGCTGGCTTGTACTGAAAACAAACGCACAACAACGCCACCTGCGATTCGCGGAGGATTGTCACCGTGTCCTGGAAACGAAGCTTAGATCAATGGACAAGAAACTTGATCGTACGCTCGTTGACACGTGGCAACTCGATAACACGGCCTTTATCTCGCGGCGTCAAAGCCGTTAAAAACAACGTGAGACAACAAAACAAATCCGTGCGCCATTCCACCGTGGAATCCCTCGAGTCGCGAGTGCTTTTCAACGTGGATCCGCTTTGGGTCGGGGGGGTCTACGTCGAAGAGGACAATGGCGGAGACGCACATGGCGATTCGTTCTACGTCACGTTTCGAGGCGGGGCGCCCGGAACCCAACTCACTCGCTTAGTAATCGATACCGATCAAGGATCGCCCGGTTTTTCCAGCGGGGACAATCTGTTTGATACGATCGATGGAGGACTTGGGGCCGACCATGCCTTTCCATTCAAATTAGAATCGTTGACAGCCCAATCGTCCACTGCTCGCGTTAGCGCCGAAGTGTCCGACGGTGGTATGCAATTGGTTCTGACATTCGAAAATTTCTTCGCCGGCGACAAAGTCAAATTCTCGATCGATGTGGACGAGATTCAACGCTACCGCAATGAACAAGGTCCGGACGCGATCAATCCGAACATCGACCCAATCACTTCCGGCGTCGAATTTGCCGATTCGAAGATCAAGGCCTCGTTTGTCGCCCCTCATTTCGAAAATGCAGCTACCGAGGGTAGTTTTGTCAATCTCTACGACCCGGTTCTTGCCCAATCGGGCTTAGACTTGCCATCTGATAACACGGCGGGATTACGAGATCGCACCGCTGGCGCTGCCACCACGGTTACCCAAATCGCTAAGCCGATCGAGTTATCCGGCACGGTCTATGTCGATAACAATTTGAGCCTGACCCAGGACTCAAGCGAAATTGGCATAGCAGGAGTTTCGCTAACCTTGTTCCGTCTCGACAACGGCAACTACGTTAGCACTGGAAACAACACCACGACCGACCTGCAAGGGCGATATCAGTTTGGACTCAATCTTGGGCTGGCGCCTGGTACCTACCAGATTCGCGAGTCGCAACCAGCCGGCTACATAAGTGTAGGATCCGTTCCTGGCTTGTTGAATGGCCAGCCAACGCTTGGAAGCACAGTACCTGGTGACAAAGATACATTGGCAAACATCCAGATTCTGCAAGGGGATAGTCGAGGTACTAGGTTGGATTTCGCCGAAGCCCAGCCAGTGCAAATCAGCGGCTTCGTTTATCGCGACAACAACGATAACGGAAAAAGAGAAAGCACTGAAACTGGCCTAGCAGGGATCGACATTCAAATCGTGTCGCTTGAGACGATCGCTGGACCGGTGAGCCTGACGACCAAAACGTTGTCGGACGGTTCGTATAGATTCATAGGCTTACCGCCCGGGCGATATCGGATTTCGGAAACTTCGCAGCCGCTAGCCTACTTTGACGGAAAGGATTCACCCGGAACGGTTCGATCCCAAGTGCGAGGCACCAATGAGATCAACGACCAGATTACCGAAATTCGCCTTGACGGAAACGATAACGGAATCGAATTCAATTTTGGCGAGATTGAACCGTCGGCATTGTCGGGGCATGTGTGCGTTGCGATGCCTGGCTTCGATTGTTTTTCGACCGAGCCCAATTCGATTTCGCCATTGCCTGATGTGAAAATCGATTTGGTGAATGCAGCCGGAACCGTGGTCGCAACAACAGTGACGGTGGCCGATGGTAGCTACCGCTTTGAAAAACTACCCGCTGGCGTTTACAGCCTCGTCGAAACGCAACCTGCGAATCTGATCGACGGCTTGTCGCGTAGCGGCACGATTAATGGCGTTGCCGTTGGAACCGCGTTAAGTGGGACTCGCATTGAGCAAATTTCGCTGAGTGGCGGGCAGCAAGGCACCAATTACGACTTCTGCGAATTGCCGCCGTCCTCCCTCGCCGGGCACGTCTATCGCGACGACAACAACGACGGACTTCGTCAAAACAATGAGCCGCTAATCCCCGGCGCAACGATTCGTTTATTTGATTCTACGGGCGGGCTGTTGGGTGAAGTCGCCACGGATACCCAGGGGTACTATCAGTTTACTGGGCTGCGCAAAGGCACCTACAGACTTGCGGAAATCACTCCCAGCGGCTATCGCGACGGCAAAGAGAGTATTGGTAGGATTGCCGGCCGAATCGTTGGGGAGCTCGATGGCACGGATGCGATCAAAACGATCGTTTTGCCATCGGGCATGCAAGGAAACGACTATGATTTCGGTGAGCTTCTGCCAGCTAGTATCTCAGGAAACGTCTACGAGGACCTCGATGGTAACTGTGTACGAGATCCTGGCGAAGTCAGTCTCGAAGGAGTTCTGATTGAGATCCTCGACGGGCAAGGAAAAGTGGTAGCCACGACGCGAACCGATGCTTCTGGCAACTACACCTTTGATAACTTGAATCCAGGGGAGTACACGCTGCGAGAGCAACAGCCAGCCGGATATATCCAGGGTGGTCAGATGGCTGGCAGTGCAGGGGGCAACGCAACCTTGACGGACATTATTTCAGCGATTGCATTGGGTGCTGGAGTTTCGGCGACCAATTACGATTTTTGTGAACAGCGGGTTGCAGAACTCGAGGGCGATGTCTTTGCAGATCTGAATGAAGATTGTATTTTCGATGCAGACGAATCACCGATTTCCGGGGTACAAATCGAACTATTGGATGAACAGGGGCAGGTGATTGAAACCACGCGAACCGATGTACAGGGTAACTATCGCTTTGTCCACTTGAAGCCAGGAATCTATTCGGTGCGCGAAATCCAGCCTGCTGGATTCTTCCAAGGGGGCCAGATGGCTCCCGAGGGGGTCGCCGATTCGAGCACTGTTGACCTGCTCGCCAACATTTCGCTCCGGTCGGGAGACAGCGTTTCGGAACTGGATTTCTGTGAGGTTCCGCCGGCCACGATCGCGGGTTATGTGTTTCTGGATGGGGCTCCGATTGAAACTCAAGATGGAAGGCCACCGTTATTGCTCAAAGGCTTGAGGGACGGAATTCGCAATGAAGGGGATGCCCCTATCGCCAATGTAGTGCTCGAATTGCGAACTCGCACTGGTCAACGCTTGGCGTCTAAGAATGCAATGCCGGGAGTCTACAGTAGTCAGACAATTAGTGTCGTCACGGACAGCCATGGTTACTATGAGTTCCGAGGGTTAAGACCAGGCGCATACCACATTTATCAAGTCCAGCCAAACGGATACTTCGATGGACGTGACACCGCCGGTTCCATAGGCGGTTTTGCGATCAATGTTGAGGATATCATCACGGATATCGATACGCAAAACATCCTTGAACAGCTTGCGATCGATCCAGCCACTAGCCCTGGCAGCGACGCGATCTTGATGATCAACTTACAAGCCGGTGGACGTTCGATTGAGAATAATTTCAGCGAAATCGTCGTCACTAAGACACCGACTCTGAACCCACCTGCGCCACCACCGCCGCCGAGCCCCCCACAGCTCAAAACGCCTCCGGTCAACGGATTTGTATCGCCCCCATTTGATCGCATATTGGTGATACCGCCATTCGAACTTGGTCGAACCGATGCACCTGACGCAGGCTACACGGTCGAATACACTTGGCATTTGAGCGTGATCAATGCTGGCGAACCGCGTGGGCATCAGAATGAAAAAACCGTAGATCGTGAGAGGGTTGCAAATTCCACCAAACTGCTGAACGCGAGTCAATGGACTATCGACGCATTGGATCGCGGTCGCTGGGTAATCGTATCCACGACGAAGAACAAGGTGGCCAAGTTCTCTCGAGAAGCGTTTGATATCCTAGGAGCTAAGCAGCTTGCGGGTGACTTCAACGGTGACGGGCGTGACGAGTTAGCGCTGTTCAAGGATGGCGAGTGGCTGTTGGACATCAACGGAAACGGTGTTTGGGATCGAGGGGATCTGTGGGCGAAGCTCGGAGAAAAAGGGGATTTGCCCGTGGTTGGGGACTGGGATAATGACGGCAAAGACGATATCGGAATCTTTGGGCCGGAATGGGATGGTGACGAACAAGCTCTCGCGACGGAACCGGGGTTACCAGATCCAGAGAATAGACTGATTTCCATCCCGAAGAACTTACCACCGCGTGAGAGAGCGGCTGGCCGTGATCGACTCATGCAACGCAGCGTTAGTGGCGATCCGCGTTCCGACGTGATTGACCACGTGTTCCGCTTCGGTGGCGACATGGATCAACCAGTGGCTGGTGACTTCAACGGGGATGGTATCTCCACTCTTGGTATTTTCAATAATGGAAAATGGCGAATCGACGTCAATGGCGACGGACGCTTCAACAACCAGGATGATTCGTTCTTTGACTTTGGGCAACCTGGGGATATCGCGGTAGTTGGAGACTTTAATGGCGATGGATTGGATGAAGTAGCAGTGGTTCGAGGCCGAGATCTCATGGTGGATAGTAACGGCAATGGCCAATGGGACGCTACCGACAAGGTATTTGAAATCGAAGGTGATGCAGGACAAGTCGTGGTTGGCGATTTTAATGGCGACGGCATCGACGAAGCTGCATTCTATTCGTCGTTGCCAGGATTATCGGAACCAGAAGCTCGAACAGCAGTGCGATAAGGTGACCTAGAGCTTGGCGCCAGCGTCAAAGGGTTGGTGTTTGTGGCCTTTCGCTCTGCGAAAGTGCGCCACGCAACCGCACTTTCGCAGAGCGAAAGGCGACACTGGCACGCTAGCAATGCCCTAGAATTTTTCTAATAGATCTTGGCCCAAATGGCCGGATTTGCTAAAGCCTATCACTGTGGAACTAAGTGTTTCAATTCAACAGTGATCGCAGGAGGCGACTGACCATGATTTCTGCCATGGACATAAGCACGAGCGCTTTGGTAGCTCAGCGAGTTCGGCTCAATACTATTTCGGGCAACATTGCCAACATGTCGACGCTAAAAAACGAGGCGGGCGAGAACAAGCCATATCAGCCTCGCTTCGTTGTCTTTGAAACCGCAGACGAAAAAGCCGAGGGAGGGGCTGCTGGCGTTAAGATCGCGAAGGTCGAAATCGACGAATCCGAGCCGCTTTATCGCTTTCAACCAGATCACCCTCTCGCTGTCACGGAGGGTAAATGGAAAGGCTACGTCGCTTATCCAAATGTCGACATGAACGAACAATTCGTCGATGCGTTGGAAGCGTCGCGATCTTATGAAGCCAACATCGGCGTCATGGAAGTCACCAAGGGCATAGCCCGCCAAACACTGAGTATTCTGGCGTAGCTCTTTCTACTGCTAATCAACTTGACCTCATTCGCAACTTGATTCCACACTATGCAAATCCGTTCTGATTCTTTGTTAGCCAAGCATGCGGACAAGGCTATGCGATTGCTGCAGCGAGCTAGCGCGCAGCCCGACGTTGCCAACTCAAAGGCAGCAAGCAGTAACCCCTTTTCCGAGATGTTGGTGGGCGGTGTTGCGAGGGTCAACGATATGCAAATGTCCGCAAACGGCCAAATGGAGCAATTGCTTACCGGTGGCGACGTGAATCAAGCCGAAGTCTTCACGAGCATGCAGAAAGCAGACATGTCGTTTCGATTGCTTGTCCAAATTCGGAATAAGCTCATGGATGCCTATCAAGAAATCAACTCGATTCACGTCTAAACCAAAACTATTTGAACTGAACCGAACTTCCATCTATGAACCAGCTCAATCAATTCATTCAACAGATGCGGTCGCTCTTTGCGGGAATGACACCGCAGTCCAAACTGATGGCCATACTGCTCACGGTGGGGATCGGGATCAGTTCCATTTTCTTGATCCAAGGTGCGGCGACGAGCACGGGCGCTATGGTCTACTTGCTCGACGGCAAAACGCTAAGTGAAGAGGATCTGGACAATATCGAGTTTGCGCTTGGGAGCTCGGGGTTACGCGGTTTTAAGCGAGATGGCAATCGCATGCTTGTACCAAAAGCATCTAGCGACGTGTACTACAAAGCAATCTCTGAGGGAAAAGCCATTCCCGAGGGGATGGGCAACGCTGTAGAAATGGCGCTCAAAACCAATACTTTTATGGACTCCACCAAGACCACGGAAGCAAAGCACCTGGCGGCAAAGCTGAAAGATCTAGCCAATGCGATCAAACGCATGGACCCCATGATTCATGACGCATTTATCACCTACGACGAAAAACGGGCGGGGTTCTCGGGAGATCGCAAGCAAACCGCCAGCGTTGCCATCCAGACCAAGGGCCTAAAAGAGTTAGCTGGCGATAAACGGCGTGCCATTATCAGCTTTGTTGAAAAGTCCTTCGCGGGACTCAAGCAATCCGATATTGCCGTCTATTGCAATGGTGAAACCATGGTCGCATCCGATGATCCGACCTCCATGCAACAATCCAAATACTATCAATTGAAGCGGCAACAGGAAAACGAATATCGATTGCGGGCAGAACGTCTCTTAACCGATTACGGGAATGTTCGATTGGACGTGAATGTTGAGCTGGATCCGATGGCCAGCGAAGAAACGGAAAGCATCAGCTTCAACGAAAAACCAACGAAGATCCAATCGGCAACGACCAAAAAGGACGCGAAGACTCAGCGGGCTAGCACTGGTGGAAGACCGGGCACCGACCCGAACGTCAAAGCCAACCAGGGCCAGTCGCTTAGCACCCCAGAACAGAATAGCGAATCCAAAGAACAAACGGAGAGCGAAAAGAGCGTAACTGGCAACACCCTGAAGAAAACGGAAATCGTAGGCCATCAGACAACCCGCGTATCCGTCTCCATATCGATTCCATTCTCGTATTATCGCAAAGCATGGGAATACAAAGAGAAAGAACGAAAGCCAAAAGAAGCTCCAAGCGAGCTTACCGAAATCGAACTCACTTCCCTGAAGGCGGAAACGGAAAGGAGTATTCAAGGAAAGATCAACGCAATCCTGCCCAAGGTCGCAGCGGGTGAGGACAAGTTCCCCCGTGTCTTTGTTGATTCCTACCCAGACATGCCTGTCCAAGAACCGCCAGCCATTTCGTCGACAGAAAAGGCAATCGATTGGTTGTCGCAGTCTTGGCAAACACTCGCACTGATGGGATTGGTTGGGGCTGCTCTGATTTCACTGCGAAGCTTTGCCAAGACCGTTCCAGCGTCTAATGACAGCGATTTCGAACGGGGCTTTGACCTGCCACTCGACGATGCCACCGATATCGACTTAAGCTCCCTTACCGACGACGAGAACCAGTCATTTGCAACACCTTCGGAAGAAGATAATGCTCCTCCGCGACTGCGTACTACGGGCGGCGACATCAAAAACGATCTAACCGCCTTGGTGCGGGATAACCCCGATGCTGCCGCTACCATGCTCCGAAATTGGATCACGGACTCGAATTAGGTGGGATGGGAGGCCGGAGACCGAAGACCGGAGACCGGAGACCGGAGACCGGAGACCGGAGACCGGAGACCGGAGACCGGAGGCGGGAGTGTTGGAGTGTTGGAGTGTTGGAACAAGGAACAAGGAACAAGGAACAGGGAACAGGGAACAGGGAACAGGGAGCAGGGAGCAGGGTTTCAGGTTGGTCGGGGGCTTGTCCCCCACTAACCTTGTTTTGGCGTCCTATCCTACGGTTGGCACTCGCGAATCGATCCGTTCCCCTCGGCGTGGGGCCGGCCCCCCCGCGCGCCCCCCGCGGGGGGGGCGCGCGGGGGGTGGTGCCCCACCCCCCAACCCCCGCGGGGGCCCC
>JANMHA010000298.1:0-23379 GCA_031374925.1 Pirellula sp. | reverse complement strand
ACCATGGGGATGACCTTCCACTTCCTGGTGCCTTCGGGAAAAACACCAGTTTCGAGGCATCCCCTTTTTTTACGACCCCAACTTTATGGACTATAGCCAACTTGCCTCCGACGGACGCCGTTTTGGCGTACTAAAAGTGCGGCTCAGACCTTAAAGTACTGCACTCGGCTCCCGCCTCGACCGCCGCGGTCGAGGCGGGAGCCGAGTGCGGCGGATAGCGGGCAACATAGTACGCCAAAACAAGGTTGAGGGGAGGCGAGCTCCCGCTCAACCTTAGCGAATTGTTGGTGAAAATGCTTCACAGCTTTGCCTGAAAGGGTCAAGGATTCTGCGATCCTTTCAGGATCGGAACGCACGGCACGATTCTTCGTCCGGTGGTGTCGCTCCGCTCAACCATCGGCTAATGGCTGATATCCCTTCGGGATGAAAAGTTGCGCAACTCTAAATGCTCCACAACCCCAGTTTTTTATCTGCCCAGGGATGGCTCCTGCCGAATCGATGCGGGACCTAGCTCCATTGGCATGGGATCAATGAGCTAACTATCATTCAATGAATTTGCTTGGCGCAGCAGGACGGCCAAAATAGTAGCCTTGGGCCATCACAAAACCAAGTTCGAGACAAACTTTCGCTTCGGCCTCGTTTTCGATGCCTTCCGCTAATGGAACCACACCCAAGTCGAGAACTATCCGCACCAGGGAACCGAGAACTTTGATGCGATCCGTCGGGGCCTTGTCGATATCGCGAATCAACCCCATGTCAAACTTGATTACATCTGGTGCCGCGTTGCAAAGTTCTGCCAATCGGTTTTGACCGGCCCCGAAGTCATCGTACGCGATCTGAATATCTAAGTCGCGCAACCGGTTTTTCAATTCGTACATCTCGTTTGCACTCGTCACTGCCGACTCATGGATTTCCAAAGTGATCGGCAATTCAGCCGTCATGCTTCGAACCTGAGCCAAAGATTCCAGCAACCCTGGTTTGCCCAACTCCAACGGATGCGTATTGACATAGATCCGAGATGCATGCGGCAACAACATCCCCTCTCGAATTCCCTCCCATCTCAACATTTGGCTCAATTCCACTTCCAAGTTGAGTTTGGTCGCCGCGCCGAAAAGTGCAGCGCTCGTTTCAAGACCAAACATTCGGCTTCTCGCCAAAACCTCATAACCAAGAATGTGACTGCCATCAATCTTGACGATAGGCTGAAAGAACGGTGTAACCAACCTTTTCTCCATCAGACGATCGAACTGAACAAGCGCCAAGGCTTGATCGCACACGTCCTCTGCAAGGGTGTTCGAGGCGGTTGCATGATCGTCGCAACGAATGCGAAAAGCCATATCGGCGAACTGCACTAGGTCTTCCGCCTTGAGCGAAACCATATCGGTGATTCGTCGGCCATTCACGTACGTTCCATTGGTACTATGCCTGTCGATCAAAACAAGCTGGCCATCGCGACAGGTCAAGTCCGCATGATGACTGGAAACCGTCTTCGACGGCAATTGGAGACTACAGCCCGCCTTACGGCCAATAGAAAAAGGAACCGGATGTACCACTGTAAGCGCATTCGAATTTTGATTTCCGACGGACGCAAGAATCCAGACGGTTTTTTTTTCGATAGTCATGCTTCGACGGGCAGCGGTCGAGATTGGCTTATGAGCCAGAGCATTGTCGCTAATCATCGGCGTAGCCATTTGGAAATCGATCGAATTGGATATTACGGTTAGACAGAGGAACCACTTGCATTGGACGCAACCCCCAACCATTTACTCTATCTCACAGAATGCGCGCGGTCAGGGAAATAGTTAGTTTGTCGTTACGATTCCCCTTTCTACCACCAATCTTTTCAATTGCATGCATTCTACCCGATTATCGCTCATTCTACCCCATCGGTCCGTGCCGATGACATGCGAAGCCTGCTTGAATTGTCGATCAATTTGACGATCACGCGGACCATACCGATTTGCTCGTTCGCTCCGTTATTGAGGGTTCTCATGCAACCACTTTTTGGAATCCGGGACACTTCAGCCGTAACTGGACCTTCGTTGCCAGCGGTCCTGAATGAGGATGCTTTCTGGCCCTATGAGCCGAAAACGCTCGAAGAATGCGGACTCTCAGAAATGGCGATCGAGTCGTTGGTCCTACAAACGTTCCTGTCCGTAGGAACCGTCACTGGTCGCGGTATGACCGAACGCGTACGGTTGCCATTTCGTATTGTAGAACAGCAGCTAGCGCAGTTGCGTGTTCGCCAGCTGATCGTGCATGCACGCCCAGCTCCGCTGAATGATTTCTACTACAGTCTGACCGAGAATGGTCAAAAGAGAGCCCAAAGCTATCAGAAGTCAAGTTCCTATACGGGCCCCGCACCAGTTCCACTCATGGATTACGTGTTGAGTGTCGAAGCCCAAGCCAGCAATTTTGAGCCCATTACTTGCAGCGAACTTAAGGCAGCATTGGACGGCGTCACCTACGAACCTTCGTGGCTTGATTTCTTAGGTCCAGCAATCAACAGCAATTCGGGGATCTTCTTGTACGGTCCGCCAGGCAATGGAAAGACAACGATTGCACGCTGCTTGGCAAACTGCCGCGGACAAGAAATTTGGATTCCGCACGCCATTGTGGAGGATGGCATGATCATCAAACTTTTTGATGCATCGTACCATATTGCTTCCAATACTCCGACCGTTACCTCTGGAATCCTTGCCAGCCAAGAGCACGATCGACGCTGGCTTAGAATACGCCGCCCGACGGTTGTGGTCGGTGGCGAACTGACACTGGACAACTTGGAAATCAGACATGATCCTCGAAGCAATACCTGTGAAGCGCCGTTGCAAATGAAGAGCAATTGCGGCTGTTTGTTGATTGATGACTTTGGTCGACAAAGGGTTGCGCCGGCAGAACTCTTGAATCGATGGATCATTCCATTGGAAAGCCGGCACGATTTTCTGAATCTGCCCACCGGGAAGAAATTCTGCGTCCCTTTCGAGCAAAGCATACTGTTTTCAACCAATCTTCAACCAGAAGAATTGGTGGACGAAGCGTTCTTGCGGCGGGTCCCGTTCAAAATCCATATTGGCGATCCAACCGTTGAGGAGTTTATGGAATTGTTCAAGCTGGCATGCGAAGCGAGCGACGTTCCATGGCGCCCGGACGTAATCGAAAAACTCATTGTGAAGCACTATAGGAATCTTGGTCGTCCTCTTCGTCGCTGCCATCCCCGCGATTTGCTGCACCAAGTCAGTTGCCTCTGCGCTTACCGGGGCGAACGCATCGAACTTCGATCGGAGTTCCTAGACCTGGCTTGCACCAATTATTTTGGCAATCAACCGATCATGAAGTCCTCAGCCGCAATGGCTGCCAAATCTGTTGGATGGGACATTCCAAATCAAAACGGGCCAAGCGTTACCGCTCCGGTACAGGAAGCGAGGATCATTCGCCCCTCTCTCACGGCACTCGCGGCTCAAAACAGCCAACCGCTCCACAGTCAACCACTCCACAGTCAACCACTCAGCCAGCCTCACAACAGTCTGCCAAATCGCACGGAGGAAATGCGCGATCCATCTTCCGCGATTGGCCAAAGAAATCGACCAGGCTTGCCAGTCTTGGGAGGTCCAGATTCACTTTCGCCGCAACAAGACCCTCGGTCATTAGGGGCAACGGTTAGGTCCGCTGGGCCAAAGACACAGGCCCCTCGCCCCAGTCAAGCACCTTCGGGGCCAGATTTATTCGAAACCATCGCACCTATCGGCGAACGAGTCTGAGGGCCCATTTATGGCAATGACAGCATCGAGTATCCAAGCTGGTTTTGAACCCATTCCAGGCTATGTTTTACGCAACAAGTTGGGTGTTGGTGGATACGGTGAAGTCTGGTTGGCCGACGCGCCGGGAGGATTAAAAAAGGCAATCAAATTCGTACATGGAACCATAGATGGTAATCGAGCTGGTAGCGAATTGAAGTCTTTGCAACGTGTTCGCCAGGTCAACCATCCCTTTATTCTGTCCTTGGAGCGAATTGAGGTCGTCGAAGGGCAACTCATCATCGTGACCGAGCTAGCGCAGGGTTCACTTCATGATCGCTTTGTTGAGTTCCGGCAAAAAGGTTTCGTTGGCATAGCCAGAGAACGTTTGATTGGCTACATGCGAGATACCGCCGATGGATTGGATTTCCTTTGCCAACAACATGACCTACAACACTTAGACGTCAAACCAGCCAACCTATTACTCGTTGCGGACCGCGTTAAAGTTGCTGACTTTGGACTGATCAAAGATATCCAATCCAACAGTTTGTCCGTCATGGGTGGCCTAACACCAACCTACGCTGCTCCCGAAATGTTCGATGGCAGACCAGGCCGATTCAGCGATCAGTATTCCTTAGCGATTGTTTATCAAGAGCTTCTTACGGGCACTTTGCCTTTCCGAGGCCGAACGACCGCCCAGCTTGCCAACGAACATCTTCATAAGGCACCCAATCTAGAGGCGATTCCGTTGCTTGAACGCCCTATCATTAGCAAGGCGCTCTCGAAGAAGCCGCAGATGCGCTTTAACGACTGCAGAGAATTCGTAAACACGCTCGAAAGAATCCATTTTCAGACAAATTCACAAGAAAGCGTCGAGCATCCCGAGAGTTCTCAGAGCAAGAAGCGGCCATCTAAAGCCTCAGGTACGTCGAACAAATCCAATCGGTCAATCGCTCCACAAAACAGTCCATCGCAAAGGCTTCGTAGGCAACCGGACAAAGCCGGAAATTGGAGCACTGAGAGTCGACTGCCTGGGGCCGCCCAGTGCAAAAACGTCGATGTACTGCCATCGCTCTTGGAGAGTCCAAAGCTCTCGAATATCAACCCAGCTCTCAACGAGAGTGCGCCGCAGCTACCAAAAAAGGTGCTCATCATCGGTTTGGGCGGAACTGGAGCAGAGTCTCTATTGAGTATGCGACGCCGAATCTTCGAGGCGAATGCGGATCATCTCCATTGCGAACAACTGGGGTTTCTCTTGATAGATTCGGACCAAAAGACGGTTGAATCGGTTCTCGACCCAGATCGCAACGAACGTATGGATTACCATGCAACAGTCTTGATGCCGCTGAAGCCCCCACAGTACTATCGGCAAAACTCGAATAGTGATTTTCGCCAATTAAGTCGACGCTGGGTTTACAACATTCCGAGATCTTTGAAAACCGAAGGCGTTCGACCACTTGGGATGCTCGCATTCTTGGACAACGCAGTCAGTGTTTTTGACGCCTTACAAGAATCTATCGCAGAAATTGCAAAGAGCAGTGGTAACGAACGATTTGATGAACCCATCGGAGTACAAATCGTTTCATCCGCTCATGGTGGGACAGGAAGCGCCATTGCGGCCGAAATTGGTTTCATGGTTCGACAGCTTGCTGCCGAATTCGAAATACCAATATACGTCGAAATGATTCTGACTTGTGCAACGCCCAATGGGATTGCCTCCACCGATCTAACAACAGCATCTGCATTGTCTTGCTTAATGGAAATCAATCACTACTTTGAAACCGGTGGCTTGCATCCGCACATCGACCAAATTGCCGAATCGAGAGCAATCAATCAGCCGCCATTCGATCATGTGTCACTTATCTATGGTGGCCAATGTGGCAACCATCAAGATTGGGAAGCGGCGATCGCTCAAGCTGCGGATTACATGTGGGCGTGCACTGAAACGGACCTGGGCTCCCGATTAGAAGCAACCCGAATAAATTCTAGTTCCGACGCGAACCATCAGATCGACCAAGGCTGGACGAACTGGCTTAGCGCCATCAATTCGCGGCACTTGGAGATTTCATCTCAAATTGAACCTATCGAGGCAGCCAGCCGAGTGTGTCTGCGTGCATGCTTGCCTTGGTTATCTGCCTTGAATGATGTGATCTCAAAAAGCGGACTCGATGACGAGTCATACGATGCCCCAGACCCCAAGCTACTTGAGAAAATGGATTTCTTTGTTGGCGACATGTTCCGCAACAATAGCTGGACGGCACAAGCGTGGGTCCGTGAATGTATGGTTTGCCTGGTACCAAACGCAGATCAGTTCAACTCCCCCAAGGAAGAACCAATTACAAGTAACGATAGCGATCCCGCCCTTTTTCAAAACGGCCTGAACACAGAACAGCGCTGGGACCTGGAACAAGTTTGCGAACAACTTGCACTGAACATGCAGGAAGCCACACAAACCATTTCAAAACTAATCACCTCAACACAAGAAAAACTAGCTGACTGGCTAGTATCTCGTTGGCTGATTAGCCCGCTGGAATCTTCGCACCTCAAAGTAGTTATTCGACTGATCGCGAGCAAGTTCAGCGTTAACGCCAACTCGTTGAATGTGGTTGCCCAAAAACTCGCTGACAATCATGATGCAAACTTAGAACGACTCTATAGCGGTGAGCAAAAAGTATCGCCCGAATTTGAGCAAAAACTTCACGCCATGGCTTTGGAAGCAAGATTCCACTCCATGGGTGCGAAAATGCTTGCGAGAATGGCTGAGCACATGGCCTATATGGAAGACCTGTGGCACAATGAATGCAAAATATTGCATTCAGAGTTCTGCGTTTGGGTCGACGATCTGTCCAAACATGTCGGCATCCGTTTGGATAACTCACCTCAATCCAATTCATTCCTTTCGGCGTTACTCCAAACGGATAACGACGACACAACCAGCAAAGAGGTTCGTAAGTCGTTGCAGAACATCGTCGCGAGCCGTCTCAAAGGCGTCATTGGTACCGGTAAAAAGGCACACTCGAATTCCCAATCCAAGCTTTTTTCGTACGTAGAACTTTTAGAATTTGCGACTGATTCCTTTATTCAGCCCCAACTCTCAACCAAGGCGAAGACCCAAACGAAGCCAGACGATGCGTTGGTTTCATCGATAAGCGATGGAAACAATACCTCTCCAGTATTGGAACAGACACAGTCCATTTCCCTCCCCGTCGACGCCACCTCGCCGGACGCTTTCGACGCGATCAGCTTAGACAAGCGAAGCTTGGAAATCGAGATCGATTCTACTCAACCTTACTTTCTTGAATTTGGAGGTGCAGTTCGCAATGTTGTTCTCCTGCCGAATCTTCTGGCGGAGCAACTTGATTCGATTCAAAAAGCAGCCTTGGACGAAAGAAAAGTCGCGGTGGTGGTCAGTCACCGATGCCGGCAGGCGGCAATTTTATGTGTAGGCGAACGATTGGTCTTGTCCGACATTATGGAGCGAGTTTGGATGCCATCTTCCGATATTTGGAACCTTGCAAACCGCATTTTGGCCCGAGTCGATGTGGATTGGCTCCCAATCCAAAGCCCTTGTTTGTAACGGTCTTTCCGCTACTTCCAGCGATCCACCGTTTCCATCAACCTATCCGCATTCACAAACACTTCCGCCATCCAACCCGCGTTTTTTGCGGCCACGACGTTTTCAGCACGATCGTCCGTAAAAAAAATACGCGACGCATGATGACCGGAATGACGCTCAGCCTCTCTATAAATGTGGGCATCAGGTTTCATGCTCTTGACTTCATACGAAAGAATCACCGGCGTAAACCATCCACTCACCTGCGGATAGCCCCGTTCACCAATCCAATTCCAATGCGCCTCGCACGTGTTCGAAAGCAATCCCATCGGGATGCCTAAATCGCGAATCTTCTCAAGTACTGGCAAGATGTGTGGGTTAGGAATAAACATATCGGCCGCAGCTTGAAGCATATCCGACACATCGAGTTCTCTCCCAATCGCATCAGAAATCCGAGATACGAATTGTGCGCCATTGATCCCACCCGTCTCGTATTCAACCTGTAGAGTTCCATCGAGAACAATGGAACTCATCTGATCCGCCCCGATACCGGCCACCTTGGCCATCTTTCGCATCGACAGACCGTGATCAAAGTAAAGCAGCACATTGCCAAGATCGAAATATACAAAGTCAGGACGCATTGTGTTGGAGTGTTGGAGTGTTGGAGTGTTGGAGTGTTGGAGTCTCGCTTGCAATGCTCAGCTATCCGTTATTAATTAACGTTCCCCATCGCTGAACTTGTTCCGCGACCCGTTCTGGGTTACTGGATCCAAAAGAACGGTAGGATCGAACCGCGCCCGATACTCCTAGCGTCGCGCGAATGCTGCAGTCCAAGGCTTCGTCCACCGACTTGAGCTCGGCTTCTGTCAATTCAACCAGTGCAACTTTCCTGGCCTTCGCTATCGCAACCAACGCACCAACTTTGTGGTGAGCTGTCCGCTGGGGCATGCCACGCGCGATTAATCCCTCCATCAACGCAGTTGCGTCCAGATATCCTTGATCCAGTTTGGATGAAATAACCTCAGGCAGTAATTCGGTCTGCTCTACCATCGGTATGGCTAGCTCGAGGCAAGCAATGACCGTATCAAAGGAGTCGAATAATGGAGGCTTGTCTTCTTGCAAATCACGGTTGTAGGCCAAAGGTAGGCCCTTGATCAACACAAGTAATGTTTGCAAGTTGCCGACGACGCGGGCCGCCTTGCCACGCGTCAATTCCAATGTGTCTGGGTTCACTTTCTGCGGCATAATCGAACTTCCGGTACAAAATGCTTGGGGCAATTTGATAAAACCGAATTCGGTCGTCGACCATAAAATCCACTCCTCGGCCCAACCGCTCAAATGCTCCGAGATCATCGTCAATACAAAAACCGATTCGACGGCAAAGTCTCGATCGCTGCTGATGTCGACACTATTGGCTGCGACACCCTCAAATTCAAGCAACTCGGCAGAATAATGCCGATCGATCGGAAGACTAGTACCGGCCACCGCTGCCCCACCCAACGGACAAATATTCACTCGCTTGCGACAATCCGCCAGTCGACCACGGTCTCGCTCCAATTTCTCAACGTACGCCAGCCAATAGTGTGCAGCCAGAACAGGTTGTGCCCTCTGCATGTGAGTGTAGGCCGGAATGATGACTCCTTCATCCATGTGACAGCGTTTTAGAAAAGCGCGCTGCAGATCTAACAACAAAGCGTCCACTCGATCTAGATGCTCTCGAACCCAGAGTCGAAGATCAGTTGAGACTTGATCATTTCGCGAACGAGCAGTATGCAGTTTCCGTCCAACGTCCCCCAGTCGATCGATAAGTGTCTGTTCAATATGCATGTGAATGTCTTCAAGTTCAATCTTGAAGGGCATTTCGCCTCGGTCGAGTACACCCTGGATATCAACCAGTTCACTCTGTATCGCTTCAAATTCCTCAGACTTTAGGAGTCCTTGATGGCAAAGCATTTTCGCGTGTGCGATCGATCCGCGAATGTCCTGCCTGTAGAGGCGGTGGTCAAACGAAATACTTTCGCTAAATCGTGCCAAGCGTCCATCCATTGAGTCGGAGAAAACGCCGCTTCGAGATAATGATGCCAAAATGTTTTCCCAAGTAAGGTGGATGGATTTCGTGTTATGATTGTCTTGGATTTCCCAGGATTCTCAAGCCATGAAGTAAAGGCAAAGCCATTGTTGTCCAAGGTTTTTAGCAAAACACCGATTTCGCTTCTCAATTTCATAAGCCAACCTACGCGGGCCATTGTGAGCGTCCTGGGAGTCGCATTCGCCTTGCTCCTGATATTCATGCAGCTTGGATTCCGCGGCGCCGTTGGTAATACAGCAACGATTGTTTACGGAAAATTAACCGGCGATTTGGTAATGCGATCTCCGGATTACGTGCACCTTTACGAACCAAGAACCATCGACCGTTTCTGGTTGAACATGGTCGCGTCTCACCCAGATGTCGAAGCAGTGGATCCCTTTTTTATTATGCTACATCGTTGGCAAAATCCACCTAAGAACGAACAATGCGTCGGTGCACCCCCAGACGGATCCTTTCGAACCGTCGGAATGATGGGGATGCAGTTAGATAGACCTGTTTTGCAAGTGGAGGAACTGGTCGAAAAACTCTCGCTTTTAAAAGACCCCGACGCGATGCTCGTCGATCGTGCCACGCGAGCAGAATACGGTCCTGAGAACTGCAAACGCTTTTCGAACGAGGACATTTCGAAATTCTCCGAGTTAGGCGGTCGGAAAACTCTCATTGCTGGTCATTTCAAGTTGGGGACGGGCTTGGCAACCAACGGAGCAGTGCTCGTAAGTGACGTCGCATTTGGAAGGCGGGCAGGAATTGACGTTCGACAACGCGCCTCGCTAGGACTTGTGAGGCTCAAGTCCGGCAGAGATCCAGCCTTGGTCCGCTCCTCAATTGCTTCTTGGCTTGCCAAAAGGGAACCTCGTTCCCAATTGGCCATTCAAATGCTTACCATGGAGGAACAGAAACTCTGGGAACGCAAAAGATGGTTGAATGAAACTCCTATTGGAATGATCTTTACGATGGGTGTTGCGCTGTCGTTCATCATCGGAGCAGCCATTGTCTACATGGTGCTGGCCACCGATGTTGCGAGTCGATTGCCCGAGTACGCGACCCTCAAGGCGATGGGATACGCCCCCAGCTACCTAGCGCAAACCGTATTACGACAAGCTTGGCTGCTTTCCGTGGCAGGCTACTTTCCCGCCTTCCTGACAGCCATGGTGTTGTACCAAGTCACCTCAAGCCTTTCAGGAATTCCAACTTTCATGACTTGGCAAAGAGCCGCCGGCGTGTTTGGCCTATCGCTACTGATGTGCACAACGGCCGGTCTGCTTGCGATACGCAAACTCTTGAAAGCGGAACCTGCTTCGCTGTTTTGAGTGGCAATCCGCCCGTCTAACCTGCCAGCTCCCGCGATCGCTTGACCGCGGCCATGACTCCGTCGATCACGGCGGAGCGGAAACCCGCTCGTTCCATGGAACTCAAGGCCGCAATCGTGGTTCCGCCTGGACTTGTGACTTGCTCTCGCAATATGGCTGGATGAGTACCAGTCTCCTGTACCATCGTGGCAGTCCCCAGCACCGTTTGGGTCGCTAGCTCAAGGGCTGCTTGTCTGCTCAAACCAGCCATGACTCCCCCATCGCTCAACGCCTCGATCATCATGAGCACATAGGCTGGCCCAGAACCGGATACGCCAGTGACTCCATGCAGCTGGTCGTCTGTCACTCGTACCACCGTGCCTATCGCACTAAAAATGGATTTGCACCAATCGAGATCTTCTGCGGTTACTCCCTGGGCCACAGCCACGCCGCTTGCACCCTTTAGCGACTGACATGGCGTATTGGGCATGACCCGAATCATTCGCTCCGTTCCCAAGCAATTCGCCAGTTTTTCAAGCGAAATCCCCGCGGCTATTGATACCAAAAGATGCTCCGGCGTGATCATCGTTTCCAAGCTGACCGCAATGTCTAACAACGTATGCGGCTTGACAGCCAGGATGATGCGAGTGCATTTTTCGAAAAGCTCACGCGGCTCCGTGGCCAAAACGCATTTTGGAAACTTTTGCTTTAGCACTTCGATCTGGTCTAAATTCGGATCGCAAAAAGCGATATCGGAATCGGTGGCAATACCTGAGAGGATAGCACCTCGCGCGATCGCGGTTGCCATTTGCCCCCCGCCTAGAAAACCAAACTGCAATAAACTCATGAAACGAACCAGTGGGCTTTGAGAACTTCTGCCGTTGCTTGTGATTTGTTCAACACATAGAAATGCACTCCTGGGATCCCATTGTTTAAGAGTTCTGCAACCTGTCGCTGCGCGAACTCAACTCCAACAGAAAACTGCCAATTCGGGTCGGTGTTTTCGCCCAGTCGGTCGAGGAAAGAGTCTGGAAGCTTGGCTTTGCAAAGCGAAGCGATTCTCTGAATTTGAGATAAATTCGTTACTGGCAAGATCCCAGGTACTATTGGAATCGTGATTCCCACTGCAACGCAACGATCGCGAAAGCGAAAATAGTCTTCATTGTTATAAAAGAGCTGGGTTACGATGATGTCTGCGCCAGCGTCTACCTTTCGCTTCAAATTGGCAAGATCGACCTCTGCGTTTGGCGCTTCTTGGTGTACCTCAGGGTAGCCTGCGACAGCAATTCCCAAATAGGGAAACTCCGATCGAATCAAGGAAACCAACTCATTGGCGTACTTGAGGCCGCCTTCCGTTTGATGGAACTCTGTTTGACCTTTTGGCGGATCACCACGCAACGCGACGATATGCTCTGTGCCTTGCGCAACGGCGGTCTGCAAATATCCGCGAAGCTGCTCAACCGTTGTTCCAACGCATGTTAAGTGGGAAGCAACCGGAACGTTGAATCGCGATTTTACCTCGCTAAGGATCTGTAGGGTTCTGTCGCGCGTCGAGCCACCAGCTCCATAAGTACAGGTGAAAAAATCGGGAGAATACTCGATCAATTCACAGACAGCTTCCAACAGCAAAGCGACGCCATCGTCCGTCTTGGGTGGGTACAATTCAAACGAAAGCCCCGGCTTTCCCCCTCTAAAAAAGTCACCAAGCCCCATTCGAACGTCCCTCATTTTTTGAAAAAAGCACCAACATACGTCCTGTTTCAACACGGAGCTATTACCCCAATCGCAAGCCGTTGGTACCAGAGTAGCAAAAGCCCGCTTTCAATCAAGATTCCTTGTAAGCAAGTTTACCGCCTGTTTCGATCCATGATTCACAAAAGCCGCAGGACTTCGTAAAGTGTTCGATACTTACTTTCCGTTATCTCTTGCTTTTCAGGTGAGCAACCGTCCACAATTAACCACGCAGGACGGCAACCCCACGCTTTGAAACTAGAGTCACCAGAATCCTGTCGCTCGCCTTGAAGGGCAGAAAGAAGCCCGCATATGCCATCTAAGCCAGAACAACCCCTCCTTGGAAAACAAATCCTTGCCTTCGTTGGAGATATCTACGAAGACCTTGAGCTATGGTATCCCAAGCTGAGGCTCATCGAGGCGGGCGCGACGTTTATCGTCGCCGGCGAAGAGGCTTCCGTCACTTATACCGGTAAAAACGGCTATCCGTGCAAATCCGACATTCGCATTGATGATGCAAGATCCACCGACTTTGACGCCGTGCTTTTGCCCGGCGGATTCATGCCCGACCGGCTGCGAAGGCTTGTAGCAGTTAAACGACTCATCGCCGAGTTCTCGGAACAGAAGAAATGCGTTGCTGCAATTTGTCATGGCGGCTGGCTGGCAATCTCGGCCGGCGTCTACTCCGGTGTTCGAGTCACCGGATCGCCAGGCATCAAGGACGACCTTGTCAACGCAGGCGCCATCTGGGAAGACTCAATGGTCGTAGTCGATCGCCATTTTGTAAGCAGCCGAAAACCCGATGACCTTCCTTGGTTCACTGCTGCTATGATTGAAGTCATTCGGTCGGCGAATAGTTCGGTCGGCGAATAGCTAGTGCCAATGCGGGGACGTCTGTATCGCCTTTCGCTCCTAGGCTGTGAATTTATTATTGTCGCCTTTCGCTCCGCGAAAGTGCGCCGCGTTAACACACTTTTGCGGAGCAAAAGGCGAAAAAGTTCTGCACCTTGCGAATAAACTCACGGCCTATCCGCGAAAGTGCGATCACGAAGCGCACTTTCGCGGAAGGAACAGCGACAATGGCCGGAAAAAAAACGCCGCATTTGCGTAATGTTGGATAGGCAAATGCGGCGCTTCGGTTTTTTTTGTCGTTTGGGATTCCTCTGTGGACGCCTCACCAAGCGATTTCAATAAGAGATTAAGCTGCGCGACGAATTGGACTTGGTGCTTCCACCGGTGTTGGTGCTTCCGCGAGAGGACGAGCCTCCCAGTCTAACTCCAGTTCCGTACGAAGAATTTTTATGTGAGGTGGAGCCTTGACTCCTATCCGCACTTTATCACCGTTGACGCGAACTATAGTCACAACAATATCGTCGCCCAAGTGAATACACTCTGATTCTCTCCTGGACAAAATCAACATAACTGAGATTCCATTCCCATGGTTGTTGTTGGTGGGTTAAAGGTATCATCCGACGCAACAACCCAATCGGCTGCGACGTATGCCATGTCCAATTTCCAGCTTACGCTGCAGAAAGCACTAAGTCTTTCACGCATCGTATGCCAGCACGTTGGCCAGTGGAGTCGTAAAACAGAACCCTGGCAGTCTCGATGTCAAAGACCGCGGTCAATCGAATGCTGCGAGGGCCATGTAAGCAATAAAAAATTCCGCAGGGATTACCCTGTTTACGTAGTAGTTTTTCGGTCAGTGGAAACGCTTTCGGAAGAAGCTGGTTCTTGTTGCAAATCTCTTCTTCAACTATTTCCCGTATATTGATGAACTTAGGCAATTCAAACCACCCATGCTGCTGGAGAATCATTTCCAAATATCATGTGCGATACAAAACCGACTCATCTTCAATACTCGCTACCGCGCGTCTTGGCAGAGAGTCGTGTTAGGTAAGATATTCTATCGGCTGCCCTCGCCATAGATTCGATCAAGGACTAGACGACAACGCGTACAAATCCAAAAAGAGGGGGACGGTGATGGAACCTTTGTGCGAAGCCAATCTACAGGCATTTTCGTCGTCCGTTCCAACGATTTACTGACATTGCTATGTTTTTTCTCACGTCGCACGGCTGATGCTCGATCCAGGTTGAGAGGGAGCTTGTCTCCCCACAACCTTGCTTTGGCGTCCAATGGATCGGAGAAACGCCACGAGACGATGAAATGCGTCACAGCGTCCGGACTTCACCCCCAAAAACGATATCTTACAATGCACCAAAGAGTGCTGATCAGATCCGCTAAGCCGATCTTTTTTCCTTCTTGCCACGAACGACTTTGGTACGAAATCGGAACTTCCGTTATAAGGATTTTCTTTCGTGCAAGCTTAGCTGTAATCTCCGGTTCGAAGCCAAATCTTCGCTGCTCAATAGGAATGCTCTGAATGAGCTCCCTTCGAAACGCCTTGTAACAGGTTTCCATGTCGGTTAGTTTCTGGCTCGTCATCCAGTTGCTGAACCCCGTTAGGCAAGCGTTACCAAAGCGGTGCAACGAGGACTGATCTTGGCGAGCATTGGCTAGATAGCGAGATCCAAACACAACATCCGCTTCCCTGTCGACAATCGGTCGGATCACTCGCAATATGTCCTTCGGATCGTACTCCAAATCGGCATCTTGGACAATGAGTATGTCTCCGATCGCAAGACGAATGCCGGTTTGAATCGCTGCGCCCTTGCCCTTGTTGCATTCATGGAGCGCGATGTCAATTCCTGGACGTCCAAGCAAAGCACGGATAGTCTCGCGAGTTCCATCCGTGCTTCCGTCATCCACGACGATTACTTGTTTGCTGATATCCAAACCGAGCACCGACTCAACAACTTTTAGAACCGTCTTGGATTCGTTGTAGGCCGGAATGATAACGCTCAATCGCGGAACACCGGAGGAGCCTACTTGCGCAGTCGCGATGAGTTGTGACGCATGTTCCAATTCTCGCAGTACGGCGACCGCGGGTTCCGCTCCCACACGAGGTAGGACAATCGAACCGTACTCACTCGCATGAACATTGGCCTGAGAAACGTCTGGCTTATGCATAAGTAGATCCCGTTGACGGGAACTGAGTCTACATTGAGTAACGAAAGCCTAAACATCGCCCCCAAACCGAAGTAACGAGGTTTAAAACCGAGTTGTTTTCATCAAGTACAAAGCCTCTGCAACACTTCTTTCCGCTTACTCACAAAGTATCCATTGTCTGGATTCGATCAATCAAGCAATCCGTTCGGGTTTTTCCGGCGCCCCATCGATTAGCCGTAGTTGAACAGTACTAAGGCGAGCGGCGATGTGAAAAACACCAATCATAACCCGATACTTAAGTGAGGGACCTGCGAAATTGTCCCTCGCTTACGCTTCGGGTTGGGATACTGCAATCTGCCGCTCGCCTAAAGCCCGAACCCTCCCAAGCAAGGGATGAAATCGACCCCTACGGAAACTGGCGATTGAACCGCGCTGCCCCCAGCATTGTTCAAGTCGTTTGCCCCGAATTCGCCATAGGGGTCGAGTGTATGGCTATTATTTGATGGTTATCGGAACAGACTTAATATTTAAACAATGAACCTTCAGCTTTTGCACTACGGGTTTCCCTACTGTTACTGCAATAGAATTCGGCGGCCCCCACGGCTCGACTTGTAAATGGCACAAATCAGCGCAACACTTTTCCTGCCTTCAAGGCCATCGATGGAGCAAGGCAGCCCCTTTTTAATCCCCAGCAAGAAATTAGCAAAAAGATCACGATGCGCTCGGTGTCCAATTGCTGCGGGATCGGCGGCACCACCACCTGTAACGTTGGAGGCCATCTGCTCAAGGATCTTGGCATCATTCCTGTTCGGCTTGGCAAAGCTCCATTGGGTCAATGCTTCCTCTTCTAACGTAGCGGAACCCAACGACCCAGCAACTTCAATGCGTTTAAGCGATCCTGGAAAAGCTGCTGTTGTGGCTTCTATTGTTCCAAGCGCACCGGATTCGAATTCTAAGATTGCGGTCGCAGCATCCTCAACTTCGATCCGTTCGTGAGCTCTCAACGCAGTCATGGCGGATACCGATTTCACTGGCCCCATCAACCAAAGCAACAAGTCGACACTGTGGATCGCTTGATTCATCAACGCCCCCCCCCCGTCTAGCTTCCACGTTCCTCGCCATGCTCCGCTATCGTAATAAGCTTGGGTGCGAAACCATTTGACATACGCCGCGGCCAGCGACACAGTTCCAAAACGATTCTGCTCGACGGCAGCCTTTAGAAGCTGAGCTGACTTATGAAATCGAGACGGAAAAATGGTTCCCAATTGCACTCCCGCTCGCGAGCAAGCGTCGATCAAGCGGTCGCAACGAGCGGTTGTTATCTCCAAAGGCTTTTCAACCAACACATGCTTGCCGGCCCGAGCTGCCGCGACTCCAGGCTCCAAATGGGCTCCGCTAGGGGTGCAAATCGTGACGATGTCCACCGCGGGGTCGGCAAGCATCTTCGCAAGATCGTCGTAAGCGGTTCCACCATAAGCGCCCACAAAATCATTGGCTTTATCGATCGATCGACTATAGCAAGCCACCAGTTTCGAACCCTTGATCTCCGCGATCGCCCTGGCATGAAATTTGGCGATCATCCCACATCCAATTATGGCCCAACCTGTCATGAATTCTCTTTCTGAATTTGGAGTGCTACGATTCATCTGAGCTTTAAGATGTTTGGAATCGCGTCATACTCGCCGCTGTTACTACCCATCTTAAAGCGGAAATGAATTTCCGCACTCCAAAAAGTGATGTTCTCGCTACAATCGGTCATGAAAAGCTTTGAAAAACGAGACCATGCAACGACCGCCCGAATTATCTCTCATCCAGCCAGCACTCAATTGGCTAGGCCAATGGGGTTGGCAAGAGAGTGCACCACTCCCTTCGGCAGCCTACGTTCACATTCCATTCTGCCGCCATCGCTGTGGCTATTGCAATTTCTCGCTCTTGGCAAATCGCGAAGATCTTTACGAGCGCTTTCTCAGCGCTTTGGAGATCGAACTATCTGAACTGAGACAGCCCAGATCCGTCGAGACAGTTTTTCTGGGGGGTGGTACCCCATCGATCATGTCAAGCGTCCCCATGGATCGGCTGCTGAGAATGCTTCAACGCTGGTTGCCAACATCGGAAAGGGGCGAATACTCCATGGAAGCGAATCCGCTCGATGTAACGACCGAGTTTTGTGAACAAACCAAATCCCTGGGCGTCAATCGTCTCAGCATCGGCGGCCAGTCCTTTCAACCCTCGAAACTGAATCAGCTGGAAAGAGACCATTCTCCTGAACAACTTATCGCGTCAATCGAACTTGCGATGCAACACTTTTCGTCCGTATCACTCGACTTGATTTTTGCCGCTCCCAACGAAACACTAGCTGGCTGGCAATCCGACTTAAAAATGGCGATCGAGCTTGGCGTTCAGCATATATCGACCTACGGGCTTACGTTTGAAAAAGGGGCCCGATTCTGGGGGATGCGAGAACGCCACGAAATCGAATCGATACCCGAGGAACTTGAACTGGACCTCTTTAAGGAAGCCATTCATTTCCTAACTGGCCATGGCTTTGAACACTATGAAATCTCCAACTTTGGCAAGCCTGGCTATGCATGTCGGCACAATCAAAACTACTGGCAGGGAAAACCCTGGTGGGCATTTGGCCCGAGTGCCGCTCGCTATGTGGGCGGCATCCGAAGCGTAAACCATCGCGGAACGCTCGAATACATTCGCCGCGTTGAACAAAATCGTTCCCCAATCGCCGAGTTCGAACCGCTAACCCCAGAGCAAAGGGTACGAGAGAAGTTTGTGTTCGGCATGCGACAACTTGTTGGAGTGGACTGGGAATCCTTGAAGTCAGAAGCCGACACTCCGACTGCCCTTTCGATTGAGGCGGTCATCCAACGGCATTTAGAGGCGGGCTGGATGGTTCGAGATGGCAAGAACGTGCGACTTAGCCGTGACGGGCTGTTCATTAGCGATGCACTTTGGAGCGAGTACTTGTGAGTCACAATGTAGATCAAGTTTGGTGCGATGTCGGCGGCACGTTCACCGATTGTTTTCTGGTTAGACCAAACGGCCAGCGACTTTACACCAAAGTCTTGAGCAGCGGCATCGTGAAGGGTATTGCCGAGCGTTGGCTCACCGAAACAACCTTCGTCGATAGGACGCGACGATCCGACCCGGCAGGATTTTGGATTGGTGCCGAAGTTCGTTGGCTCAACGCGAGCGGAACCGTCGTTGCAACATCGCGTTGCGTTGAATTTGATCCTGTCGAAGGCACGGTCACCATCAACAGATTGCAGGGCGAGGATCGTTTTTTAAGCGACTCAGCCAACCGCGTTCGATACGAGTTGGCTTGCGGACTGGAGGCCCCAGTTCTGGCGACTCGATGGTTGCTCGGCTGCAGTCTTTCCGAAAGCTTGCCCGCATTGGAAGTTAGGCTTGGAACAACTCGCGGCACCAACGCGCTACTGACTCGCAACGGCGAGCCTTGCGCGTTGGTGACGACCAAAGGCTTCGCGGACCTCGTACGTATCGGATACCAGGAACGACCGGACCTTTTTGCCTTAGCCGTGCGAAAACGCTCGCCACTGCACCATTGCGTCGCCGAGATCGATGAGAGATTAGCTGCCGACGGATCGGTTCTTAAGCCGATTGACGCAGCTTTAACCGAACGCACTCTGCAGGAATTGTTTGCAACCGGAATCCGATCTATTGCTGTGTGCTTATTGCACGCGTATTGCAATCCCACACACGAATTGGTTGTAGAAGAGATTGCCAAACAAGTTGGCTTCACTTGCATTTGCATCAGCAGCCAAGTTTCTCCCTCGATCAAAGCGGTCCTTCGATCAGAGACAACGCTGGTGGACGCCTATTTAACACCGATCGTACAAGAATATTTGGCCCGAGTCGCCAAAGAGTTTGGCTTGGATAACAATCGGCGCATGCGAGTCATGACCAGCAGTGGTGGACTTGTAGCGGCAGATTTGTACCGCGGAAAAGATAGCGTTCTTTCTGGACCGGCTGGCGGAGCAGTAGCTATTGAAGCACTTGCTTGCGCCATGAACGCATCGCGTTGCATTGGACTCGACATGGGTGGTACTAGCACCGATGTGTGCCGAATCGACGGCAAGCTCCAACTGGAACATGAAACCATCAAAGCTGGCGTGCGAATGATGGTTCCGACGCTGGCAATTCACACCGTGGCAGCCGGAGGCGGAAGTGTCTGTTGGTATGATGGCGTATCGCTTCGCGTTGGCCCTCAAAGCGCTGGAGCCGATCCAGGCCCAGCGTGCTACGGTCGCGGTGGACCTTTGACAATTACGGACCTAAATCTCCTGTCGAGCCGCATCGACACCGAGACTTTTCCATTTCCGCTCGACAAAAATGCTTCGACTCAAAAACTAAACGAGGTCCTTGCGCATTTAAATTCCGCCTCAGGAAATGCAATCAAACAATTTACCGACGACCAGCTCATCGAAGGCTTTCGGCGTATAGCCAACGAACACATGGCCTCCGCGGTGCGAAGCATCTCGATCGCCCAAGGAGCGGATCCAAGACGACACGCGCTGGTTGGCTTCGGCGGCGCAGCTGGTCAGCACATTTGCGAGATTGCCGACCTGTTGGGGATGGCTCATGTCATCGACCCGCCCCAAGCTGGCTTGCTGAGCGCGCTAGGAATGGGAATGGCTTCCATCAAACGCTCCCTGTCCCGACCGATCTATCAACTCCTCGAACACATCGAAGGTTCCACGATATCAGAATTGCAGGCTGCTTTATGGAAATCCGCTACTTTCGAGTTTGACCGGGAGGGAATAACTGGCCCTCAAGTCATCGCCATGTTCGACCTCGAATTGCGTTATGTCGGTACCGATGGTGCCATCCTGGTCAACGTTGAGGAGATATGCGAGACTGAAGGAAATGAGGTGGTCAACGAATGCTCCGTCCGTTTTACAGAGCTGCATCAAAAACGCTATGGCTACGCTTGCCCGAGCAAAGCAATTGAGGTGGTCTCGCTCAAAGGTGAGTTCAGTTCCATTTCCGAAAATCGTCTCCCAGACATTGAATCAGTAAAAACGCCCGTCTCCGATGCGTCACCTGTTCGGCAATTGCCTTGCCCTGTATTCCTCCGAGATCAACTTATTCCTGGTGTGTCTATTGCTGGACCTGCATTGATCGTTTCCAGTGGCAGTACAACCGCGATTCCATCCTCGTGGACTGCTCATCTCCTTTCGGACCGAACACTATCGATTCGACGCGTTCTCGAAAAAGACCCCTTACCTCTTGGACAGGAATTTGGGACTGCACCAGATTTGCCATTACCGGGAGGGGGATTACGGGGAGGGAGAGGCCACCGCCGAGCCAAAGCCAAGCTCGGCAGGAGCCTCGCTCTCCCACAGGTTGATCCAGTCCTGCGTGAGGTGCTAGCGCAACGCATTGCAGCCATCGCAGACCAAATGGGAATTGTTTTGGAGCAGACTGCGCTTAGCGTTAACGTGAAAGACCGACGTGACTTCAGCTGTGCGGTTTTTGCGCGCAACGGAGATTTGATTGCCAACGCGCCACACGTGCCGGTTCATTTGGGGGCCATGAGCCAAACCATTCGCTGCTTGCTCGGCGTATTCGCTGACATGGAACCGGGAGACTGCTACGTGACCAACGATCCCTATCAAGGTGGTTCGCATTTACCCGACATCACGGTGGTCACACCTGTGTTTGTTCGCCAAGCGATCCGAAACGGCCCTCCAGACTTTTTTGTGGCTTGCCGTGCGCATCATGCTGAAATAGGCGGCATTTCGCCCGGATCAATGGCTCCAACTTCGACGCGACTAGGGGACGAAGGGGTCGTCATTCCTCCCATGCACTTGGTGCATCGGGGTGTCGATCGATCGATGGAAGTTGAAAATCTGCTTCGGAACAGCAAGTACCCATCGAGAGCCGTGCCTGAAAACATGGCCGACCTGTTAGCCCAGCAAGCTGCAAACCAACGGGGCGCGCACGCCATGCAAGAACTGGCCGAACTCTATGGCTTGGACTTGGTCACACGTTACCTCGATCACATCCAACAAGCGTCCGAGGCGAAGACGCGAGTGTGGATTGAAACGTTGCCAACTGGCCCTCGTTGTTTCCGCGATCAGATGGACGACGGCACTCCTATTGCCGTTTCCATCCAGCGCTCAGTCGATTGCCAAGGCCGCTGCATACTTCGCATTGATTTCGACGGGACAGGTCCCACATCCAGTGGGAATCTCAATGCGAATCCAGCTATCGTTGCGGCCGCCGTCATGTATGTCATTCGCTGCGCCGTAGCCGATTCGTTGCCACTAAACTCCGGAGTGATGCGTTGCGTGGAGATGGCGATCCCAGAGGGAATTCTCAATCCCAAGTGCGATGGCAATCGAGAGGACTGGCCCGCGGTGGCAGGAGGCAACGTCGAGACTAGTCAACGTGTCGTAGACTGCCTGTTAGGAGCCCTTGGTCTTGCGGCAGCAAGCCAAGGGACGATGAACAATTTTTTGTTCGGAGATTCAAGCTTCGGTTACTACGAGACAATCGGAGGTGGAACCGGGGCCACCCCCGACGCGGCAGGCGAAGACGCGGTTCATTCGCATATGACCAACACGCGACTTACGGACGTTGAAGTGCTTGAAAAGCGGTATCCGGTTCAGCTAGTTCGCTTTGAGATTCGCAGTGGCAGCGGTGGAAAAGGGCGAAATCCAGGGGGAAATGGTCTTACTCGACAAGTGTTGGCGATGAAGCCACTCGAAGTGTCCTTGGTAACGAGCAGGCGTAACACGGCTCCGTTTGGATTAAATGGTGGACAGGACGGCAAATCGGGCGAAAACTGGCTGATTCGAAAAGACGGCCAGCGTATTCGATTGAGAAGCTCGGTTCAGATCTCGATAGAAGCCGGCGACAGCATTCTCATTGAAACCCCGGGCGGCGGCGGAATGGGGTGAGCGTGAATTCATTATTGTCACCTTTCGGTGAGATAGGGAACACTTCCTTGTGCCAAAGATAGGGGACACTTGCGTGTGGCAAAATTGGGGACACTTGCGTGTGACACGCCCAAAGCGGTAGCGTGGGCGTGGGAATTGTGTAACATGCTTCGAACTAGCGACTCACAACGCCCCTCGAAAACTCAGGGACGTACCACACGATGGTGGACACTTTGCGAGATAATTTCGCAGCCTAGGAGCAAAGGATCCCCTTGTTCGGAAAAACAATCCAAGGCATATTGGAGTTTGGCTGCTCGTTTCCATATCACCATTCGCCGAGTTACTATGTCTGACCTCAAAACTGTCCTGTCCGTTCTTGATTTTACGCGTGATCGGTTGATCGGCTCGCTCGATGGAATTGCGAAATCCGGACAAGAACTTCAAAAAGTTATTGCTTGGCGACCAGGTGTCGGTCGGGCTCATATCGCTTGGCAGGCGATGCACTGTGCGGCAACGCACGACAAATACGTCAACGTGCGTATGAAAGGGGGCGAACCAAACGACCCAGCTTTTTGTGATTCCTTTGCTGGGGGCTCAACTCCCTCCGATGACAATGTGCCTTCGCTGTCGGCGATTCGTGAGAAACTCGCGGAGAATTTCGACGCGTTCAAGTCGTTTTTGCATACCGCAGATCTCTCGAAGGTAACCGACTTTCCAAACAATGTTCAGCGAACCATCGCCGAATCTGCCATCCTTTTGGCATGGCACGAAGCACATCATCAAGGTCAGATCCACCTTACATGGAATCTCTATAAGGTCGCACATGGCGTTGCCACTTAGCAGCGTATCTCCGAGACGCTAGTATGTCCGCCTTTGCTAGACCTCGAAACAATTACGGCCGTAAGTCGCCCTCCCTCGGCAAGGCTGTGAAGCATTTTCACCAACAATTCGCTTAGGTTGAGCGGGAGCTTGCCTCCCCTCAACCTTGTTTTGGCGTCCTACGTAACAGCCCGCGAACCGACGCCCTCCGCTCCCGCCTCGACCGCCGTAGGCGGT
>JANMHA010000267.1:0-2510 GCA_031374925.1 Pirellula sp. | reverse complement strand
GCGCTTTATTTGCCAGATGGGTACGTTGGCGACCGTGGCCGCAGTTACGAATCCCGCGCGTAAGCTGTGTGCGGCGAATTGTCGTGGGTCAAACCCTGCATCCGCGACCGACGATTTCACGATGGCCGCGACGCTTTGCGCGGTCAGTGCATCGGCGGAAATCTGTCCGTGCCGATTCACGCTCCGAAATATCGCCCCTTCGGTTATGTGCGCATACCGTAGCCATCGCCATAGCGCCTTTACAGGACAGTTGGCACCCTGGGACTGGGGGACGAACACTTTGCGCCCCACTGCCTCCTGGTCTGTCTTTGATCGCCGCACATGAAACTCGATCCCGGTTCGCCTGCGCGCAATGTCATCAATATTCAGTTTGACGAGTTCATCACGTCGAAACCCACCCGCAAACCCAACAAGCAGTATCGCTCGATCTCTGAGGCGCTTGAGCATGTTCGGGCGCTGGTTCCGATCCATTGCGCGAAGCACCTTCAGCAATACCTGCTTATCCATCGCCTTGACACGCCTTTGCGAGGTGCCCCGCGTACGGCGAATGCCGCGCATGATCGTTTTAATTATCGTGGCGTTGACGGGTGACGGACTGTTGACTGCGTTGTGCGCGTGATGAATCCCGACCAAGCGGCGACGCAGCGTCGACACCGCGAGCGTTTGCGCATGCATCGCTAGGTAAGCAGCAATCTGGTCCTCGCGGCAGGGAATCGTGAATCCCGCGTTAACGAAGTGCGCCACATCTGCCGTGTAGGCACGGCGGGTCGCCGATGAGCACGAAGCATTGACATAACGCGCGACATCGGCACGATAGGGAGCGCTTCGTTCACCGACTGATACCGACAACCGTGTGGGCGCCACGATTGCCTCGCGTGTGTTTCTGTATAGCCTGGGCATGGTACAAACTTTCGTTGGTGGGTTGTTGAGGCAGGCGCTGCGATCAAGCGCGCTGGTTGGTGCCTATTCGGCTAAAGTGTCCGTGACGCTGTGACAGCGATAGGTACGGCGCGAACAGAGTTGCTCTCGTCTAGGTGCGGATTCGTGCGTCGGGCGGTTGCTTCGAGATATCCGCAAACGGCGACCAGTTCGCCCAGCTCAGCCAACACGCGACCGGCTGCTTCTACGGTTTCTGCGCTGATGTCGCTCAACTCGATTTCGGGCGCGCTGCACACTAGCAAATGCCCAATGGCCGTGATGCCATGCGCCGCAACGCGGGCAGTCAAGCTGGCGTTGCGTGCAATAGCGGCCACAACGGCCACATCTGAACCTAACCAATCGATGCGTGGCTGCAAACTGGCAGCGTTGTTGCCGGTCGTGGCTCGCTCGGTTTCGACGCACAACAGGGGCAGCAAAAGAAGGAGATCGTGCAGGGGACGGGGTTGAGCCGGGCGCGAATTGTGGTGGCGCTCACGTGCATTCATAGATTGTCTTTGCGAAGGTCATTGACGCGCACGACACAGGGATCAGTAACACGATGGAAGTAGCAGGCAGGTTGAGCTGCGATCCGCCTCCGTGATGACCCATATCGTCACGTTGTCACGGACAAAGGCGCTGAAGATGCGCCCACCGGTTGTGAACGAATGTCGATTGAGCGCGGCGTCGGCCACGTTCATTTCGTCCCAATCCCCGGTGACGTGTCGTCGCAACAATTCGAGCGCGGTAATGCCGTGTTCCTGCATAGTCGCGATGGCCGGCGGAGTCGCGACGACGCGGCCCATCGAAAACAGCGGTGTTCGTATGGACACCGAGGTGAACGCAGGAGTCTGTTCCTCACGTGCGTTTGCGGCATGTGTTTCTTGAGGCGAGTTTTGGCCTGCCTGGGACGGGCATGATTCATTAAGCATGGGGAGTTAGCTTTCCTTGATTTGAGGATGTGACAAACGTGACAAGCGTTACATCCACGCGAAACACGAAGCTGCGCCGATCTCCGTCAAAACGCCGCAACTGGAGAGTTCGCGGCAATGATCGCCACATGACGTGACGTCGTGACAGAGGGCAGTTCGGGGAGTTAAGCGGGGAAACCAGCGTTACTGGCGTGTCCAGGGGCGTCGAAGCTACTTGGCTCGGCGCGCTTGGGATTTGAGTGCTTTCGCCGGACGGTTACGGCGTTTGTACGCCGAATCGGCGACACTTATTGACGAACACGCCCAACGCTTTGATTATACCTTAAGGTCGATATTAGTCAACATTTTCAATGACTTACGGATAAATTACAACTTTGCGACCGGCCATTTTTATCCGCGGACGACTGGGCAAGCTCCGTAGTCCGGTCGCTCATAGGCCCGCTCACAATAAATTCAGCCTTGCTTCGCTGGTATCAGTTGACGCCCCTTCAAATGCCAGCGTTGTCCTGCGCCTTCAACTGGGGGCACATTTGGGGGCATAATGGGTCCGATTTTTTCTATAAATGGCTAGTGAACGTAGTTTCCGCCTATCGTTTCATGCCGGTCTCGGCACCAGTGGCTTTCAGCCATCTTCGACACTAACTTAGCATTTAGCGCTGTAAC
>JANMHA010000259.1:0-25080 GCA_031374925.1 Pirellula sp. | reverse complement strand
GCGAGGAAAAGATTTTAAAGACTGGATCAAGGAACGGTTGATAGGCCCGGGGCCAAAGTATGTTCCACCAATTCTATTGCCAGCCGATTTCTCTACGAAAATCTTGCTAAATTGATGGACTGTCTCGGTAAACACGTACATAAATTTGTTAGCCGGATGTCGATCTATTTTGTCTGTTGGATGTTGATGGACAGCGGCTTGCAATGGTCGTACGCACAAGACCTGATTCAACCAGCGCCCGATATGCCTGCTTATACGCTGGGAAGCGTCAATCAAGGTAAAGATTCCTTTGGTAGACCTTCCGTGACCGTCGACTATCAACGCACGAAGGAGGGAACCGGGCTAGTTACGCTCTCAGGAAAGACGTCGGAGGGACCCTTGAAGATTATGGGATTCGCAATATTGCATGACGCATCTGGAAAGCTGGAGCTAAGTGCACTTTTCTCTGGCGGAAAGGGGCTTGATGTCGAACTCTACCTGACCGTCTCAGGTTCCTTTGCGGAGGAATGCCCATTCGATTGCCTCGTCTCAAACGTCGTACAAGTCGGCAACCCACGAGGAACTCCCACGACTGCCAGAGAGTGGAACTCAAAAGAGTCGGCTTCGTACCAAAAGGATTTGATTGGCCGAAAACCACCATTTGCACCACCGGAAGGCTATCAGCTTGTTCAAGGAGTCACCAAGTTGCTGTCCGGGATGCCGATCAAAGTTGGGCGATACGGTGAATGGGTCGATGCGGAGGCGTTGACCAATGAAGCGCTGGTAACCGTAAAGATCTCTGGTGTTGCAAACTTCCGGACGATGACCCGCGGCGGCTGGATCGCCGTCAAGCCGTCGATCCTTCAACAGGGAGCTTCGTCTCCTTCTTCATTCCAATCAAGTGTCAAAGTGATTCCGGGAACGACGGAGGCTCTTCCAGTAGGCTACGTAGTCGTAACCGACGAAATGAAAATCGTTCCAGGCACTCCTGTTAGAGCGATTTGGCACACTCAGCTGTCGGACGCGACTGTGATTGCCCTGGATGGCAAACAGTTAGTCACTCATTACGATTCTCAGCCCTCCGCGTTTGATAAGAAACTGGATCGCGGTTCGATAGTTATCGCTCAGTCGACTCTCCAGGAATTGGCAAAGCCTGACGCAATTCAACACTTTGAAAGTCGGATTCCCAAGAAAACTTCGTTCGAAGAGGAAGTGGAAAACGACTCAAAACGAATCGCAGAAGAGATAAAACGAGCTCGAGAGGAATTCGATCGTATTACCGCAGAGACACAGAAGCGGATGGCTTCGAGCGGAGGGTTCAATGGCGAGGCGGGATTCCCCGCCCCGCCACTGATTTTGCAAAACAATCCTATCGATCTTAACGTTCCAAAGGAAGCAGAGCTTTTGCCGCTGGATTTCCCCTTGCCTCAGGGGACTAAGCTCGCGGTTTGTTGGGGTCGGAAATGGAATTACGTAACGGTGCTCAAGGATAGCTCGGAGGAGACCGTTCCGATCCACTGGGACGATCGCCCACCGGCGTTCGATGGATTGATCCATCGAAGCCAACTCATCATTCGAAAAACCGATTTGAAGAAGCTGCGCAGCAAAGCAGCGAAGTTAGAGAAACGTACTTGGACCGATGTGTCCGGCAAATTTTCGGTCGACGCAAAACTTTCGTCACGTACTGCCACGCACGTAACGCTTGTTAAGGAGGACGGCAAAGAAGTTAAACTTCCGATCGACAAACTAAGCACCGCCGATCAAAAATGGCTCAAGGAGAATCCTTAGTATTGGCAAAGAGATGCGGACCAACGATCGTAGCAGCGTATCTCCGAGACGCTGGGACTCAGTCTCGGCGCAGCCTGGATCTTCGCGCAGCCTGGAGTGTTCGCGTCCGCCTCGGAGATGCGGACCTACGATTTCGGAGATGCGGACCTACGGTCGCTTAAACAACGTCCGGCACGACGAACGGCGCGCGGTACTCGCGTTTGAGGAACTTGTTGGCTTGCTCAGCATCGTTGCCAACGAACTGCTCTGTCTTTGGGTCGATGGTCAACATCGGGCCCATTCTGAGGCCTGCTTCCTCCATATGCAAGGAATGCGCGGTCATCAACTGTTCCATCTCACCAACCAGTGATTTCCATTCCTGCACGTTGACACTTTGCGCACGGTCCATCGAAAAGGCAGTGCCGGTTCGAAAGGCGATGTTCGCCAAATTGCACCATCCCGTAGAGTCATGTCCGACTTGAACGTCTGTGTTGAGAATGCTCCTATCGCGTTTTCTAACAGCGTCTAGGAAGTTCCGTTGATGAAGCTTGCCACCGCTGTTGCCAGAAAACTTCTTGATCAGTTTTCCTTCGCTGTCAAATGCGGAAGCGCCGCCGCGTTGGCCTTCGAATCGGCCCCCCTCGCAATACGCGATATAGCCACTGCCAGGTCCGGGGCACTTGGGCGACTTGTTGCTATCAGGAGACGCAGGCAAATTCGTGAGCCCGATGACGACTGGAATAGAGCCGGTATCGAAGTAGACAAAATGGACGTTCGGTGTTTCTCCCGCGTCTTTCCAGGCAACCCGACCTCCGCCACCGAAAATCCGTTTCGGCAACGATACTTTATCTAGGAATACGTTGTTGCGCAGGTCATCCAAAACATGGACGCCCCAATTTCCCATTTCACCCGAACCTGTATTCCAGTCCCAGTGCCAATCGTAATGCAACTTGTTTCGGAAGATCGGCTTGTCCTGAGCGGGTCCGAGCCAAAGGTTGTAGTCGACATTCGAATCGATCGATAGAGGTGTAGTTCGAAGCCCTATAGACTCTCGGACGCCATAACGGTTGACGCGAGCAGAAAGGATTTTCCCAAGGGCTTTTTCTTCGTGCAGGAACTTCTTGATCTCCGCTTGCATTGGATCGGATCTTTGTTGAGTGCCGACTTGGCAAATGCGATCGTATTTGCGTGCGGCCGCAATCGTTTGTTTTCCCTCCCATTGGCTGTGAGACAACGGCTTTTCCACGTAAACATCCTTGCCAGCTTGCATGGCCCAAATCGCTGCAAGGCAATGCCAGTGATTGCAAGCCGCGATAACCACGGCATCGATTTGTTTGTCATCGATCAAAGCGCGGAGATCGGAAAAGCCTTTGGCTTCGGGGGCAAACTTCTCCTTGTAGGAAGCCACCTTGCTGCTGTCGGGATCGCACAGTCCTGAGATTTTTACATCTTCGAATTTTGAGAAAACGCCAAGATGCTCGCCAGCTCGTCCTCCGCAACCGATAAAGCCCAATCGAATCTCACTATTGGACATCGCGTAAGCGGGCGAAGACGGAAGACTAGCCAGGGCGCCTGTGGCTACCGTTGCCTTGACGAAGTTTCGGCGGGAAACAGGATTCATGATTGGTTGTCTCGGGGGATTGGCCCAGGAAGGGGATTATCGAATGATTGCAAAGGGATGTAAATCGCCACAAAAATAGGTTTGACGGCAACCTAGCGGACAAATAGATATTAGCAGCAGATTCTCCAGGGCTCAATCTTGGCGTCAGGAAAAGATCCTGTGAAAACATCCTCTATTGACTCAATACTTACCGATCTTCTATGAATTGCCCAAATCATGAAAGTCGCAATTTTGCTGCCAACTTGGGTGGGTGACACGTGTATGGCCACCCCCACCATACGATCCCTTCGGGACGGGTTACCCGATTTGGAGGAGCTTTGCGCGGTGGGTCGTTTTGCGCCTGTGGCGGTCCTTGAGGGAGCACCGTGGGTTGATTCGACTTTGACATTCAAACCTCGGTCTAGAGATTCAAAGATTGTTTCGCGGCGTGGGTTAGTTTCAAAACTGAAGAGCCGCGGCTTTGATATGATCGTGTTGCTACCCAATTCTTTGTCCTCGGGTTTGATTGCTTACCTTTCGGGTGTAAAAAGGCGCGTTGGATATGCAAAGGATGGCAGAACATGGCTGTTGACCGATCCGATCTCACAACGTGAGAACGATGTCGACCATCGCAAAAAGCCAACGATTGACTACTATCTTAACATCGCGAACCACTTGGGATGCTCCACCGAGGATCGAACAATGAAACTGTTCGTGTCAGATCTTGATCGCGAAATAGCCAGAAAGATGTATTCCAGTTTTCAATTCTCTTGGGAAAACCCGACGGTTGTTTTCAACACCTCGTCTGCCACAGCGACTTCACGCCTTTGGCCGGTCGGGCATGCGAGCCGAGCGGCAAGACAGCTGGCAGATCGGCATGGAGTTCAGGTCATCGTGCATTGCGGACCATTGGATAGGGACCGTGCAAACGCAATAGCCTACGGGGCTTCGCACCCTTTGGTGATGAGCATGGGACAAATCGAAGACATTCCGATCGGACTTAGCAAAGCTGTGTTGGAGCAAGCCAACGTGGTCTTATCCACCGATAGTGGCCCTAGACATATGGCCGTTGCGTTAAACAAAAAGGTCGTGAGTCTCTTTGGGCCGACGGATCCAAATAGCACTCAAACGTACAATCAGCCCGAGACGATTCTAAATGCCCCGATAGCTTGCCAACCCTGCGGCCAATCCAAATGCCCATTGGTCCACAATAACTGCATGCATGGCTTAACCTATCCGGTTGTGGTTCAAGCAGTTCTCGAACAGCTGGAAGAAACGTTCGAGAGTCACCCCATGGGGCATATCCGCTGTAATGCCCTTCCTAGAAGAGCCGCCTAATTGGTGTTACAATCGGCTTCCATCCTAGTAACCAATTATTCTTAGCCTTAAGTTGGGGCGTTTCGTTCCGCACCCGCGACACCGAGAGTCATTCCGATATGCATCGCAATCCTTCCTTGGATTTGACCAAATTTATCCGTGCCATTCCAGATTTCCCAAAGCCGGGTATTCTGTTTCGAGACATTACCCCACTTCTAGGAAATAGTGAGGCTTTTAGCGAGACAATCGCTCGAATGGCAGATCCATTTCGTGGTCAGAAGATCGACAGTTTGGTTGCAGCCGAGGCTCGCGGTTTCATCTTCGCCGCTCCTCTTGCGATCGAGCTAGGAGCGGCTTTTGTTCCTGTTCGGAAACCAGGTAAGTTGCCTCATGACAAGCATTCCTTTAGTTACGACCTGGAGTACGGCAGTGACACCTTGGAAATGCACAAAGATGGCGTTTCGATAGGCCAACGAGTCTTGGTAGTCGATGACTTACTCGCGACAGGTGGAACGGTCGAAGCGTGTTGCAACTTGCTTTCCAACATCGACGTCGAAATTGTTGGCTGCCTATTCTGTATTGAATTGGAAGGCCTAGGTGGTAGAACTCGGCTTGCGCCTTATCCGGTTGTCAGCTTGCTAACCTATTAGAACAATCCTCACAAACAACAAACTAGCTGGACAAATCCTCTCTGATGCCATCACAATCCAAGCGAGAGCAGGAATTAGGGGAAGCCTCCTCCAACTTGGGCTTTGAGCTCGGAGAACTTGTCAACGATGCTCCCGAAACCGTTTCCAGTCGTCGGCGTGTGAGGCCGCGCTGGCTCGTTCCATTGCTTTTGCTCATTGCGACCTTAGTCTCAATGACTTGGGCTGGTATCGCGGCATGGCTTCCAATGGATTTGCTGGAAAACGCTTATCATAGAGGCTCGCTGTTTGAGGTTCGTCGACACGTACTGGCCAATTGGTTGCCCGGAATGTTATTTTCCGTTTCCCTGGCCATTATTTTGGGTGCCCATGAGTTAGGCCATTATTTTGCGACCCGCATCTATCGAATCCAGTCAAGTTTGCCAATTTTCATTCCGTTTCCAATCAGTCCAACCGGAACGTGCGGTGCGGTAATCTTGATGGATGGGCTCCGAGCGGACAGACGCCAAATCTTCGATATTGGACTAGCCGGTCCATTGGCTGGTTTGGTCTTCGCAATCCCTATTGCGGCTATAGGGCTAATGTATGGTCAACCGCCCCAAACGCGTGGCCACTCGGTCCAGTTTGGGCAGCCGATTGCGATTCAAGCATTGGCCCAAGCTCTTCCCATGCAAATCGCGTCCGGTAATAAAGGGGGAGCCAAGCAAGAAATCATTCGATCGAAGAGCATTAGCAATGAATCCATGAATCCTCTGCTTATGGCGGCCTGGGTAGGTTTTCTGGTTACAGGAATCAATATGGTCCCAATCAGTCAACTCGATGGGGGGCATGTCATATTTGGCCTAATGGGGCGTAGTTCCTGGTTGGTCTGTTGGCTTTCCTATCTTTGCTGCATCGCATTCGTTGCCTACTCGAGCATTGCGTTTGGTCAGCCGATGTACATTGTCATGTTGCTTTTGATCCCTCTGATGGGGATTGCCCATCCACCGAGTCGAGATGACAACGTTTCGCTCGGCCTGCCACGTCAAATTCTCGGTGCCGTCTCCTTGACGATCCCAATTCTTTGCATTCCGTTGCGGCCAATTATCATTCTTTGATGCGTTTGTCCGGTGGCGAAAACCTGTCCTTTGCTCGGCAAAAGCCCCCCTTTGTGGCCATTTCAATGGCGATTTTTGGGTTTTCAATTACGCTTAGCTGGTGCCGCATTGCCTTCCGGCTATGATTTTCCAAACCACAAACCTACGACTCTCCCTAGGTTTCCGCACTCTTTGAAAACGAGCGAAAAATTAATGAGACTTAGTAATGGGGTTGGCTGTACGCTGGGATTGTTTTTTTGTTTGTGGCTAGGCCCTGTTTTTGGCCAGCCTTTTGAGAACAAAAAGTACGGACAGGAAGACAAGTTTCGTCAATTGGAGGAGATCCTTCCTACGCCAAACGGCTATCGAAGCGCAGCCGGCGAACCAGGCCCGGATTACTGGCAGCAAAAGATCGATTACAACATCGACGTAACCCTGAACGATCAAGACCAAACGATTCACGGTAGCGAGACGATTCGTTATCACAATCTATCTCCGCACACATTGCGGTACGTATGGGTACAGTTGGATGCCAATATCTTTGCGCCGGACAGTGATGCCAGTAAGACGCATCCATCGCCGGGCTTGGGTGGGCGAATGTCGACCTACGAATTCGAGGCCATGTTACTTCGAAAGACTTTCGATGGTGGCTGCAAAATTGAGTCCGTTACCAACCACAAGGATGTTAAGCTCGCAACGACAGTGGTAGACACCATGATGCGCGTCGATCTTGGCGACCCCCTTCCTCCAGGGCAGGAGATGACTTTCAAGATCAAGTGGAACTACAAGATTAACAATGCTCGACTCCTGAACGGAAGAACAGGCTCCGAGTTTTTTGAAAAGGACGGAAACTACATCTATGAAATGGCGCAGTGGTTTCCTAGGCTAGCGGCCTTTACCGACGTGACTGGTTGGCAGCACAAGCAGTACCTCGGCCAAGGCGAATTCACCTTGGAATTCGGCGATTATATTGTTCGCATCACGGCACCTTCGGATCATTTGGTGGGGGCAACGGGTGTTCTACAGAATCCAAACGAAGTGCTCTCAGCCTCGCAACAAGAGCGACTTGTCGTGGCCAAGAAGGCTGACAAACCTGTTTTCGTGGTCACTCCGGAAGAGGCCAAAGAGAACCAAAAAAGCAAGTCGGACAAGACCAAAACTTGGGTCTTTCACGCGGAAAACGTTCGCGACTTTGCATTTGCGTCGAGCCGCAAGTTCATTTGGGATGCGCAGGGACACAATGTGAACGGTAACAACGTGATGGCCATGAGCTACTACCCAAACGAAGCTGAGCCACTTTGGAGCAAATATAGTACGCACGCCATTATTCATACCCTCAACGTTTATAGCCGTTATACATTCGATTACCCCTACCCAATCGCAATTAGTGTCAATGGGCCCATTGGTGGAATGGAATACCCGATGATTTGCTTCAATGGACCACGGCCCAAAGAAGATGGAACTTATTCGGCGAACACAAAATACGGTTTAATCTCGGTTGTAATCCATGAAGTGGGCCACAATTATTTCCCAATGATTGTCAACAGCGACGAACGCCAATGGTCTTGGATGGATGAGGGGCTCAACACATTTCTGCAGTATTTGGCCGAGAGAGAGTGGCAAGAGGAATACCCATCTCAACGTGGCGACCCCGAGTTCATCGTGCCCTACATGCAGAGCTCGAACCAAGTGCCCATTATGACCAACAGCGATTCGATCATGCAGTTTGGACCCAATGCCTACAGCAAACCTGCGACGGCCCTGAATATCCTGCGCGAGACTATCCTGGGCCGAGAGTTGTTTGACTTTTCGTTCCGCGAATACGCGCGTCGATGGAAGTTCAAGCGGCCGATGCCCGCGGACTTCTTTAGAACCATGGAGGATGCCTCGGGAGTTGATTTGGATTGGTTCTGGCGAGGCTGGTTCTACACAACCGACCATTGTGATATCGCAATCGACAAAATCGAACAATTCCAGGTTGACCGGAATTCTCCAGACCAAAGAGCGGAGCTTTTGAAGGCAAAGAAGGCAGAACAACGGCCGTCTCTTTCCAAACAACGCGATAAACCACTGGAAAAGCGGGCGAATCAATTCCCAGAACTCAAAGACTTCTACAACACTTACAATCCATCAGAAGTCACCGATGAGCAACGAAAAGCCTTCGAAAAGTTTAAGAGCGAACTTTCCGATAAGGAAAAGTCGATGCTGGAAAATACAGGCCTTTACTACCGTGTGTCTTTCAAAAATTTAGGCGGATTGATTATGCCTATCATCTTCATGGTCACTTTCGAGGATGGCTCTACTCGTGAGATTCGGATTCCCGCGGAAGCTTGGCGGGTGGATAGCAACAAATTCGAGACGCTGGTTATTGCCGAAAAGCCACTGAAAACTTTGGAACTGGATCCATACCGCGAAACGGCCGACATCGATCGGAACAATAACTATTATCCTCCAGTGATCGAATCGACGAAGTTTCAGCTTTTCAAAATGAGACGCAACGCGGACGACAACCCGATGCAAGCGGCAAAGGCGGCTGAAACAAAGAAAGCCGAAGCATCGAAGGCAAGCGACAAGAAAGAATCATCGGCGCCGGCGGCCATCGAAAATGCGGATGCCAAACCCAAGGTCGAAGTCAAGTCGCCGGATGAACCAAAAAAGAAGAAGAAAGACAAGACCAAGAAGAGCAAGACTCCCTGAAGTCTACAATGATATTTTCCAATTGTTCTCTAAGTCGATGCGTTTTTTTGCGTTGGGTCGCAATCGGGATTTGTCTCGTTTCGGCTTCGTTTCTTTACGCTCATCCGTTCCATCTTTGTGTTGGCCAAATGAAGTGGAACGTGGACGCCAACGTTTGGGAGGTTTCGCTCCGATTGCACCCCCAGGATTTAGAAACGGCATTGAGTGCGGAGCTAAACAACGCGAAAGCCACGCAGCGAGTTAGTGTCGACGACCAAGGATTCTCGGATCGTGCCACCAAATACTTGGGCTCACATTTTTTTGTTCGAAGGACACCGCTGGCGATGAACAGGGATGAATTCAATGCCATTCTTCGGTCAGAGACAAAGAGGGTAACGGGGCATGATCCTACTAAGCATTCAGGCAACTTGCTCGACCAAGAATCATCGACCATCAAATGGATCGGCATGGAACAAGAGAGAGGATGGCTTTGGATCCATTTTGAGTTGACTCAACCAAGCGTCCAGCCGGAACATCAAAAACTTTGGTTTGTACATCGCGTCCTTATTAACACGGTAGAACGTCAGGAGAATACGATTGCGATCGATCCAACCAGGACTGAAAAATACTCGCTTCAGTTTCGATCGGGACTTGAGTTTCAAGAGATGAAGCCGAAAAACAAAAACTCACTTTGAAGTCAAGTATTCCACGGGAATAGGAATACCCTTGAGAATACCCTCGACAACAATGTTTCGTTTAACGATGCCCTGAAAACGGCATACAATCAACCTTGGTTTTCGCACTTTAAGCAATTCGCACATCACGATCAGACGATCGCCAGGCACCACCGGATCGCGAAACCGTACATCTTCTAAACCGCCGAATCCGACCATTGATTTGCCCAACAATTCGTATTTGTGGGAGCAATAACAACAGACCTGGGCCACGGCTTCAAGCATGACAATTCCGGGCATTAATGGCATGCCTGGCATATGGCCACGCACCCAGAACTCGTCATTCGTAATGTCCTTGTAGCCAACGCAAGCGACCCGAACAGGGTCCTCGTGCACAATTGCCGTCAGCTGTTCCATTTCGAAACGCTGTGGATTGTACTTTCGAATCTGCTCAATATCCGCAACGATGTTATCGAAATCGACCGTATCCGGATCGATAATGAAGTCTTTAGTGACCACTGACTGACTCCAATTGCTTACGCCCGTAAGGCACCGTGCGCGCTATTAATGGCTTTTTACGCAACGCAAACAAACCTTAAGTGCGAACCTTTCGGCGCTTTGATTTGCGAGCTTTGCTATTTGCCGCACGTTGGCCGTGATTCGCTTTTTTTAGTTTCCGGTGAGGTTTTGTCATGATCCTGGATTGATAATTAGGTGTTAGGGCTACTATTTCCCGCAACTGGAATTGCAGCGGGCCGGATAGAATACCAGGATTGTCAGGCTATGCAAAGGCAATTTTGACTTGCCGCGCGTTGCCCAGTAGGCATACTATACCGATAGATTTGTTCGATAACGCTGCGGAGCCTATTCGTCAGAATTGGTTTCGCACTTCAACTTTTTTGCACTTTGGTTTTGAGGTAAGACGATGGCAGTAAATGTATCCGAAGAAGCTGCTTTGGAACTCAAGCGAGCTCACGCCGAAAGCAATCTCACCGAAGACACCTTTGTTCGAGTAGGTGTTTTGGCTGGTGGTTGCGCAGGTTTTGAATATTCTTTGAGCTTCGACGACAAGTACGACGAGCTAAAAGACAGCCAATATGACCAGCACGGCGTGCGGGTTGTTGTCGACAAGAAAAGTGCATTGCTTCTCGACGGAGCCGTTATTGGCTGGCACAAGAGCCTTGAGAGACAAGGATTTACCTTCGAGAATCCAAATGCAACCAAGTCCTGCGGTTGCGGCAAATCATTTCAGTAGTTTTTTGAACTAGCCTAATCCAGCTGCTAGTTTGCCGCCTTTTTGTGTTCCCACAGAGCTTGGTCCAGGGGCACATATCCTGGAGCTCGGTCGTATGGCACGCCCCTGAGTTAGGTCGTGTGCACGCCCCTGAGCTTGGTTGTGTGGCACGTCCCTGAGCTAGGCCGTGTGGCACGTCCCTGAGCTTGCGAAGGGCGTGAAGGCTGCCAATCATCCCTGGCCTGCCACACGCCCACGCTTCGCTTTGGGCGTGCCACACCGGTGCGTACTGCCACACGGGTGCGTACTGCCACACGGGTGCGTACTGCCATACGGGCGCGTGCTGCTACACGGGTGCTTCGCATGCGTAACTCGCGAAGGTTCGATTGGCAGTCTCGAGGCGGAAAGTGAGGCTTCTCCCGAGCTTACTGTCATTGGCTCATCTGGAGTTTCCCCTCCAGTTCATTTATTCCCATTTGAATATAGCTATTTTGCGAGTCTGGCTAATTCGACCTTGACACGCAACAGGGGCAGTAAATAGTTTGGAATGGGGGTAGGACAGTTCCTGTTAATGCTGGGGAGCTTTTCCAATGAAATTCGAAAACGATGCCAACGAACATTCTCTAAATCACACGCTCGAGCGGTTCTTTGCGGGACTTTCCGAGTATGCGTTCCACTCTCAGCTTGGGGTGGCCGATACAGAGCTGGTCAATTACGTAAGCAAGCTGCTCGTTCGCTTCACAAAGACGGATGCCTTGCACCGGATTCGTCAATTAAACGGTCAGCGAGCCACTGAGGTAGTCACCATGATGACCGAAGCTCAGCACCGAATCGGACTGGCAAAACGTGAAGTTCACCGGCATATCGGTGATTTTACTCTTTTTTGGACAGGTCTTTATCCCGAGTCCTTGCGCGGTTTGCAGGGTCCAGATCGTTCGGATCAATTCGTTAGCTATTGCCATCAAGGCAAAATGGCTTACGAAATCGCCAGCGAAATAGAGGCGGAGGAGGACTCCGAAGCGCCATCAGACCTATTGCACCGATTGAGTGAGCAATTTGAGATGTGCGCCTACGGTCTTCGTGAAATACGCCGTCAATGGGAATCGGGAGCAGGATCCGAAGGCGCAATTCTGATGTAGTACGAATTGTCCCAATTCACTTTCGGAATGTCTGCTTTATCGAAGCATCGTTGCCGAGCAAAGGCGGCCATGTCACTTGGCGCCCGTTTTTGACTTCTTGTCCGTTTCGGATTCTGGCTTGCTCCTCGCATTCAACAGCGACTGCAAAACGCTTTCGCGGCGTGCTTCGGGCAAGCTGTCCCATGCGAGCTTATAATACAATTCGACTGCCGCCCAATGGCGATGCTGTTTTGCGTTGTTTGCCAGTGACAAATAGTAGGTCGTGTCGGAGTTTGCCTGCACTGAACTCGCTTTTTCCCGATGAGTTAAGGCGGCCAGGTATTCGTATTCAGCATTTTGCAATTTTGTACCCTTTTGCCCCCATGCGTATTGCGAAGGCAGGGAACGATTGGCAACCAGATCCGGAACTGATGGTTTACTGCCTGCTTGTGAACGGATCATGAGGTCCAATTCATTCAAATCGATGATGGTTGCTCGAGCCGTAACACTTGCCGCGGTACTGGAGGCACCGTAAGCAAGCGAACCAGGCCCGATCGATTGGCTACCGGCCGAATATCTTTGATTGCCACCCAAGTTTGCGGAGCCCGAATCGGGAACGAGAGCACTTGTCTGGAGTGTGAACGTGCCAGTCGACGGAAGCTGAACGATTTGAGAGAGCCCATCGCTGACAGGGAGCAGGGCAAACACGGCAACGGCTAGTAAAGTAAAGATGGAAGTTCGCGAATTTCGATCAACTCTTTCGGTCAACATTTCGGAAGCCTTTCGCTTGGCCCTTTAAGGATTTTAGATTTTCGGCATAGCATACCCAAGTAAAGCACCAGCCAAAATGGACGCCACCCAATATATTATCACTGTACTGAAGAGTTTCTGCGACACTATTCTGGAAAACATGTAATAGGCGAGGTAGAGCGGCACAAACAAACTCAGGAGTCCTTGATTTCTTGACTCAAAGAAAGCTGTGAAGATCAATGCAACGTGAGCGAAAACGGCAATCAGCAACAATCCGGAGCCAGCGGAGGCACCCATTACCGGGAGCCAGTCCGCCCTCTGGATCCGCGACATGAACTCGACCTTGGAAATCTCACCGGTTTGGCCCGCATCCATTTTGATCAATGCCCCCCCAAGGAACATAAGGAGTCCCAAAAGGGCTGCAAACATCATCCACCATGGCGTTCCGCTCGCTATCATGCGTTTTTGCGTGGAAGCTTCCCGAACCATCATCTCGGCCGCTTCGTTGAGATTCCTATTTCCGAATTGCTTCTTTTCGGCCGTCTTGTGCCCTTCGATTTTCGTTCCCTCGGTAAAATTAAAGCCGCAGTGCGTACAAAGCACTGCCCCGGGCCTCGACGGCTGATCGCAATTGGGGCAGAACACTCCCGATTTCTGTACCAGTCCAGCAGCGTCTAGCAATCCGGCCATTCTGTTGTCGGTCGCGGGCTGGCTAACGGGTCTGGGTGGAGCGAGGTTTTGGGTCGCAGGCTTCTTGGACGGGGCTCCCTCCCCATCCGCCGCACCAGGAATTCGAATCATCTGTTGACACTTGGGGCATTTACCTGACTTACCCGCCATGTTGTCGGGAACATTCAAGCTTTGTCCACATTGGCAGGTGACGCGGATCGGCATGCTAACCACTTTCGTTCGAAAATTATTGGTGCTTATTTGAATTAATATTCTGGACCGAGACCCACGACAGAACAACGGCATTCCACGATTTTTCTCTGGGAACAGTCAAGTTGGAAATTTGCCCTCCGGCCTATGGCACGAAAGTTGCTCTCTGGGCGGTCTTCTAGCGTGCAATGCCGTTTTGGCGTTTTGCACCTACCGAACCACAAACTCAGTCCCCTCTTTTTACTAGCATGGAGTTCCGTTCAATGGCTGCCGCAACCAAAGAAAAGACCGAAAAGACCAAGGTCAAGCTCGTACCACTCGGCGATAGGATCGTTGTCCAACGAGAAGTATCGCAAGAGAAAACCAGCGGCGGGATTTTCTTGCCTGATTCGGCCAAGGATCGCCCAACACGCGGCAAGATCATCAGCATCGGCGATGGACGTGTCTTGGACAACGGAAGCCGTTCGACGCTCCAAGTCAAGGTTGGTGATCTCGTTCTATTCACCAGTTACGCGGGCGAAAACATCGAAGTCAACGGCGAAGAATACCTGATGATGAGCGAAAACGAAGTTCTTGCCATTATTGGCTAATTCACGCTGAATCCCCCCGTTTCGAAACCACTTTACTCAACATAGATTTACGGAGTTTTTCAATGGCAAAGATTATTGCTTTCGATCAAGAAGCACGCGAAGCGATTCGTCGCGGTGTTAGCAAACTGGCCCGTGCGGTCAAAGTCACCCTCGGACCTCGTGGTCGTAATGTTATTCTACAGAAGAGCTTCGGCAGCCCAACCGTGACCAAAGACGGCGTAACGGTTGCCAAGGAAATCGACTTGGAAGACGTTTACGAAAACATGGGCGCCCGCATGGTTCGCGAAGTCGCCTCCAAGACCAGCGATGTCGCTGGTGACGGAACCACGACCGCAACCGTCATGGCTGAAGCCATTTTCAACGAAGGACTCAAGGCTGTCGTTGCAGGCGTTAACCCAATTCAAATGAAGAGCGGTATCGAAGCCGCAGTGACCGACATCACCGAAAAGCTTCGCAAGATGTCGATCAAGATCAAAGACAAGTCGGAAATGGCCAACGTTGCCAGCATCGCTGCCAACAACGATCGAGCCATCGGAAACTTGCTGGCTGACGCCATGGAACGAGTTGGCAAAGATGGCGTTGTGACTGTCGACGAAGGCAAGAGCCTCCATGATGAACTCGAGTTTGTCGAAGGCATGCAGTTCGATCGAGGCTACCTTTCGCCTTACTTCGTAACCGATCCAGGCACCATGGAAGCCGTTCTAGAAGACCCATACATTTTGGTCTACGAAAAGAAGGTCACCAACATCAAGGATCTGGTTCCAGTACTTGAGCAAGTGGTTCAGCAGGGCAAGCCGCTGTTGATCATCGCTGAAGACGTCGAAGGCGAAGCCCTCGCGACCTTGGTTATCAATCGTTTGCGTGGCACGTTGCAAGTCTCGGCAGTGAAAGCTCCTGGCTACGGCGATCGACGCAAGGCCATGATGGAAGACATCGGAATTTTGACCAACGCGACCCCTGTCTTCGAAGCCCTCGGCAAGAAGCTTGAAACACTGACTTTGGCCGACCTCGGTCGTGCCAAGAAGGTGATCATCGACAAGGACAACACGACGATTATCGAAGGTGGCGGAAAAGCCAGCGACATCAAGTCCCGCATCGACCAGATCCGACGCGAAATCGATAACACCTCCAGCGATTACGATCGCGAAAAACTCGAAGAACGATTGGCTAAGCTAGCTGGTGGCGTAGCCAAGGTTAATGTCGGTGCTGCAACCGAAAGCGAAATGAAAGAAAAGAAAGCTCGTGTTGAAGATGCTTTGCATGCAACCCGCGCTGCCATCGAAGAAGGCATTCTCCCTGGTGGTGGAGTTGCCCTTCTACGTGCGTCCACTCAAGTCTCACCAGCTGAAACGCTGACGACGGACGAAGTCACCGGCTACAACATTGTTATCCGTGCATGCCGTTCACCGTTGACGATGATTGCTGCCAACGCTGGCCAAGACGGCGGAATCGTTTGCTCCAAAGTTGCAGAGGCCAAGGGCAATAACGGTTACAACGCGCTTACCAACGTCTACGAAGACTTGGTCAAAGCTGGCGTAATCGACCCGACCAAGGTCACTCGCACTGCCTTGAGCAACGCCGCGTCGGTAGCAACGCTTTTGTTGACAAGCGATGCGTTGATCGCCGAGAAGCCAAAGCATGACCATGGCAAGAAGCCAGCAGGCGGCCACGGCGGCGACTACGACATGTACTAACACATCTTCTCAACAATGAGATGAACCAAAACAAAACCTCGGTCCCGTACCGAGGTTTTTTATTTGGAGTGCTGGGATTCATCCCAGCTTTAAGATGAGCCGGCATAGTAGCGGCGTAGTTAGCTGGTAATCCTCCGCGACCGCTATCCATCGTGCAGCTTCAGTTCATTCGCTAGCAATCCCGCGAAAGTATTCGGCTTGTATTTGGTTACCGATTTTGATAAGCCAACACGGTATGGCCACACCGAACGACGATCGCAACGAAAACTCCATGCCTCCTGAGCCTTTAGCGATGGAGCTGGGTAATTTGCGCAATCATTTTTCGCCAGCTTCTATCTTCGGAGCGGGCATCCCTTCCGGAATGCATTGCAATGCGATGGGGGATACGCTGGTGGAACGGCGAAGCCCTCTGCCGCTTGATAACGCTTTGGTTCAACAGACTAAAGACCAAATACGAGCTGTCGTGGAGAACATCGCTTCCTTAGCGCATACTCCCATCGCACCCAATGACTTTGTGCAGGCAGTGTTACCGAGAATCGCCAACGCAATGGGCGCCCACGGTGCAGCCCTTTGGCAGCAATATTCAGACTCCTCCTGGCGATTGCTTGGCCATATGAATCTTCCATCCGTTTTGGTCGATGGAATTACTACGGATGAACCGAACCTGAAAGCTAGATCTACGCCGTTTGAACAATTGGACTTTATCGAGTCCCAGTTGAACGCAGCGATCCAAGCCACGCAATCAGCTGACTTTGTCAGCGACCATGCCTTGGGGAAGCAACCTTCAGCTTCCCACTTGTTGGTCCTCAATGCCGTCGCGGCCGAGCGTCAGCCCATCCTCATTCCTCCGTGCGGTGCTTTGCTCAATTGCGATCGACCTGCCAATCCAACTTCGGAACTGCTCATCTACGCTCCATTGCCAATCCCTAAGGAACAAGGCAGCTTTTGGTTGCAAATCGTTCAGTCGCCGAGCGGCGGACCAGCTAGCCAACGCGGATATCTTCGATTTGTGGCGCAAATGGCAGATTTGATGAGCGACTACTTTCGCTCGCATCGGTTGCGCGTATTCGAGCGTGACCGCGAGTACCTAACTCTGGCTGAACACACCATGCGGGAGCTGGCAGGTGGCCTGAACCCAAAACTGGGTGTGGCCAAACTCCTGAAAACGATTCGAGAACATGCCCATTCGGAACACGCTTTTCTTCTGCGAAAGGAGTCTCACTTCGGAAGTTGGCGTGTGGTTGGCGCGGCTGGGCTCGTTGAGATCGATCGAAGAGCGGACGGAATCGGGCAAATCGAACGGGCTTCGTCTTGTATCCACGCGATGTTGCGAAACGGTGGTGCTCTTAGCACTAGCCAATTGCCTGGTGGAGTGGACGATCGGGATCCCGATTTGACTCGTTTGTTCAACACCTTTGCTATATCCGACCTGCAATGGATCAAACCGCTCGCGACGGAGGTCGCAGACCCGCTCAACAACGCGATTGCAACCACCACCAAGTCACAATCGGGCGTGGTGCGTCCGCTAAAACTAGATGTGGCGGTACTGCTAACTTGGTCAGGCATGGATAAACCGCCATCACGATGTGCTGAGCAAATCGCATTGATCTCAAAGCTCGGTCTATCTGCACTTCAAATCCCTTGGTGGAAAAGTGCCTTGCTCGCAAGCCAAACAACCAAGAGGAGCGCGCTTGCAATTGCCAATCCAGCCTCTTGGCCCAACAAGGCTAAATGGGTTGTTTCCTTGATCCTATTGTCGCTCGTGTTGGCTATTCCAGTTCCGATTCGATTGCATGCCACTGCTATCCTTGTCCCACTGGTTCAGCAGCATGTTTACGCACCGATGGATGCTACGGTGGACGCTGTTTTGGTAGAGCATGGTCAGTCCGTAAAGCGGGGAGATCCGCTAATTCGACTCAAATCGTTGAGCCTAAGTTTGGAATTGGAACAGGCCGTTGCACAGCAAAGTCGAAATGCACAACGGCTAGTGGACATCGGTGCCATGCTTTTGCGAGAAACGACATTAAGCTCATTGCAACGAATCGAATTGGAGGGGGAACGCAGGACGATTGAAAGCAATCGGCTGATCGAGGTGAATCAACTAGCACTTCTTCAGAAGCAAATCGACGCGCTCTTAGTCGTTGCATGTGTCGACGGTATCGTTTCCACCTGGAATGTTCAGGACAGTCTAAGAGACAGACCAATACGAACTGGTCAATGGCTTTTGACTCTTCACGAATCTGAATCGCCATGGATCTTGGAAGCGTCCCTGCCAGAGCGTGACGCACAGGAATTTCGACTCGCTATCGAGGACGACCTAAACCCACCGGTTGCCATAATGACGAGTATGCCGCAAATACAGCTTCCCGTTCACTTGCTCAGTGGCTCCCTTCCTCGGATCGACAACGGTCAACAATCCGAGGCATTTATCGACTCCCACTCAACTGCGCTACGTATGCGTTTTGAGCTAGATGCGGATACCTTGCCCGCCCAAGTTGCGGTGGCGGGGGCTACGGCCCGAATCAGCATTCCAATCGGGCGAGGTCCACTCATTTGGGCACTCGGAAAGGACTTTGCGTACAAAGTCTGGTCGCGGGTCCAACTTTGGATTTAGCTCGTAGAACGAACTGTATCCGGATTCGTGAGGATTCGGACGAAGCTCGAAATCCGACGAGAAAATCGATTCAGCAGAAGTCGCACGACTTCTGCTACAACTATATGGAACACCGATGAACATGAGAACTCTAACGGTCATCCGATTCGCAATGGTCGCACTTGCGGCCTTCACAGCTTATTGCACAGTTATGGCTCAGGACCGCGCCAAGGAACTGCCCATTGGCCGCCCCAACGGGATTCCTGTGTCTAAAGGAAGTCTTCCCAAGCAAGAAAGCCTGTCGAACCAAGCAGGATCCACGGCGGACGGCTGGCTGCTTTTCGACAATTGCCTGGTATTCGCGGTGGAGAGTGTCGAATTGCCCTCCCAAGAGACCGGTGTTCTAGCAAGTCTTGAGGTGCATGAAAACGACGCCGTGATCGCCGATCAAGTGATCGCGAAACTGGAAGGGAAATCGGCGGAACTTGAAAAGGAAGCGGCTGGCCTTCAAGCTCAAGTGGCCGCTTCCGAAGCAAAGGATGAAAGTGAAATTCGCCTCGCAGAAGCCTTTGTCGAGGAAACCAAATTGCAAATGGATTTGTATGAAGAGATGGTAAACAAGGGCAACGCAAGCCCAACTGAGTTTCGGCAGCGGCAGCTTGCAGCAGATCAAGCGAAAGTTCGGCTAGTGCAGAGTAAGGCAACCAAAGAACAACGCTTGCTGAAGTCGAAGCTCGCTCAGTCCGCGGTCATGCTTGGTCAGCTGAAAGTGAATCGATTTACCCTTCGATCACCGATTGCTGGAACCGTCATTCGGGTAGATCACCGAACGGGCGAATGGGTTCAAGCTGGGACTACAATCGTCAAAATTATTCGATTGGATGAAGTTCAAATCGACTGCTTTGTAAGTATGGACCAAATCGACCCTTCGGGATTGATTGGAAAACCAGTTCAAGTGAGGTCGAAACGAGGGACAGCTGAATCGCTCTTTTCAGGTCGAATTACATCTTACGACCCTGACGTAACCTCAACTGGGCAAGTTCGAGTTCACTCAACGATTCAGAATCAGAAAACGGGCAACCATTGGCTGCTGCTACCTGGCATGACCGTTTCAATGCAGTTGCAGAAACCCCAGTGAAACAATCGGTTTGCGAACCAATGAACCCAAACCAGTTTCCGATAGGCTATCGGCTTCGACGCGATGTCGCTTGGCTTTCCCAAATCGATGGTCATTCGATGCATCCAACATGGATTGCTACGGATCCATTGACCCGGCGTCTCTTTCGTTGTGGCGACCAAGAGTACCGATTGCTTCACTGGCTCGGCAGTGATACCACGTACGAATCGGTGCGGGATAAGTTCGATGCAGAGTTCGCTCCACAAACCATCGATTTGCAACAAGTTCGTTACTTAATCGCCAGATGCAACGAAAGCGGGATGCTTCGCCCGGTCAATCCGAAACCGAACACGAGCATCAAGCCCTTCGAAATCTTGCCTCAAAGCGATAGTCAATTACCGTGCCATTCGAATTCACGGTCCATCATTGCTGAAAAAATGCGGCTGCGTAAAGCGAATTGGTTTTTAACATTGATTCGTTGGCTGGGTTCGACCCTTGGCAAGCTGACACAGATGCAGGTTTCGTTCGGATCGCCTGATGGCCCTCTGGAAATCGTTGCGCCTAAATTTGGATGGCTCTACTCGGGTGCTGCTGCGTGTTTTTGGCTTGGGCTGCTGGGGATCGCGATCGTGCTGATTGGAATACGATTCGAAGACCTTTTGTTGGAATTGCCAGATTTCCGGGCGCTTCGGTCGCCAGCATTCTTAGTGGGCTATGGTGTGATTTTTGTTCTGACGCGATTCATTCATGAGTTTGGTCATGCGGTGGTTTGCAAACGAGCGGGTGCATCTTGCAAAGACGCAGGCATGATCGTAAGTTATGGGATGCTATGCCCGTATGTCGATATTACGGAAGCGTGGAAGATTGGCAACAGAGCGCATCGCATGGGGATCGCACTTGCTGGAATCTATACGGAGTGCGTACTGGCTTTCTTTGCAGCATTACTTTGGTTGTGCACCCACCCTGGGTGGGTGCACGATCTGGCGTTGCAAACTTTGCTTGTCTGCACTGTGACGACGTTGCTGTTCAACGCAAATCCGTTGATGAAGTACGACGGATACTTCGTGCTTTGCGATTGGGTCAATCTGCAAAAGCTGCGTGAGCGATCGTTTGAAAGCATGGATGCAATGCTCGACGGGCGAGCTAGTCGTGAGTCGATGGGTTTGTCACTCTTTCTTGCAATCTATCTCCTAGCGTCGACCTTAAATCGAGTCTTTTTGGTTGTTGGCTTGACGACGATGGTGTACTACGTAGCAAGCCAATGGCAGTTGGCAGGCGTCGGGTTGGGATTGATCGTGCTCTATGGATGTTGTTCGGCGATCACCACGATGGCAGCTTGGACGCTGACTACGGGCTCAAGTAATGAGCGACACAAAATGCGTCGACGAACAGCGTGGTTGGGATGGATCGCGTTATCGCTCTTGATCGCTTGGACTGTTAACATGCCGCTGCCTAGCAGGGCGTATTCGAACGGAACGTTTTATCTGGGGCACCGTCACCCCGTGTACACCAGTATACCTGGGCGAATCGTCCAAACACGCAATGCCACGCAGGGGATGAGAGTTGAGAGCCAAGATATGATCGTGGCTCTCGCCAATCCAGCCATTGAAAAGAACTTATTCGATCTACAGGCGCGGTTGATGCGAGTAGATGGTGAGCTCGCGACGCTGAATCGCGCTGCCTACTTCGATCATCCGAGCGTCTCCAAGGTACCGATGCTCGAAAGGCAAAAAGCAATAGTTGCGGCGCAATTGGAACAGAGACAGATGGAATTATCGCTTCTTACCATTTTGGCCCCCACGGCGGGCTGGTTTGAGCCCGCGAAAGCGAAACCTGCAGAATCGCCAGAGAATCCGTCGGACTTTGCAATTGGGATGGGAAGGTCAAGCGTCAGCTCCAATTCTTCCTATTGGATATCGGATGCGTCGATTGGTAGGCACGTCGATCGCGGTACGCTGATGGGATGGATCGTGCAGAACCCTGTGACAAAAGTAGAATGCACACTAAGCGATGAACAAATCGCTGGTATTCAAATCGCCACAGAGGTTCGCGTTTGCCTTGCTCAAAAACCGGCGACGGTCTATACCGGTCGAGTTGTTGAAATAGCCACGGCCGGTATCCGAGCCGACGCTAGCAGCGTCGGCCACGGCAGCAGCGTCGGCCACGACAGTAGTGTCGGCTACGACCGCAAACATCGAACGCAGGCTGGTGAATTGAGCCCTATGTTGCACCAAGTTCGGATCCAATTGAATGAAGACCGAGCTTGGTCAGGGTATTCCAGCGGAAACGCGGAAATAGTCTTTATTAGACAGAGTCAGTCCATTTTCAAAATGGCGATGGACAACTGGATGCGCGATAGCAAAATGCGGTGACAGAACTATGGGAACTCGAATCGGTATTTTCGGCGGCTCGTTTGACCCAATTCACATAGGGCATTTGCTTTTAGCAGAGCTCTGTTGTGAGTCGCTTCAACTCGATCAAGTTCGCTTTTTGATTGCTAATGTATCCCCCTTCAAAACCGATAAACAACCGGCTAGCAACAAAGACCGAATCGAGATGGTTTTGCTGGCCATCGCGGGAAATCCAAAATTCGAAATCGACACTCGAGAAATCGATCGCGGTGGAGTTAGCTACACCATCGATTCGATTCGATCGATCGCGGCCGAAATGCCAAGCTCGGAATTGTTCTTGTTGATGGGAGCGGATGCACTAGCGGACATTGCCAAGTGGCGAGAACCTAGTGAGCTACTTCGTTTGGCGACGCCCAGTGTCATTTCCAGAGGAGGTGTCGGCGCACCGCCATGGGACGTCTTAAGACCGTTTGTCGATCCGACACGATTGATCGCGATCGCCAAATCGCAACAGATGGTACCGCAAATCGAAATCAGTTCGAACAATTTGCGAGAGCGTTGTGTTCGTGGTAAGAGCATTCGCTATCAAGTGCCGCTGGCAGTAGAAATGTTCATTCGAGAACGCCAGCTGTATCGAGAATAGTGGGGTACGGGTTAAACGAGGGCAAAAAAGAACCTGGGCTTGCAGACACCCTACAAGCCCAGGCAGGAACTAAATACCGCTCGCCAAGCTCCGAGTTTTTCCCCGGTTTGAAGCGAGTGGGGTTGAGGCTGCAAGTCCGAGGCAGCCCGCCGGCATGCTTAAGACGCCTCACCCCTATGGCCAGTACAGAATGATTTCACTAAGTCACCTCCTTTCGATAAAGGACAGATCAATCTTGCCGCTCAGCCAAGAACAGGGCAACATTGATGCTGAAACAGTCGCCGCGACGCGTTTCGCAGCACTCTTGAATCCAGTCTATTCAAGAGGATCATGAAAAATCAATCCTTACAACATCGTCAGTGGTCAAACGGACAAAAAAATGGCTCTTTTTTTCCTCGGAGAAGCGTACTGAGTTCACCTAGCGTTCCTCAACCTCAAGCAACACTTGGGACGAATACTTGCGCCGGATAACTGCGCACAAGCAACCCGTAACGCTACTTGATTCCACCTTGATTGCATTACCGCTTAAAACATGTGCGTCAAATCCTTTCTTGCATACCTTTAAAGCAGATCAAGCACCGTGCGAATCGCATAATACACCTGACATAATTTTAGCGTTTTTTTACTCCATTTAAATTTTGCAATTCACTGGACAATTGGTGGATTACGAAAATCGATCGCCCACTGAGTCAATTCCTTGGCCTCGTATTTGCTAGCGGACGGAACGTGACTCGCGGTGCGCAATCTCTCCGCACCGCGGTTCATACGCATCAACTGGAAAGTTTGAGAGAAAGAACTTCGAGGCGGAGTTAGAAATGATTCGAACGGCGTGTTATTCGTTTTTTTTATTAGCTTTCTTGTGTACCGGGGTATTTGCCCAGGACGAGGCGCCAGAGGCGCCCGCACCTGGCGCAATGGCTGCTCCAGGGGGTAACGCCGTGCCGGCACCCGCTGCGGTGCCTTGGGCGTCCAACAGCGGCGATACCGCGTGGCTTTTGGCGAGCAGTGCGCTCGTGTTATTTATGACCCCTGGCCTAGCCTTTTTCTACGGTGGATTGGTAGGGCGGAAGAATGTTCTCAGCATTCTGATGCAGTGTTTTATGTGCATGGCGTTGGTAACAGTGCTTTGGACGATTTGTGGCTTCGGGATGGCCTTTAACGACAAGGAATTGTTTGGAGGATTCATGGGGGATCCATCATCTATGTTTATGCTCAAGGGTGTTGAGTCCAATGAAGCGTGGTTCGCTGCTCCTGAGGCTGCACTCACGATCAGCGAACAGACGTTCATGATTTTTCAGATGATGTTCGCTATCATCACGCCTGCCCTGATCATCGGAGCCTTTGCGGAGCGGATGAAGTTCCTTTCGTTTACCATTTTCATTGGCCTTTGGAGCTTGATCGTTTACTCGCCGGTTGCGCACTGGGTTTGGTATGGCCCAGAACATCCCATCTTCGGTTTGGGTGCGTTTCAAAAGGGGACAGGCCTTCCAACGGGCGCCTTGGATTTTGCAGGCGGCACCGTAGTGCACATCAACGCAGGTATTGCGGCTCTGGTTTGTTGCTTAGTTCTAGGGCCACGACGTGGATTTCCGAGACAAATCAATCCACCCCACAATCTTCCTTTTGCGATATTGGGAGCCGGAATCCTGTGGTTTGGATGGTTTGGATTTAACGGGGGCAGTGCATTTGGCGCCTCCGCGCAAGCGGTTAGCGCTTTTGTCACCACACAGATTGCAGCGGCTACGGCGGGCCTGACATGGTCCTTGATAGAAACAGTTCGAAGCGGTCGCCCAACGGCTCTGGGTATGATCACGGGAGCTGTGGCTGGATTGGTAGGAATCACGCCCGCTGCAGGCTTCGTCACTCCTCAATCGGCAATCTTTATCGGTGCAGGCGCGACGCTCGTCAGCTACTTATTCGTTGCTTTCGTAAAACCAGCCCTCAAGTACGACGACTCGCTGGACGTGTTTGGTGTTCACGGAATTGCAGGGATATGGGGAGCCATTGCGACCGGCATTTTCGCAGTCAAGGGATTCGGGGTGAATCTCGGAGGAGGTCTCTTGGAAGGTAATGCCGCTCAAGTTGGCCTTCAAGTCAAGGCTGTCGTTGTGACCCTTGTTTATTCGGGAGTCGTCTCCTTTATCCTGCTAAAGGTCATCGACCTAACCATTGGCCTGCGTTGCTCCGAAGACGCTGAGAAGATGGGGCTCGACCTAAGCGACCACGCGGAAACGGCGTATACAGTTTCCTAACGCTGAAGGCGTTGAACAGCAAAGCCCAGGGTCGCGCAGCGCACCCTGGGTTTCGGTTGTGAGGCATTTTTGTCCGCTCAGAGCTTGCCGCCGAAGTGTCCGCTCGGAGCTTGCCTCCGACGG
>JANMHA010000255.1:0-6145 GCA_031374925.1 Pirellula sp. | reverse complement strand
GCGAGGAAAAGATTTTAAAGACTGGATCAAGGAACGGTTGATAGGCCCGGGGCCAAAGTATGTTCCACCAATTCTATTGCCAGCCGATTTCTCTACGAAAATCTTGCTAAATTGATGGACTGTCTCGGTAAACACGTACGTCGTCGCAGGTTCTTGATCTCTTCCACATAGACTTGGTTGGGTGTCTCAGCATGGTCAGCATGCAGTTTGCGAATAATGCTTGCCAGACCGAGGAAGCGATTCGTGTAAGCAAGCAATAGCAATGAGATGGTGGAAAAAAGAAGAGCTGGAGTAGTCAAGTCAATTTGCATGATGAAATTGGCTACTCGCTCCAGAGGATGTTAAAAATGGTGCTGTAATGATCGGTCCAAAGCGGAATGCCTGGCCAATCCTGTTCGATTGCTTCTCGACGCGCCTCGCCGCCAACGGAATCCGAATTCGATTTGAAGCGTGGCAACATGGGAGTTTGCTCCAAAAATATTTCGTCATTCGACATCATGAAATAGTGACTTCGCTCCAATTGCTCTTGAGGCTCGCTAGTCTTGTAAATGCTAGTGTATTTTATCTTTAAAACTTGCTCCGCTGCATTCTTGACCACGGGATACAGATTGAGGTACGAATTCGTGATATGAATGCAGATCGTTCCAGCAATGGTCCCGTCGGCCTTCTTCTTCAAGTGCTTGCGATAAATCTCAAATGCTTCTCGCGTAAGCAAATGGGCAGGTACCGAATCTCCGCTGAAAGCGTCCAATACAATCACATCGTATTCTTGCGGGGCTTCGCGCTCCATGGTCAATCGAGCATCTCCCAATCGGACTTCGATTGGTTTTTCGAGTCGTTGTTCGTAGTCTGGCAAATACCAGAAGTGTTTCCGAGCAATTTGCTCAACTAATGGGTTGATCTCGTACATGACACACTCATCGGCCAGACGAGCACCTTTGGCAGGCCTAGCATAGGTAGCCAGCGCACCAGAACCAAGTCCTACGACCGCAAACTTAATTGGCCGATCGCGATGCGTCTGTTCCATACAATACTTAAGCGTTTTCCCCACCCCGCTATCCTTGCTGTAGTAACTTAATGGCAGGTCGCGTTTTTTGGGATCGGTCCATTGTCGTCCATGGAGGACGTTGCCACTCCAAAAACTGCGATACCCGGAGTCCAATCCACGGGAAATACCGTTATTTTCTTCTGCCGATAAGGGCCGCGTGAATTGCCGATCCGTCACCGATACCGTTCCGTAGAAATTCCTGGCTTGCAATAGCAATTCGTATTTGATTCCTGGATCATTGGTGCGTTGCCAATCAAACGGATCGAGACACCAGCCCGCAAAGGACGTTGTCAAGAATATGCTGATCCACACGAGCCAATGGCTGGAAGCACCAAACCAACTCTTTCGGCTAGCGATGTTGCCTAAACCACCAAGTGCGATAACCAAACTCAAGAGTAATCCTATTGGCCATTCATAGTATTCATCAAAATAGCGAGTGGCAATGAGTGTTATGAACAGACCACCCAACGCTCCTCCGGCAGAGATGAGCAAATAGTATTCGGTAATGTGCTGACGACTCTCTGGTCTGAGTTTCACCAACTCACCATGACAGACCATGCAGATCAAAAACATCGTCCCAAAATGAAGCACCAAATTGGGTGCGAAGGACAAATCCAAATCCAAACAAACGAGTGCTAAGATAGCAGCGGCGCACAAGCCACACCACAGTTCACGAATGTACCAACGGGGATGATCGAAGCAAATGATGAAAGTCAGGAGGTACAGTGCCAACGGTACGATCCAAAGGAAAGGGACCGTTGCGATGTCATGGCACACGTGGTTGGTTGTGGCAATGAACATCATCGAGGAAAGTCCGGATAACCCAATCCAGGAAAGTCGTTGCCACGCTATAGGGTTTTTCCCGTTGGCTAGTTCGGCCGACGCATCCCCTGATTCTAGAACAGCACCTGCCCTTTTCAACATGCTAAGCCCACAAGCGGCACACAACGCCGCAAAGACCCAAAAGCCAATCATCCAAAAACGCCCCATCGTCTTCAATTCCATAAACGGCTCGAAAACGAAAGGAAAGGTCCCAAGTGCGATGAGTGAACCCATATTCGACAGCGAAAAAAGTCGATAGGGGGACCGGCCTGGATACGCACGCGAAAACCATGCCTGAATAAGCGGGCCGGTTGTGGAAAGCACAGCGTACGGCAGACCAACGCAAAGGCTCAGCAAAAATAGGATTCTTAAGGTTGGATCTTCCGAACCGTTCGGCTTGAGCGAATCCAGAGGGATGACAAAAAACGCCATGATCGATGCGATCGCGAGCAACCCTAAGTGCACCGTGACCTGTTTGCGCAAATTCAAACGACTAAAAAGCAAGTGTGAGTAGACGTACCCTAAAAACAAAGTGCATTGGAAAAACAGCATCGCGGTTGTCCAAACCGCAGGGCTGCCACCGAACCATGGCAAGATAAACTTACTGATGAGCGGCTGCACTTGGAAAAGCAGAAAGGCACTAGTGAAAATCGTGAGAGCCAACAGATAGCCCAACAGAAACCGATCAGCAATTGGACGATCAGCAGATTGAGGCATAACAGGGATAGCGTGTTCTGACTTTAGAATTGCATGGAAAGACGCATTAATCTACTTTCCTTGCGCATCCATTACAACCTTGAATCACTGTCAATACAAGATCTGCCAGCAACTTCGCGACCCTATGGTTCATAGGATGCCGCTAAACCGACACAACGGACAATGGATCGTTGATCCGTGTTGTAGCTGAATTCGCAAGGTTTTCAAATTTTCTGAATTCTCAAGAATTCTGAATTCTCAAGAATTTTGAATTCTCAATTCAGCTACGCAATGGGAATGGTACTACTGGGGTTCCAACACACCGGATTGGATTTGCTTTTTTGCATATTCGGCCAGCTTCTTCAATTCGGATTTCTCGGTCTCGGCGAGAAAAGCCGGGTTCAAGCCACGCATGTAACGCAAGGCATGCCGAGGGCGCTGATCGTGCAACCAAAGTTTGAGCAGCTTGAGTTGAAGTTGAAATCGATGTTCTTCGAAAAGCTCAATGTGCAGTTGAAGGAGCGGTTCTGCTTTGGCGAGCTGCTTCTCCTTCAGGTAATGTTGAATGATTGCGATCAAATGTTCGTGGGTCCAACCAGCTCCCGGGTTGTTGACGGCTATTTTGCTTTGCAAGGCAACTGCCAAATCGTAATTACCCTCCTGAATTGCCTGATCGACCTGGCCAGCCATCTTCATTCTCACCTGTCCTTGATCGATCTTGGGAAGAGCGGCCAGTTCCTTGGCTTCGCGTCTGGCTTCTCGCTCCTTAAGTTGCTTCTTGCCGACTTTGGATTCGGTCCCTTTTTTGTCTGTGTAGTGCGAAATGATATCGAACCCTTCGCAGTCGACGTACCCTCGCGTCAACATGATAAGCCCGACAGGTATACCTACCAAAAACCCAATGAGGTGAAGTGCTTCCGTGCCATACGAAGCTCCGCTCAAGAGGAAAAAGAACACATTCATGACGATGTAAATGCCGCAGAACACCAAAATAGGTGCCTCAAAAAAGAAGAGTCGAAACCCAATGAAAAGAAAAGTCTCAAAGGAATTGAGTGGAGCAAATATCAACACAAGCGCTAGCAACGAAAAAATCGCCCCCGATGCGCCCAACGACTCCCCACTGCTAAAGAACAAAAGCGTCTGCTCGGCAAACGACTGAAACGTGCCCATTCCAAGGTATACCGATGCGAACAATAGCCAGCCAAGCTTTCCTTCGAGCAATAAACCAAATGACCACAGAAAGATCATATTCCCAATCAAGTGCCCTAGATCGATATGCATGAACAGGCAGGTGAGCCATTGCCAAGGCCGCAAGCCTTTTCCGTATTGAAGCAAGAGTTCCCGTCGCCATTCTGACGAATCAGCCATGACTGGCGTCAACTGATTTCTCAACCCCTCGAGGTCCCCACCTTCGGCCTGCAACTCTCGCAGTTGGTCAATGACTTCCAGTTTTTCGACTCGATTCCCATCCGCGTCTCTAAAGTGGTCGATGTCGTTAAAGGACGAATCCGAGAGGCCGATGCAAAATGCAAAGTAGAAAAGTACGTTGATGACGATCAACGTAACCGTTGCGATTGGATAATGATAAATCGGCGCATCGGTCGAATATGGAATGAGCATGAATCGCAACTCTCAAGAAAAGGGGCTTCTTAAAGAATACTTCCCTTGAGTTTCGGTGTCTACCGTCGTGCGGGTTGCACGTTGCTTTCCACAAACTGCGCGTTGGCGCCCGGTATTTGTTCCATCGTGGAAAACTCTGCCCAGATCGGCAAGTGGTCCGAGATGCGAAGAGCCTCTTCGGTCTTGATCCCAAACATGTCACAAAGGTCCAGCACGCCGCTGCGACCCGTGTACTCGTTCGTCAATCCGCGATCAAAAATGATATTGTCCCAAGTGCTCTTTCGAATTGTATTGGTTGGTTCGTTGTCCACGGTCCAGTAAATTCCTGGAATTTGACCCAAGGTGCCGAATTGCTTCGGGCTCGCATTCAAGTCACCCATGAGAATGACGTCGTCTTCTCGGGCAGACAAATACTCAAACTCCCGAATCCCCTTGAGAACGGTGTGCATGACCGGCAATTCGGTTTTGACTTCGTCCGGATCGGTATGCATGTTGACCAGCGAAAAGGAAAAGGGGCGCACGTTGGGTGGAACCCGAGTAACGAAACGAGCCACCAAAGGCTCGCGGTGCAATAGGTCCACATTGTCCTCAATCGTGTAGATGGCGTCGGGGCTGGAGACAACGCTAGCCGTGTCGTAGATGAACGCATACTGTTCCTTTGAAACACTTCTTCCCAAGCGTGGACCGAGCAAATAATCGTAGCGGGCACCTTGGGCATTAATGAGTTGGACGAGCCTGGGAATAGTCGTTTGATCCTCGGCACGCACTTCCTGGATCGCAACGATGTCGAACTGCCGGATCACAGCCACTATACGTTCGATAACCCATTGGTCCTCTAGCTTCTTTTTTCCAAAGGTCTGGATGTTGAAGCTGGCGATAAGGATGGTCTGTGGCGTTCGAACAGGTAACCCTTGCGTGCGATTGGTCACCGCGCGTGTCGAAACCAATTGCCCTTGCGGACTAGCACTGCGGGTATTGGAATTGGTTGCTAACTCAACCCCTGGCTCGCAGCCAACCGAAAGAGCCAGCCCGCTCAAAGCCAATGTCATCACAATAAAGTTGGTTGCCTGACGATTCATTCCCCTCGCCTCCTTGCTTGGGTTTTTGTGTCATATTCATGCCGATGGCGGGTGCTTTCTCGGTCTGCGATGCAATCCTTGCAACGCCATGGGACCTAGAATGCAAATCAACTAGCCAAGGCGGATTCCAGTAATCTCTTTAGACGTGGGGGTGCTTTTTTAACATGTTTTTCCAACGCTTCTCGGCACGCAGGGTCAATACCGCCAAGCTCGCCAATAGCCCAAGCGGCTCGCTCACGAGCCGATAACTCAAGCGATTCGTCGTTGATGACACTGCATAGGTCGGTAGGAATCCGTCGTCTCCCACTTTGGTCATCCTCGACCGGTCCCAGTCTTCCCAGAAGCGTACTGCACCAGTACACTCGCGAAGACCGACCTGACTTCAATTGCTCACATAGAAAAGGGATGTCTTCTCGGCTCGGAACTCCGCCGTTCTCGAGTAAGTCGCTTGCACAGTTTTGCTCTGTCTCATCGTTGCTGTCCAAAAGGCCTAGCAATTGGTTTAGATTTTGCAAAGCCAGTTCGGGATGCTTTGCATATTCAACTAGTTGTTTGCTATCGATCATCCCGGACCTCTTCTAACCAATGGTTTCCTAATACCTCTTTTGTGTAATTACTTGTTTTTCCCAACCACCGCAATCTGATTTTTTCGGGTTGATGTCGGATGTCGGCGCGTCGGCAGGAGCCTCCCCCGCCTCGCTCTTCTAAGCCACAGCCAAAATGGTTATTACGCCCTCCGCTGTGAAGCATCTTCACCAGCAATTCGCTTAGGTTGAGTGGGAGCTTGCCTCCCCTCAACCTTGTTTTGGCGTACTACGTAACAGCCCGCAAACCACCGCACTCCGCTCCCGCCTCGACCGCCTAAGGCGGTCGAGGTGGG
>JANMHA010000187.1:0-16456 GCA_031374925.1 Pirellula sp. | reverse complement strand
TTGTGCTTCGGTGCAGCCATTACCTATGTCGATTCCCGCCCGAACTGGGACGATACTGGAATAACCGCGATGACGATACTGTTGACATGTGGAGTCTTTTCATTTTTATCACCGAGCCGATGGTGGCTCTGGGCAATCGCTATAGGATTGTGGATTCCAATAATTGGAATCGCTCGCACACAAAATTTCGCCACGATCTTGGCTCTAGTCGTGGCCTGTATTGGGGCGTTACTAGGAATGTCGATTCGCAACGGCATTTCGAACAAAACGGCGGTATCAAGACAAGTACCCCAATAGAATCAGACATCTACACACGCGACTGTCGAAGGGAAGCGGACGCTTGCACAATGGATGGGATTCTAAATTGCTACGGTAGCCGCTAGGTTGCTGGCTAGGCCGATCCTGCAGGAGTACGACGCTTTCCACAGTCGATGAGCTAGCTGGAACTGCCAAGTTGACCAGCAACGTTTGTAAACGTGCTGCTTGCATTTTGGCCAATGCTGGTAACAGCCGTTAAGCAAACAACGATAATGAGCGACAGCATCACCGCGTACTCTACCGCAGTTGGTCCATCTTCACTCTTTAAGAAGCGTTTCAGTCTTGCGGCGAAGTTTTTCATGGGTTACCCTCCGATAGGTATTTCGGCTATTGCCGAATCTTAATGAGAAACAGATCCCACGAAAAAAATCCGATCTAATCTCCATGATTTCAAATCATTTCGAGGTGCGTTTTGCCGCGTGAACGGCTATTCGACTACCGGCCAATGCCATTCTAACAAGAGTCCAAAGAACCCAAGATTTTGCAATCGCCAGGAAAACAATTCCGAGGAAAACCAAAGAAAGCCTGGAGACCATCTTGACTGGAGTCGACAAAACCTTCGAGGCCAGATATGGATTGTCAGTTGTTGGCACTACGAGAATCCCAGTCTTTTCAAACGAACAAATAGCAAATCCGCTCAGCTCTGAGCTGCGCGTACGTATGTTTTCTTCAGAACGGAATCCGGTACCAACCTTTCGCCGGAGTGGCACTATCATAGACAATAATATCACCCATAAAATACTTGAATGGATCGATGTAGGATAACCGAAATGTAGTGTCGCTAGTTTTCTGAAATTGAATTCTCCCCCCGCAACTCGGACTCTGTCGCCGAAATGGGATCAAGCTGGCCAAGTACGTTTAGTTTTGGTGCGGCAGGAAAGTCGAGAATCGCTTGAAACTCAGCCATCGGATGCACTTGGCTACCACGATCCAATACGTTGACACCTTTCTTGGCCGCAATCACCATGTCACCATCGAAGTAGGCTGCTCGCTGTTCGAATTCTGTAAAGTCCTCGACGGACTTCAACGCTCGCTGCGAACCGAACAGGCGTTGTATATTCACACCTCGCAAGCTCGGCGTGTCGATGCGATGCCGGAACTCTTGTGGCCGAATATCACCAACCAGATGTGTCGAAGCGTTGGTGTGCCCGTTAACATGACAATCGAAACACGAAACTCCCCGACTTGGTAGTCGGCTGCGACGGTCGTCAGTCTGATTGAATTGTTGCTGCATAAAAGGCGTTACCAGCAGCCTCAAGCCTTCCAATTGCTTCGGGTTAAGAATTCCTTGGAACAGCTCAAAGTAATTGTTATTTGTAACAACTTGTCCCTGGGAAACATCGCCCAAATCGAGTCGAGTGGTCAGAAAGATTGGCGGAGGGAATTCCGGGAGGAAGTGATTTGGAAGGTCAAAGTCAAGATCGAACCGAGTTAGGTCTCGTCCCTCTTGTTTCGATATTTCCTCAATATGCGTTTTTGGAAATAGCATACCTCCCTCTCGGTGATTGGGATGGGGCAGTGGTAGAAATCCAATCGGGAACACATCCTGGTCTCGGATCTGCTTCGGGCTGAACGCATTGAGCTTGTCCCAGGTGATACTCTGGGGAAGTTTTATGCGGGTTCCCGACTGAAGCGGCTTACCTCGAGACATGGTGAATTTTTCTGCGGCGTGATCAGCAAGGTCATATCGTTTCACCAATAAATCTTGATGCATTTTCGCAATGTTGGCTTTGGCGGCTTCCATCTGTGTCATGACCGCCTGGAAGGAGTCGACTTTATCCACCGGCATGTAACTCGATGCCCTCTTTACAGGTTGCTGAGCAAACGCATAGCTGCCACCGTCGAGTACTACTAGGATGGTGACCCAAAAACGAAAGCTGTAGATTCCTCGTTTGTGAATCATTAAGTTGCTCCACGTTGTTTCTTGATGCGAATTATTTGTAGCTTCAAATACGTAACTTGAGCCAACGCCAACGGCGCTCCATGTGTCAAGAACGGTAGCAAATGCCGGGCCGACTCTAGAACGGACCGGGGGAATCTATGACCGACATTTTGCAAGTTGCACGTCAAAAAAACTAAAATCAATGCGATGTTGGAAAACTGTGAATGTCGTTGTGGAGAGTATTCGTGACGGTAGCACTTGTTGACTCGGTTTCGTTGTTCTCCAACGAGTCGGCTAATAACGCTCTCACTTTCAAAAGCCAAGCGGCCGAAAACGCCCAAACGGCGATCTACTTCATCCAGAAGATGAAATTGAACTTATTGAGAATCGCTTTGAAGGAGTCGGGCAACAGAAAAAGATGAATTCCCATCAGGGTCATACTGCCAGTGAGGGTAAGACGCGTTGCTAAATATAAGCCGTCGTATCCGTGGTAACAGAAAAGGAATATGCCTATCGCACACATTGCGCCAACAAAGATATCGCGTAACGGCGTGTGGTAATAGCTGCTCAGGTTTTTCTGTATTTCAATCCCCAGCACAAAAAGACCGAAAGGTCCAAGCTCTAGGATCGGGCGCATGCTTTATAAACGAGCAGCTTGGCTGATATTCGATCGGAGGCATTGTAGATGCTTGTTTTTCTGAAAATCGCATTCAACTGCGAAGCGATTGATAAGCTCGTCCTGCGGATCGTTCGGCTTTTCGTTACACACCGAAGGCCTCCCCTTTCTGTCGCTGGGCTGCCGGATGTGCATTTGCCAGACCTGGCGGCCCTGCGACGGCATGCAACTTCATTCCTCTGGCCATGATGAGTGGGAGGCCGCCAACGTCCCAGTTTTGTTATTTCACGTTAGAGTCCTACGTGCCCTGTCGCGATCTCAAGACTGCTGATGATTTGGACAGAAAGCGTCTATTTCTCGAAAACATTTCTCGCAAAAATTCAAGCAAGGCCAAGTGCAAAAGCAATTCTGGCACACATCATGCTTGCGGTCACTCTCTGGCAGACAATTGGATTGGGGCACCGTCGAATTCTGGCTCTTCACAAAGATGGTAAGTCGTAACGGAGACCGGGCCACTGATCATATATCTTAAGGAGTTAAAAAAATGAGCACATGGCAAATTACAGTGGCAATCCTTATGTGGCGATTGGCGGGAATGGGTGGCAATGATATTGCAGAACGGAAACAGAACGATCAAAGTCCTATTGGGATATCGAGTATCTGGTTACCTGCCACTTTCGTAAGTAGACAGTTCGATCAGACAGTCTCCAAAGAGGAATTTGTCGAGTGCGAAATTCTCGGGACAAAAATCACCGGAGTTTCCCGATGCACAGGCAGCTTGGTCTCAAGTATACAAGGTGCCCAGGGGCATGCGGACATACGGTGCGTTTTGAAAGGAGTGATTGACTCGGAAAACTCGGGAACGAATGGTCCTGCGAAGATCGATTCCACTTCATCCTCTTCTTTTGCAGCTGTCAAGATCGTGAGATTCGATGGAATTCGATTTACCACTTGGCCCGTGGAATTGGATGTCACAACATCGATGGCAATAACAAAGGTCGATACTCAGCTTAGGGGATCTAAGGGCGTGGTCGTTAAGCGTGTTGCTTCCGTGATGGCTGAAGCCACAAAAGAGGAGGCCCGAGCCATCGTGGAGGAATTAACGAAAAAACGACTTGCCGAAAAAATTGATCGCGAGTTTGAGCGTCAGCTATCACAGGTCAATCGAGCGATAAATCTATTGTCGGGTATCGTTAGTTTACCTTGAAAATTACGAAATTCGAACATGCGATGAGGCGTAGCGTTAATTTTAAGGCAAAGGTTACTGGGGCAATTACTTGCTTAAGCGAACTCGCTTGCCAACACTTCTTACTTATCTGTGCTCCTCGAATGCCATTCAAAATAGCACGACCATGGCTATCACTATTGTAAATGGAAGCCTTTGCGAGACATGGGTTACACTTTGCAAACACATCGGGGAGTTTGAGTACTTGATCTAGCACTGAATTCACCGCAATATCTTGCATCGACAGCTGTATATATCTCGCCACTCCAGCCGATTCGTCTTTTTGCATTCGCCTTTGATATAGACTTGCCAACACTCCAACTCGGCCAATATCGTAAAGCCGTTTTGATTGTTCGCATGATATTACGACTGGTCTGTGGCGATCAATCTCATTCTTCTTGGATTGAAGTCCGCCACGCCCATATTTAACCGCTACAAACTCTAGCCAACCGGAGTCTGCTTTCGTCGGCGGAGCTGATTCTTCAAAGGCCTTGAACTTTATTATCTGATCCTTGGCGATCTCGACCATCCACCGAGAATCCTTGTCATTCCCCACGAATGCGCCGAGCGGTATTGCAATTCGTCGATCGTCGATCGTGCGCAGAACCATGTAAACAATTGTTCCTTTGAATGCACTTATCGCGACATCCTCGATGTGGCCAACTACTTTTCCAAACTTATCGACAACTGGCTTATCTACTATACCCTTGAAGAAGGTTAATTGGAAATCACGATCGTCGAACTTCTGGCCTGGTGCCTTGTCGTGTTGCATTGCAAACTCGATCCAATAAATGGCTTCTTTGTAACTCCGATACAGTTCATTGGCCTGCATGCGATTGAGACTCGTCGGACGAGTCGCAATTTGCGTTCCATTTTCCCATTCAGCCTTGATCAGCCGATCTCCATTTACGAATGGAATCAAGTTCCATTGTGGCTGCTTGCCCGTTTCAGTTGTCTCCAATAGAAGTACCACCAAGTGCTCAGTCTCTAGGTCAAACGCGAGATCCTCTAGCCCCGAAGCGATGTATGGTTTTAATTTGGAAACGTTGCGCCATCGATCGAATCTGTCGCCGCACTCCTCCTACTCGCCAGCACGCAACAATTGAGGGCGAGTATTAAACTAACCTAAGCAATCAACTCAAAACGCTTATGGTTTTGATTCGATTAGGTCATTGGAGGTCTTGCTCGGATTAATCACATTGGATTTGGCATTAAAGTCTAAATTCGTCTCACCCTCATTTAGACGTCCGGTTGATTGGTTCTGCTTGTCTGAGCGCAATAGATCGCGGTCAGGTGTCGCGACCTCAGGGCCATTTGTCGTTTTGGGTGAACTAACCGGATCAACAGTACGAGAGTTCGTACTATTACCAAATGAGTTTTGGCCGGTCGCGTTATTCTGTTGTTCGGTCTTTCGCTGATCACCATTACGAAATTGATCTTGCGCATTTTGACCATTTCTCGAATCGTAATTTCCATATCCTGCGCGGTACTGATTTTGAGTCCCTGAATTTCCTTGCGCCGACACGGAATTTACGTTGTCAAAATAGACGGGCCAGCCGTCTACGCAAATAAACTCGCGACCGTTCGCATCAAAACGAAGCAAATACACGCGACCGGCATTTTGCGATTGCATCGGTTGTTGCATGTTGTCAACTGCCATTGAATTCCCACCCGTCGATTGTGGTCTGTATTGCATCGACCCATTGTTTTGACCTGCTCCTGAGTTCCAACCCTGGGTCGGGGATTGTCCAGCTTGCATGGGCTGCCCCTGACGTTGAAGCGACTGCGACCCATTGTTTCGGTTCGCTTGAATAGTATTGCCATTCTGGCCGTACTGATTGTACTGGTCTTGAGGAACGCTATTTCCACGTTGTTGCGCTCCAAAAGTCGATTGCCCCTGGATCGGATTGGATAGGTTTGAATTCAATTGTCCAGGCTGTCGATTGGAATTGTTTTGCAAGTTGGTGTTGCTTTGAACTCCTACATCTCCAATAGCTCCCGACGTTCCATTAACTTGACTCTGTGAATTCACCGAGGCACGATTTTGACCATCTCCCAAGACGGATGTTCCAGAACTTTGCGGAACATTTCTGTCCACCGCATCCGCTGCGCTTTGAATTCCATTTTGAAGCGTATTTTGAATGTTGTTCAGCGTTCCTTGTACTTGATTTGCAGGATTGGTGGTGATCTGACCAAACAGGCTAGAACCGAAGCAAGCAAATGCTCCTGCGATTAAATGACGATGCATCGTATTTCTCCAAAGGGTACTCGAACCAGTTCGTAACATGTCGAAATCTCTTACATTGGATTTCGACGTTTCTACTTTTCACAAGACGCACATCATGTTCCATAAAACATATTTACTGTTTTCATCGAGCAAATGGCTGAATCGCAACCGCATGATCGCGATATAACGACACTGTGGTCGATTTTGAAGCAATATTATTCCGCAGCCACAATTCTACGGACTTCCAATGGTGTCGCTATTGTTTCGAGGTCACTATTTGCTGGGCCGCAGAGCAAGTGCCCTTTTTTGTCGAATCGCGAACCGTGGCATGGGCAGTCCCAAGTGCTTTCATTGCGGTTCCACTCCACCAAACCACCAAGGTGCGGGCAAACGGCCGAACATTGGTGCAGTACACCATGTTCATCCCGATAGGCCGCCACTTTGGAAAGACCAGATCGCACAACTGCGCCCGTGCCTGCAGCAATCGATTGCGTTGAATCGACGTCGCCGCCAGTCACCCAGGTTGTGTATTGAGCCGCGACATTGAGATTCTCCTGCAAGTATCGTCCAGCTGCGAGAATTGTTTTCCGTGAAGGATCATAGAGTGTCGACCATGGATTCTGCCGCTCTACGATCAAGTCAGTGAGTAGGATGCCAGCGTTGGTTCCATGCGTCATACCTTGCCCTGAATCGCCCGTCGCTATATATACGTTTGGACTGTCCAGGGGATTTCGACCGATGAAGGCAAGACCGTCGATCGTTTCTAATACTTGCCCCGACCATCTGTAAAGGATCTTTCCACTGGTCGGAAATCGATTCCGTGTCCACTCTTCGATGCGTCGGTATCGATCTTCCCCATCATTTGCCTGACCGGTCTTGTGATCCTCGCCACCAACCATGAGTAGTTCTCCATTGGATTCGCTATCGGGAAGCGCCTGAAGTCGAACGTAATGATACGGACTCTCGGTATCCCAGACCAAGGTTTTAGTCGGAACCGATAAAGGGGGATTAGAGATGTCAGCCACCGAACTACGTGATGCGAGGACACGGCAGCTACGAAGCGCTAAGCCATGATCAAATTGCACAACGATTAAGTTGCCCCTTGGCACGGTAAAAAGTTCGATTCGCCGTGCGATTTCCTTGCTGCGTTCTGACTTGTGACAACAGGAGCTTGACAAAGAGCTGTTCCGTACGAGGCTGTGCTAATGTGTAGAAACCGGAAGTTCCTTCCGGATTCCAGTGCTCGTGGCAATGCAAGAGCATGGTGCAGCATGGTACGCAAGACTAAACTTGCCCTGACTACTCGAGACAAGCTGGAGCTTTGGAACGAGTTTGAATACCGAACGTAATCGGCGATTGCTGCGCTGGAGTTGGTTCCGGAGTACTGGGAGGTGGGTCCCTGAGAGGTGGAGTGAGATGGGGTGGATCGCCGCCTTCTGGCAGTTTTGGTTCTGGCTGCTTGGGAGTCGGTGGTTCCGGATCACCTTTCGATGGTTCGTACTCCGGCTTACCCTCTCCTGGGAAACTAAAACCCATCGTTGGTCTCGACGAAATCCTTTTAGCCATTTTAAACGGTTCTCTCTTTCGGTCCGCAGTGTTGTTAGGCAGTCGTCTCGCCGCCAAGAACAGTCAGAATCTCACCGGATATGTAGCTTGAATCAGCGTTGGACGCAAAAAAGACAAACGCGGGTGCGACTTCTTCTGGTTGCCCAGGGCGCTTCATGGGCGTTTTGGCACCATGCTCTGCCACTGCTTCCGCAGATTTTGAAACGGGCTGTAGAACTGTCCAAATCGGGCCAGGCGCAACACAGTTGACGCGTATTTTTCTATCCGCAAGGTTCAGCGCTAGCGATTTTGTAAATGCATGGATCGCACCTTTGGTCGAGGCATAGTCGATCAATGTCTTGTTTCCTTCCAATCCAGTTCTTGAACCGCAATTGATGATCTTTGCTCCCTCCTGCATGACTTTCAGTGCAGCCTTGGCCATATAGAAGTATCCGAAAATGTTCGTTCGGAAGGTCAATTCCCATTCATCATTCGAGATGTCTTCAAGTCGGTCGTGCGTTTGTTGGTATGCAGCATTGTTTACCAGGATGTCCAACTTGCCAAACAGCTCTACGGTTTTGTCAACAGCCGAAGCGCAGAAGTCAGGTTGTGTGACATCCCCAGGCAGTAGCAGCGCACGCCTCCCCTCGGCTTTGATCACCTTTGCAGTTTCTTCGGCGTCCGTCTGCTCGACCGGCAAGTAAACAATTGCTACATCTGCACCCTCGCGAGCAAACAAAACGCTCACCGCCCGTCCGATCCCCGAATCTCCCCCGGTGATCAGTGCGACTTGATTTAAAAGCTTGTCGGATCCCCGGTAACTTGGCGCCATGTACAGTGGTCGAGGGTGCATCTCAGACTCCAGCCCGGGTTTGCTCTGTGTCTGTGGAGGCATATTGCCTTCGGCTTGTTCAATCTTCATGTTATTCTCCTAAGTGCCCCTTTCCGCAACAGCTTCCCGCTTTGCTATCCGATTTCACTCCAGCAATGGCCGCCAAAAACTTCTGCTTGCAGCTATCGCTGCAGAAATAGAAAGTTTTGTCATCTCGTTCAATGTGCACTGCGGTGCGTTCATCGACAGTCATGCCACAAACTGGATCGACGGTTGGAAGGTTTTTCTCCGACTCGACACCCTTTTGGTCCTCAACGAGCTGCTTCCTTCCGGATGTCGATTCGAGTACGTCTCTTCCGCTCTTTTCGAAAGCCAAATCGCCAGCAGTCTCCGCAGCACGTCCTAGATGCTCGCTAGCGTTTTCAGACTCTTCGTCACATCCCTTGCTCGTCGGGAGCTTGATTCCCGTATTTGACTCATTCATAACAATCCCCCGTAAAGTTGTTGGTCCCAAATGTCTGACGTTACGAGCTGGTTGCTCGCACGACACTTCGTTATCGCAACTTGTGTACCATTCTTAAATTTGCCGAGGACGATTTCATTGCAAGGCGTCGAGTCAATGTGCACTAGCCAAATGGCACTCACTTTGGTTCTAAAATCGAGCCGCAGGCGACCAAAGTAGCGGGTCGGCGCGAGCCGCCCGGTGTCGCGAACCAGAATTTGGTACGTTTTTCTCTGGTCACCGCATGGCTCGCGCCATTACGCTACATACACACGGAACGCCAGTGGGACTAACGAAAAAAGCCAGGCATGCTTAACCCAAATTTAATGGGAGTTGCTATGCCTGGCCAATTGATGCTTTTCGGGCGAAAGAAAAACTCAATAACTTCGTCTTCCGCACATGGATGAACCGATGATTAAGCCAGCCACGACACCTATACCCATCGCAAGCAGCATGGCTTCACCGGGTCGGTGCTGGACGGTTTCCGTTGCAGCCTTAAGTCCATCACGGGACGCATCTCGCGCATAGTCGTACCCCTCACGAAGGGTTTCCGAAGCCTTGTTTGCCATATCGCTAGCTGCTTCAGAGATCCGCCCGACAGTTGTTGAAGTCGAATCCGAAAGCGATCGCAGAAACTCGTCGATCTCGTCCCTCGCCTTTCCGGTCTTCCTCTGAATCACTCCAGCAAGCTGCTGAATGTTTCCATTGACAGCCGCTAGGTCGTCGCCTGTGATTTGCGCGTACTTGGTTTTTACTGCGCCCGCCAATTGGTTCCAAGTACCTTGAACTTCTTCTTTTGTCGCCATCTTATTTCTGTCCCCTTAAGTATTGTGTTTCGTCTATAAAATGCGAATTCCAGCATGATTTCGCGATATCCAACGAATACGATTCGATACTAACTTCGACCGACTTCCGATGGTTCTCGGGAAGTCGAGATGTCTTCAGCCGACGCTACTTCGAAAATCGCTTTTGCCTTGTCGATTTGCTTTGATGTTTCCGCATGCACGGACACCAAGCAATGTCCACCTTGGATCTTGCCTTCATACTTCTTTGCTTCGTATTCCGGAATTCCCAGGCCAACAAGTGCACCAGTAACACCGCCTATGGAACCGCCAACAGCAGCTCCTGTCAGTGCAGCCATAATCGGACCGGCAGCGATCAGTGGTCCAACGCCAGGAATTGCCAACGCGCCGATTCCAGCAAGCCATCCGAGGCCACCACCGACGAGTGCGCCGGTACCAACACCAGCAGCAGCACCCTCAGGAGCTTTCGTTTCGTTATCGATTGCAAAATCCTTCGTTCCGTTCTTATCTGGTGCGAGCACCGAGATATCGTTGGCAAGGAAACCAGCGGCTTTGAGTCGGTCCACGATCGCGGACGCTTGGGTTGCTGTCTTCACTGTACAAAATACGGCTCTCGCCATGATTGAACTCCGTTGGCTTTATGCCAATACTAAAGGTTTTTCTCTACTTCTAGCTGACTTTCGACAGTCTTCACACCCGCAACGCCGCGAGCGATTTCTTCTATCCGATCCTTCTCTTCCTGAGACTTTACAGGCCCACGGAGAGTCACGACTCCATCCTGAGTGATGATCTTTACGTTCTGTGCGTTGATCGACATTTTGGTATCAACAACGCTCTTACGGATATTGGCCGTAATACCGATATCGGCCTTGTTCTCGTTCTGATCGAACGGCGTCTTTGCGCTTGCGTCTCGATCCCGTTTGTTTACGGCGGAGTTGTCACGGTCTACAACTGTTTTCTTTTCATTTTTCATGGTGGAGCTATCCACCGTTTTGCTCTGCTGATCGCAGCCAAGTGATGCTAGACTCATGAACAAGGCAATTGGTAGGTATTTCATTTTCATTTTCATTTGAAGAGTTATTAGTAGAAGCAAACGTCGCAGTAACGCAAAGCATGTGCCGCAATTGCACGGTGTCGGCAAAATATGCAGACCTTCGATGGACGCGCGAACCTTAGCGAGAAGAATAGAGCAATCGAATCATTCGTGAATTCGTCGGTTTCAGCCTCGACTCGGGTAGGTTCCCCTAGCGATTAGATTCGTTATTGTGCAGAGTCCCATCAATAAAACATGACGGTCGATCACATTGATCTGTCAGGCGAGTCTGCAAGTGTACTTTTGAGCAATCAACGACCAATGTGTAGTTTTCTCGCGATAACATGGTCGCAAATCAGCCACACAAAACGATGGCAACAACGGGTGAATAACGATCTACAAAACCCGACCATTCAGTACGGCAATACTTACCAAACGAACGGAAACAATGGGTTTCAGTCACCGGCAATTCAACGTCAGGGTTAGCCGATGCAAGCTTCTCAACCAGCCCTTTACCTCTAGAAGCATGATAAATGATTTCGAGTTTTTTTCGTTCACTGAAAGAACATGCTCTTCGATCCGACTATCTCAGAAAAAGCTAAGCCTCTCGTTTCGCGGAAATTGCAAGGATCTGTTGCAACTGTTCGAGCTGTGCAGGCTTGACCAAGTGGTGGTCGAATCCAGCTTGAAGTGATGCTAAACGGTCTGTGTCCTGTCCATAACCCGTCAAAGCTACCAAAACTACGCTTTTCATATCCGGGTGTTGCCTGATGCGTTTTGCAACTTCGTAGCCGTTCATGAGCGGCAAGCCAATGTCCAAGAACACCACATCCGGAACATACTCAAGGGCTGCGTTCAGTGCTGTCGGGCCGTCGTGAGCCGTACGAACATCATGCCCTGTTGCTTGCAGTAGCATTTGTTTCTGCTGCCCGACTCCGTCAAGTCGGTGCTCAACAGGTTCAATTTCACCTTCTGGATGGAGCGGATAGCCGTTTGGGCATTTTCGGCCGCTTGGCTCGTAAAAGGCCAAGCATTGTTAGCAGACTCGTTCGACAACCTCGACCAGTGGACCATCGAACGACAAAGAGTCTGATGCATTCCAATCAATGTACAACTGACTTAACGATTGCATCCACTTGCTGAAAATCAACCGGCTTTAGCAGGTGATGATCGAAGCCGCAGAGCTTTGTTTGCACTCGATCTAAATCCTGACCGCATCCGGTTACGGCAACCAAACAAGCTGGGCGCAACTCAGGCGTTTCTTGCAGTTTTTGTGCGATGTCCAGTCCGCTCACGCCCGGCATCGCCAAATCAAGCAGAATAACCTGTGGCCGTAACTTCTCCACCGTCTCGATGCAATCTCTCGACTCTACGCATACATGGGCATCATAGCCATGCTTCTTCAGAAGAAGTGCCATACTCGTGGCGTAATCCGATTCGTCATCGACGACCAATACCCGCGTCGCCTTTTGAAACGTAGTCATGTTATTCCTTTTGAGAACGATCTGTCCGTTAATGTTTCTATCTCCTACGCTTAACGCACTATCCATGCCCGATCTATCCAATTCTTTGCCAAGCGGCAAAATTGGTCATGTATAGGTCGAGGTCTCTTTTGAAAATCCTTTGCTGATTGCAGACCACTCCTCCAGCCGACGAAGGTCAGCAGAGGTGTCAATATCTGTCTCAGCGCTTGACATCGCAACTCGCTCGATCTGATCTAGGTACTTTGTGAGAAGTGTCTTTGCTCCGCGTTCTCCGCGTAACTGGAGAAGCTCGTCGAATCGGGATCTCGAAAAACATGCCGGCACACCGATCGTATGGGCGTAGGCTGCGGCCGATATTCCAACGGACGATCGCGTGTTAGCGACAATTAATTTTTGCAACTCCAAAGGTTCAATGTACGGTTGGTCGCACAACATGACCAGCGCAGCGTGCGAATTCAAGTGCAACGCAGCACAGACACCCATGGCAATGGAACTACTTTGACCTTCGCTCCAGTGACTGTTGTAGAGGAATTGCGTCCTGTTAGGTCCATCGGTGAGTATGCTGCATTTAGACGCTTCGGAGTAAATTGGATCGAAAGTGATACCTAGGGAACGGCATATGCGATCGGCATGTGCACCTAGAATCACAATGATCGGCCCATCCGAGGCCTGCTTCGCCGTGCAGATTGCGTGTTCAAGAAGCGTCTTGTCGCCGAATGCTACCAACTGCTTAGGGCTCGCCATACGAGTCATCACCAGCGCCGAACACAACCAAACGCGGAATGGGCGTTATCGTTTCAAATAGAACGTCTATCGATCCGGATGGTTCGACGTCAAGCTGGAGCGAGAACGTTTCTGCTTCCCAATTGCTTCGTTTCAAATGAAACTGGATGGATTGAATTGCTTCACCGAGCGAATCTTGCTCCGATGCGAAAGAATCACAGTAGATCTCTTCCAAGCGGTCGGCGAAAAACCTTTGTCCTGTCTGCAGGCCTTCGGTGTTAGACACGCTGACTTTTGAGCGAACGACGGTCGCCATCCTTCTTGGTTGCCGATCCAGAACAATAGAATCAAGCAACTCGAGTAGCCAGTTTTCCGGTGACAATCGCTCCAATAAAACGTAAACAACTCCTTCACAGCCGGCTCCAAATTCTCCAGCAGGTTGATGCAACCGGCCACGGGTATCATAAGCTACGATGCGAGCACCATTCTCCGTTAGTTGCCAAGCTCTCAGGGCTAAGTCCTTTTCAAGACAACCACCACTAATCATGCCGCAGCGTTCATTGTTTTCAGTGATCAGCATCATCGCGCCCGGACGGCGGTAGGACGATCCGCTAACTTCAACGATCTTGGCCACAACCGAGCTCGCTCCCTCGTCGGATTGCTGCTTCAGAGTTTCTAGCAATTGACGAAGGTTGTTCATCGCATTAGCTTTTCTGGAGTGATTGGCAGGTCTCGAATTCTTTTCCCCGTGGCATTGAACACTGCATTCGCGATTGCCGCTGAAACGCCAACAATACCAATCTCTCCGATCCCTTTCGCGCCCGAAATGGTCGCGTTGGTGTCGGGTGTATCATCCCATTCGACGTCGATGTGCGGAATGTCTGCATTCGTTGGGACGAGATAGGACGACAAATCGCAATTGCTAACACGTCCATTCGGATGGTCCCAATGTGCGACTTCCATAAGTGCCTGCCCTACACCCATCACCATTCCGCCCAAAAATTGGCTGCGAGCGGTATTCGCGTTTAGGATCTTGCCCGCAGCAAAATAGCCCAACATGCGCCGCACACGAACCAAACCAAAGTCTTCGTCGACAGCTACTTCGCAAAACTGAGCGCCAAAACTGTGAACGCTGAACTTCTGCTTCTCTAACATCGGATCGCACTTTCCCTCCACGACGATCGTCTGATCCTTTGCGCGTTGCACCAATCTCGACAAGGACTCACCTTGACCGGTTTCCGTGACCAATACTCGAGCATCACGGAACTCTAAGGAATCCGGCTTCTGCTTTGACAGCGGCGATGACCTATCGGACAGTTTCACGAGTTCAGTCTTGAGTTGATCGACGGCATGCATGATCGCTTCGCTGGTGCTCGCGGTTGTACCGCTACCTCCCGAAAGAGCACCTGGGGGCAAAACCGTGTCCCCCAAGTCCATTCGCACTCTTTCCGGTATGAGCCCGAGCAACTCGGCCGTGAATTGCGCCTGCGCAGTCGTCGTTCCGGTTCCCATTTCATGAGTCGCACTTTCTACAAGATCGTCCACCTCGCCACTAACCGTACGCAGCGTCAAACGTACAGAGCAGGGCCATCGATTAACAGAAAATGTGGCAGAGGCAACACCGAAACCGACAAGCCAATGCCCATCTCGATTCTGCCGCGGTGTTGGGCTTCGTTTCTCCCATCCAAAAAGCTCGGCCCCTTTTCTCAGCACTTCCGGCAGCATTCTTGAGCTAAATGGCTTTCCATTGGTAGGGTCTTCTTTGGGCTCGTTTTTGAGACGAAATTCGATGGGATCCATTCCGAGTTCATTGGCCATCTCGTCGATTGCAGACTCTATCGCAAACATGCCAGTGACTTCACCAGGTGCCCGCATGAATGTCGGATTTTGCGTATTCAATCGCACGAAATGTTGTTCGTACTTGCGGTTTTCGGCCGCGTACATGTGATGTGATGCAATGGTAAACGGTTCGACGAACGAATTGAGTATCGACGCTTGCGAGTGGCCTTCGTGTATGTAAGTGGTAAGCGTTCCGTCCTTTTCAGCCGCCAACGCAATGCGCTGACGAGTTGGTGAGCGATGACCAATACCGCCATACATGTGCTCGCGTTGCATGACCAACTTCACTGGCAAACCGCACTCTCGAGACGCGAGAACTGCAAGTGCAACATGTGGCCAAGTCGCTCCTTTGCAGCCGAAAGCTCCCCCTATAAACTTGCAGACAACCCTCACATTTTCTTCTGACAGGCTGAATTGCTTGGCAAGCGTCTTGCGGAGGTAGACAATGCTTTGGCTCGAATCGTAGACAGTTAAACTTATGTTCTTCTTGTCCGTTGCGTCAAAATAAGCAATCGTCGCGTGCGGTTCGATCGGGTTGTGAAAGTTCGGCGGCGTTGTATACGTCAGGTCTAGGGAGACAGGAGCAGCCTTTAGCGCAGATTCTGGATCGCCAACGCTATGTAAACATGGTTTTCCCATGATCAACTTGACTTTTTCTTGCTTTAAGTCTTCGGAGGAGAAGTCGGTTTGAGAGGGAGTCGAATCGTATTGAACGACTACCAAGCTCGCAGCATGAACGGCGTTCTCGATCGTATCTGCTACTACCACAGCGACGTATTGATTCGCATGCACAATTTTGCGGGACTGAAGAGGTCCAATACTCTGCGCAGACGAGGAAGTAAACGCAACGCTTTCACCAAAGACGCCAACCTCAGTGACTTTAGTCGGCTTCATCACGGTCAAGATGAGCTTTACGCCTGGGGCTTTCTCAGCAATGTCAGTTTGCACATCCGTCACTAACCCTTGCGCGATCGTCGCACCAAGCGGTACTGCGTGCAGAATTCCAGAGACCGCCCATTCGGCAGAATACTTCGCGAGACCGGTGACCTTCTCGTGCCCGTCGCGTCGTAGAATCGGCTTTGGCTTAGTTGTATACATGGACTTTTCCTGAAAGATTGAGTTTCATTCGCTTTTGAGGGTAAACTCAATCGTGATTGTCTAAAGAAGCAATAAGTCAGTTCCGCAACGACTTCGTGGTTGGCTATCTGTGGGATACGCAACTAGTGAACGTACCACTTTGGGTGATCGCCTCGTGTCGCGTACTCTAACGCACGAATCAATGTTCTTCGGCAGAGTTCTATCTTAAATTGGTTCTCTCTGGCGGCCTTCGCATCTTTCATAGCATAGGTTGCCGCTTGTTCGAAGGTTTCGCGAGTCGCTTTTAGATCGAACAAAAAAGAATCCACCTCTGCAACAAACCAAGGTTT
>JANMHA010000163.1:0-5326 GCA_031374925.1 Pirellula sp. | reverse complement strand
CGCCCAGACAAACCCGATCGTTCCAAAGCCGACAAGAATAGTCCTCCACGATAGGTGCCAGTCATTCATCAGATGCACCACCAGTACCGGTGTGACCGATCCCGCCGCGTAAGCCCCGGCAAAGAAGACGCCCTTGATCGTGCCGCGCTCTCGATGCGGCAGCCAGCGTGAAAAAACCCTTGCCACACAGGGCCAAGCGCCCGCCTCACCAGCCCCGAACATGAAACGCGTCACCAGTATGGAGGTGTAGTTGAAAGCCCCAGCGGTGGCCATGGTGAAGACCGACCACCACAACACGATCCGCGTCAACACGGTGCGCGCACCTTGCCGGTCCACCCACCACGCCGTGGGAATCTCGAAGCCGGCATAGGCCAAAGAAAACGCCGCAAACACATAGCCCATCTGCGATTGCGTCAATCCCAGGTCGCGCTGGATCGCCTCGCTCATCACGATGTAGCGGGTCTTGTTGTAGAAAGGCATGGGGATTAAATTAGAAGTTAGAAGTGATTGGCAAGAACATCTATTTCAACCCATACCCCACCATTTCGACTTGCTGGCTGCGCAAATCGTGACAACAAAGATATTACGAATTGAAAAACGTCTCATGCGATTGAATACACAATGTCCGTCATAGGAATCAACTGGTGAAGGATTTGCTGGCGGCTCCATCCACGACGCTGAATCAGTCTAGCCGAGCCCGCATGCGTAGTCTAATCGGCGGGAGCTATTGTCCACGTGCTGACACCGGTAGGACTTTTTCCCGCTTGTGGCCTTGCCCCGTTACCAAACCTCCCATGGGATGGACTCACTTAGCAACCGTTCCTGTGTGGTGATGTAGACTACGTTGTCTACATACACGTATACTGGCCGACCGACCAAAGCGAAAACTCGCCCGCGACCCTTCACATGGAGGGAATGCTGGGCAAGATCAAAGCAACCTAGGAAAGAACTCGCCTTGGCAGCCTATCAATTGAGAGTTGCGGCACTAGCCTGCTGGTTAACACAGGCATTTCATTGGGCGAGCGAGTTCCGTCTATCGAAAACGCCTTCAGAAACCCAACGATTACTTAGGTTTCCTGAATGTTAACTCCGTCCGGTGCCATTCCGGAGAATCACTCAGTTTGTGGCAGAGAATCTGTCGGTACTCAAGGCGGACGCCGGATTCGTAACAGGTGACCCAAATACGAACTGAGTCATGTCTAGTTCGAATTTTCGCGTTGAGCAGGTGGCCACATGAGTCGATCCGCCAAAACGCCGGCAGCGATGCCAACCAGGTAGCAAATGAGATCGCTCCAAAGGAAACCAAAACCTAGAACCAGCCCACCCAAGGTCGTACTTCGGATGCCATCGATCCAGGGTGCGTGGTACAGCTGGCTGACCTCAACCGCGAAGGCCAGAACCAACGAGATGATGCATCGCTGAAAAAGAGGACGACCAGCAAGGACAAAACTCACTAACAGAAACAACATCCACGCCCACAGAACATCGCCGCTGTATTCACCGAGGAACGATGGCAGATGCTGTCGGAATCGACGCGACGCCAAACCGACCAGCATCGTAAGGATGGCAAACAGCAAATAAACGATTCGGCGTTTCATCGGTTCTGCCGCGACTACTTAGGGGGAAGTCGCTGGCGGGCACTCCTTCGATTTCTTTGCATTGAGTTCAATGAAATGATGCCACTGCGCTGGCACGTTGTCTTCATGGAAAATCGCCTCGACAGGACATTCCGGAATGCACGCTTCACAGTCGACGCACTCGTCGGGATGAATATACACCATCTCGGAATCCTCATAAAAGCATTCGCACGGGCAAACGGCCAAGCATGACTTGTCTTTGCAACCTTTGCACGATTGGGTAACTACCATTGCCATTATTGTGTCTCCATAGTCTAGAATTGATGAAAAGAATGCGAACACGGTGGAAATGAGATTCTGGCGATCAAAGCGGACAACAATGTGGCAGAAAACTCTGAAATAACTTTTGCAAATCTGTCCGGCCACGAACTCATCGCAAAATGGCGGACTGGATCCCAGCAAGCTGCTGCCGTATTGATGGAACGATATCGATTGCGGTTGATTGCACTCGTCGCAAGCCGGCTCAGCCCAGGACAGCGAGGCTCAATCGACCCTGAAGATGTTGTGCAGTCCGCAATGGGTAGTTTCTTCAGAAACACCAGTTCCGCATCCCAAAGCCGTCTTCAAATCGAAAGCACACTATCCGTATGGAATCTGCTTGCGATGTTTGCAAAGCGCAAGCTCTCGCGATCGTTGGAACGTGCGTCGGCGGCGAAACGGGGTGCCGGCTGGGATCGCAACATGTTGGACCAAATCGACCTTCTTGAAATTCAGCAAGCGACGCCGGAAACGCAGGACGTGGCCGAACTTGTGAACGAGTTGAACTCAATGCTCGCACCGGACCAAGTTGAGCTATTGGAACTAATGCTAGCAGGGAATACCCAGAGAGAAATCGCCGACGAACTCTCGGTTGATGAACGAACGGTCAGGCGAAGAGTAACTACGATACGCAACTTGCTCACGCCTCATCTTTTCGAAAACCAGATCACCGACGATGAAGACGCGATATTACGGCCTCCAAACTTTTCGTTGCCTCGCATTGGCTACGGCCAGTTCGTACTTGGAAAAATGATTGGCAGCGGTGGATTCGGAAAAGTGTATCAAGCTCGTATGCAAGCTACAGCTACTCCTGTTGCCGTCAAATTCATGCATCGACATCTGTGGACGGACGTTCGAGCGAAGAATTCATTCTTACACGAGATTGATCAAGCGTCACGAATCGATCATCCAGGAATCATCAAGTACCTGGGCTGGGGCGAGTCCCCGCACGGCGGCCCCTACATTCTGAGCGAGCTTATCGAAGGTTCACCATTAAGTCATTGTCGCCCAATGGGCGATTTGCACTTGGTTCATATATTGAAGCAAGTATGCGAGTCCATTGGTGTCGCCCACTCATCGGGAGTCGTGCATGGAGACCTTACCCCGAACAACATTTTGATTTCAACCGATGGACGGGCAATCATCACTGACTTCGGGCTTTCAACCTGCTTGCAACCGATCGAACAATCGCAGGGCGTTGACTCAGCGGTGCGATCGGTGGGCGGATCGTTGGGGTACGCTGCACCGGAGCAAGTCTCGCCGGCGTTTGGAAGTATTGGGCCCTGGACGGACATTTATGCGATTGGTGCGATTGCGTACTTTTGTTTGGTTGGAATTGCGCCACATGCAAAGGCGGACGTCGCAGAGTCACTCTCTAGCACGATCTCTGAAGAGGAAGAAACGATAGCTAGCAACGTGCCTATCACCGCGGCCTCGGAAACACTGTCAAGACTTGTGAAATTGGCACTTCGAAAGACTGTCACAGATCGCCCTAACGATATTCCGACCTTGATGGCAGCACTAAGCGAACTGAATTGAACTGAGTTCGTTGAAATGGACTCGATCTATGCATGACAACCATTCGTAATGAAATCCACCAGATCACCAAAGGTTTATTGAGCCAACAAGAAGCGGAAGTTGCGATGTTCTCGTTTGACGCGGTCTGGGAATCGATGACGCTTCGAGCCCAGATCCGTCTCATCGGATTGGTTGTCAAACAAGTCGACTGACGGTGAATCAGGACGCGTCACGATTACCTTCAATCCGATTGACATCCGGAACCGCGCACAACACGCCACGAAAGATCTAACCGAGGTACCAGCATGAACGATACGGAAAAAGTCGACGTCCAATTCCACTTCCAACGCCGCGGCAAGAACAAAGTGTTAGTCGAAGGCAAGGAACCGCCTAAGCCTCCGAAGCCCAAAGGCCGGTTGCCTCGGATTACGCGTTACATGGCTTTGGCGATTTATTACGAAGGTCTCATCCGCGAAGGCCACGTCCACGACTACGCGGAGATCGCCACCCTCGGCCATGTCACTCGTGCGAGGGTAACCCAGATCATGAACTTGCGACTGCTGGCTCCCGACCTCCAAGAGCAACTCGTCGCTCTTTCAAGGATCGCGGTGGGGCGAGATTCGTTAACCTTAAGGCGACTCTAAACGGTCTGTATTGAACCGTGTTGGAAAATCCAACACGTAAAGTGGAGTGCGTTGATCGCTACTTATTCGGCTAGAGGTTTGCTCATTCTCAGAAAATCTACTTCTTCTGCAGGGTAGCCATCAAAAACGGAAATTGCCTTAGCTCCTGTACGACGCCATGCATAAAGTTCGGCATCCCAGGGCATTCCCTGGTTTACATCCCATTTTTCCACAATTTCGGGGCGCAAAAGGAGTGCTATTTCGTAAAGTCCATGAGTGCCGACATTGTAAAGTTTGCAGGCAGGGTCAATAAACCTCGTTTTACGGTCACTGATCAAGTCGTACTCAAGAGACTTAATTGCGAGCTCTCGGTCGTGCGTGAGAATGGCCACAAGAAATTTTACGATGGTGGCGTCACTCGCCGGAATAGATTTCCTTGATGCAAGCTTTACTGCTTCATCAATCGGGTACTCCGATCCAGACACCGTAGCAAAGAACAACTTGTTGATCTCTGCGTAGTAAGGAGGATGGGGCCCATGCTTTTGATTACTTGCTGTTCCGTGCTTCAAAGCCAGATCCAAGAAATCCAAATCATTGATTGCGAGTGCGATAATTGTTTCCACGGCGAATCTCCGACTCGTCGGCGATCCGGTTAGCAACGTAATCAACCATCCGTAGGTCCGCATCTCCGAGGCGGACGCTTTTGCCTGAGCCCACTTCGTCTCGGAGATACGAAGCTACATTGAACACATCGTGTCGCAGCAAAGTGTTCAAGTTCAGCCTTCTTCGAATTGCAATCGATGCAAGCCAATACGCAGTTCGTCCACGTCGACAATCCGCCTTGTGCACGCGGGACAACGTGGTCAATCGTGAGTTCTTCGTTGCCAGGCTGCTTTCCACAGTATTGGCAGCACATCTTGTCACGCTTGAAAACGTTTCTGCGGCTGAAGGTAACCTTCTGTGTCGGCATCGCATCGAACTTGGTCAAAGCGATGACTTCCGGAATGCGAATCCGCTGGCGTACCGACTGGATGAACGGCTCGTCGCGATCCGGAACAATTCGGCTCCAGTCGCTCCAGTCGTACAATTGGTAATTGACCGGGTCGACGATCTTGGCCGAATCGTTCCATAGCATGATCAAAGCACGCGCAAGTGTTGTTTCAAAACGATCAACGAAGTTATGTGTCAGAGGGTTTACGGCGTTCTACCACTGAACTACGGCGCAATGATCTAAATCAAAGTCGCGCCGGTGGGACTCGAACCCACGACTTCCGGCTTATAATGCTGTAC
>JANMHA010000130.1:0-38411 GCA_031374925.1 Pirellula sp. | reverse complement strand
GCGCTTGCGAGCAAGTATCCCAACGCGCATCGGGAGTTCAAGTGGCAGTTCCTTTTTGCGTCTGCGCGGTTTTCGAAAGACCCCAAGACGGGAAAACGGCATCGGCATCATTTGCAGTCTGAAACTTTTGCCACCCATTTGAAAACGGCGGTCGAAAAGGCAGTGGTGCACAAGCATGTGACATCGCACACATTTCGACATTCGTTGTCTACCCATCTGTTGCAAGATGGAACGGACATTCGGACCATTCAAGAGTTGCTTGGGCATAACGACATTGCGACCACGATGATCTACACGCACGTGTTGGCAAGGCCTGATGTTCGAGTGGTTAGTCCGCTGGATCGGTTGGAGAGGAATGCGACGGAGAGGAATGCGACGGAGGGGAATGCGATGCGGGGAAATGCGTCGGGAATCAGTGGGTTGGAGCGATCGGTTTCACGGGTCGAGGACGTTATGAGTCACGGCACGGAGTGCCGTGCTACACTCGAGAAAATTTCGGAGTTACCCAAGCCTATCGACTGTACTCTCACAACGGCTAAAAATGAATTGGAATTGGCCACGAACGCCGTGCTAGATGATGTGTTGCCGGTTTCAGTTGAGAGACTTGCCGTTGGCGATTCGGCAATAAGATTGAAATGGGGGCCCCGAATATGTAATTCGTTTTTGGATTGGATCGTGCGATCCCGTTTCCCGGAATGAAATGTAGCCCTTAACGCGTTAGGTTTCGCGTGTAGCCGCAGCCTTGTGAGGTTCAAAGGTCGTTCTTGCGGCTTGCTCGGCCTTCTTGATTGCGGCTACTGCAGATTCATACAAAAACCGCTGCGCTCGAAACTTGGCCTGATTTTGTTCTGGATGAATTCGCGTGTAGCGGCCATCGCTTCCCAGACGCCACGCGTTCTGATTGTCTCGAAAGTAGGTATCGAGAATTTCCATCAATCGGCGGCGGGATCCCGTATCCTCAATCGGTACCAGCAACTCGACCCGTCGGTCGAACGAGCGAGGCATCCAATCCGCGCTGCTGATGAACACCGCATCATCCCCTCCATGATAAAAATAGAAGACACGTGCGTGTTCTAGAAATCGATCGACGATGCTGATGACCGAAATGTTTTCGCTTAAGCCCGGCACCCCCGGACGCAGACAACAAACACCACGTATGTTGAGCCGGATGATCACACCGGCTTGACTGGCTTCGTACAAAGCCTTGATGATATCCGGATCGACCAGCGAATTCATTTTGCCAGCGATATAAGCTTTTTGACCGTTGCGTTTGTTGATAGTTTCAGCTTGGATGAGCGCTAGCAGCTTTTTCCGAAGTCCTAACGGGGCGGAATCCAGCTTGTCGTAAGGCTGCGGCTGACTGTATCCGGTGATTGCGTTGATGAACGCACTGGCATCTCGCCCCAACGACTCGTTGCAAGTCATGTAGCTGATGTCGCTGTACATTCGAGCGGTCGTTTCGTTGTAATTCCCGGTTCCAAAGTGAACATAGCGGACAATGCCTGAGGGTTCGCGGCGCACCACGATACATATCTTGGCGTGTGTCTTCAGGCCACGCACCCCGTAAATGACTTGGACCCCAGAACGTTCCAATTCGCGAGCCCATTCAATATTGCGAGCTTCATCGAATCTGGCCTTCAACTCGACGATCGCGGTGACGTATTTGCCTCGCTCGGCTGCTTTCTTGAGGGAAGCCACAATGGGACTCTTGCGGCTCGTTCGATACAGCACTTGCTTGATGGCCAAGACATCAGGATCGTCCGCAGCCTCCTCAAGCAGTCGCACGACCGGCTCAAAGCTCTCATACGGATGGCAGAGGAGCAAATCGCGTTCACCAATGGCTTTGAACATGCTTTGAGTCGGGTCAATGGCGGGCGAACGCTGCGGAATCCAAGCCGTATCTCTCAGAGCCGGAAACCCCTCCATGTCGGTGAGGTACATCATGCTTGAGAGATCCAATGGGCCGGGGAACTTAAATACGTCGCACGGGTTCAGCCCCAGCTGGTCTTGCAGGAAGTGGAGCGTTGTCTCCGAGACCGTCTCGGCAATTTCGAGCCTAACAAAGCCAGCTGAACGTCGCGAATGCAGCACCTCTTGCATGCCCATCATCAAATCCGCAGCGCTGTCCTCGCGCACGGAAACATCCGCATTCCGCGTCACTCGAAATGCGACGCATTCATCGATTCGCTTCCCTGGATAATACTGGTCAACCAATTCCGCTGTAACGTCTTCAATCAAGGCGTAGTTGTAGCCGCGATCGCTCGGCAGAGTGATGAACCGAGATAGCACCTTCCCCAAGGGTATGAAAGCAAAGCGATGCGGTTTCTCGGAATCTCCGCTAGCCATTCGCACGCACAGATGCAGTCCGAGATTGGCAAGGATCGGAAATGGACTCTCCGGATCGATGTCCATCGGCGAAATGACCGGATAGATTTCCTCTTGAAAGAAACGAGTAATGGCTTCGCGATGGCGGGCGGAAGCATTGCGGACGGAGATACGCTCTAGCCCCTCTGCGGTTAAAGTAGGCTCAACCGCCTTCAAAAAACAATCGTACTGATCTCGAATAATCGCGTTGACACGTTCGTAAATTAGCTCGAGCTGTTCTGTCACCGACTTCCCGCTTGGATCGGCCGTTTCGATCCCTCGCGCCTGTTGCAGCTGAAGCCCGCCAACTCTTACCATGAAGAACTCGTCCATATTACTCGCCGTTATGGCAAGGAACTTGAGACGTTCGAGCACAGGCACTTTAGTGTAAAGGGCTTGGTCTAGGACTCGTTGATTGAACTCGAGCCAACTGAGTTCACGATTGATGAAGGTTGGGTTTGATTGGGGCATATTTACGTCGAAATACCATTTTTTGGACAACAAGTACTCTGCGCTGTTAGGCGAGCGGCGATGTAAAAACTTCCAATCAGGACTTGGAAGGTAAGTGATGGACCTGCGTAATTGTCCCTCGCTGACGCTTCGGGTTGGGATACCCCAATCTGCCGCTGGCCTTATGGTACACAGAAAGACCGTTTCGAGAACCGGCACGCCCGTGACGCGAGCGTCCTAAAGACAAATCGCGGAAAAAACGATAAGCTCAGGGAGTCAAGCAATCCATTCTTTCGTCTTTCGTAGCCTGATCCATGTCGAATCGTGAAAAACCGCCAGCCTCGATGTGCTTTCCAACTTCGGAGGCGTTGCGGCAGACTGCAGAGCATCAACGCTTGGTCGATGCGAAACAACGGCAGGCAAATTGGCAACGTTGGGGTGGTTATCTTTCGGAAAGGCAGTGGGGGACTGTCCGAGAAGATTATTCGCAAAACCAAGAGGCTTGGTACTTTCTTCCGCATGATCATGCCCGCTCCCGAGCTTACCGTTGGGGTGAAGATGGCTTACTCGGGATCTGTGATCGACAGGGACGCCTCTGCTTTTCCTTTGCCTTTTGGAACAATCGGGACCCGATTCTCAAGGAACGGCTTTTTGGACTGTCCGGCCCCGAGGGCAATCACGGCGAAGACGTTAAAGAGTGCTACTACTACCTAGACTCAACACCCACCCATTCCTACATGAAAGGGCTCTACAAATACCCTCAAGCTCGGTTTCCCTATGAAAACTTGGCCGATATCAATCGTCGGCGATCGCGAACCGAAAACGAATATGAGTTACTCGATACCAATGCCTTCGACAACGAAGCCTATTTCGATTGCCAGATTGAATACGCCAAGGCGGACACGGACGACATCCTGATCCAACTGACCGTCCATAATCGTGGACCAGCTCCTGCCGTTCTGCATGTATTGCCACAGCTATGGTTTCACAACTCCTGGATATGGGGCTGCGAACACGATGGCTGCACGAGCAAGCCTCGCATGCGATTGCACAAGTCACCCAATGAACCAAACGGAGTTGTGCTCTGCGACCATGAGACGCTTGGCCACTTTGAGTTTCGAGTCGAAGTCGGTTCTACGGGTGAGAAGCCGGTATGGTTATTCACCGAAAATGAAACCAATCCAAACCGCCATCCTGGCGCTCCGACTTCGGGTACTTTCTTCAAGGATGCCTTCCATAACTGTGTTGTCAATGGCGAAGCGAATGGGGCTGACTTAAAAACTTTTGGTACCAAATGCGCTGCCCACACCATTGCGATCATCAAGCCGGATGAACCACTGGTCATTCGTTGTAGGCTATCGGGCATTTCGCTTGATTCCATGATGAACGAGGATACATCCAAGGCTGCAATACCTAAACCGATCATGAACCCAATTTTCGGTGACAGGCGATTCGGCGAGGACTTCGAAGCGACCATTGCTCTGCGACAAGCCGAATCGGATGAATTTTACGCACACTGCATTCCAACACAACTTAGCACCGAGGAAAAGAGCATTTCCAGGCAAGCCTATGCGGGCCTTCTTTGGACGAAACAGTTCTATTATTATGTAGTGAATTCGTGGATCCATGGTGATCCGAACAGTCCGCCACCACCCCCCGGTCGTGACGTCGGACGCAACAGCGACTGGACGCATCTTTTCAATCGCGATGTTATTTCCATGCCTGACAAATGGGAATATCCTTGGTACGCGGCCTGGGACGTTGCGTTTCATATGATCCCGATGGCACGGGTCGATATTGAATTCGCTAAGAATCAACTGATTCTCTTGCTTCGGGAATGGTACATGCACCCCAATGGCCAAATCCCAGCTTATGAATGGGCACTAAACGATGTGAATCCACCGGTTCATGCATGGGCCTGTTGGCATGTTTACAAACTGAGTGGCGACAAAGAGTTTTTGGCTCGGACCTTTCAAAAACTGCTGCTCAATTTCACCTGGTGGGTCAATCGAAAGGACACGCGAGGGCAACATGTTTTCAGCGGCGGTTTTTTGGGACTCGACAATATTGGCGTATTCGATAGGAGCAAGCCGCTGCCAGGCGGTGGAACGCTGGATCAAGCAGACGCGACGGCGTGGATGGCTTTTTTCTGTGGCAACATGTTGCAAATGGCGCTGGAGTTAGCGGAAGAGAACCAAGCGTATTCGGATATGGCAAGCAAGTTTTTCGAGCATTACGTCGCGATTGCCGAAGCAATGAACGCCTTGCACGGTACCGGTCTATGGGAAAAAGAAGATGGCTTCTACTACGACCACCTACTTCGGGATGGAAAAAGCACCGCGATGCGAGTTCGCTCGCTCGTTGGACTTATTCCGCTGTGCTCCAACGTCATGATCCACGAGTCGACATTGCTGCGACTGCCAAGCTTCCAACGCAGAATGAACTGGTTTTTGAAAAACAGGCCACAAATGGCTAAGCACATGGCCTACATGGAGAAATTTTGCCCCGCCGGTTCGACGATGGCGATGCGGCTATTGGCCATTCCCTCCACCGAACGATTTCGCAGTCTTTTAAAATACATGTTGGACGAGAAGGAGTTTTTATCACCCTTTGGGATTCGATCCATGTCAGCCCACTACGGTGAACAACCGTTCGTCTTCGAACATTCGGGTGGCACCGAGTCGGTCGGTTACGTCCCTGGCGAAAGCAACACCGGGATGTTTGGCGGCAACAGCAACTGGCGGGGCCCTGTCTGGTTTCCACTTAACTACTTGATCGTGGAGTCGCTCCGTCAGTACCACGAGTTCTATGGAGACACGTTTCAAGTGGAATGCCCCACTGGTTCAGGCATCTTGATGAATCTGAAACAAGTTGCAGACGAAATCGAGCGAAGACTAATTTTGTTGTTCAAAAGAAACGAACAAGGTGCAAAGCCGTGTCACGGAAACGATGAACGATACGCCAAGGATCCTCATTGGAAAGACCTGATGCTTTTCCACGAGTACTTTCACGGCGACACGGGGCGAGGACTTGGCGCTAACCATCAGACTGGCTGGACGGCTCTCGTTGCAACGATGCTTGAGCATCAGGCTGCTTGTAAGACGCATCGAGATTATGCAACTTCGTTATTCGATAGTCGATCTACGTAGGCCAGCCCGCTCCGCGGCTGGCGGTCAGCCATCTCGAAATCGCTTTGGCAGTCTCCTTCAAAGCCACGGTCGAGCAACGGGCGGAAGTTGGCTCTTTGAAGACAATGCAATCGACGTACACGAGCAGCGTTGGGAGTCAGGACATCCGTCTCGGAGAGACGGATCTACGTTAACGCACCTGCCCCGTTGCCCGGATATGTTCCAGCAGAGCCGTTAATTCCTGAACCTTATCAGGCCTGGTTGCATAGAGATTTTTCTTCTGCGGCAGATCAACGCTCAAATCGTAGAGCTCGCCTGGATGCTCATTCTTGACGTATCCATTTTCCTCATCGAACCAGATGGGAACATTGGAATGGGCTCCTGTTTTGTTGGCAATCAACACCCAGTTGTCGTGCCTAATGGCATATGCATTTGCGTTCGTATTATGGACGATACTGTGCCGAGGGCTTGGACCGTTTTCTATCCAAACGGGTAAAAGATTGTGACTGTCGTTTGCTGCGTTGGCGGAGAGTTCAAAGCCTACAATACTCGCAATCGTAGCCATCAAGTCGACCTGACTGATCATTGCATTACTCACCGTGTCTGGCTTGACTACACCCGGCCATTTGACAATAAACGGTACACGGTGCCCACCTTCGTATAGATCGCGTTTGAGGCCTCGCAACGGGCCGGAGCTTCGATGTTGGAACTTCTTCAGTCGGTCATAAGCGTAACGCTCAGCTCCATTGTCCGCAGTGAAGATGACTAACGTGTTAGCCGCAAAACCATTGTCCTCGAGCGCCTTCAGAATTCGACCGACGTTGTCATCGGTCTGAACCATGAAGTCACCATAGCCACCCGCTTGCGATTTACCCAGGTACTCACTGGTTGGCACAATTGGAGCATGAGGCGAATTGAAAGGAACGTAAAGAAAGAACGGCTCGGTTTTACCTTTCTGTTTTCCGACCCATTCGACTGCTTGCTGCCGAAGCCTTGGCACGACGGCATAGAAATCCCAGCCGGGTGTCATTGGGCCCGGCCTCGCTTCCCAGTTGCCTTCCGCTGTCTGTGGCGTGATCTTTAGCGGTTCGCTTGGGTTGGTGATAACGCGATCATTCTCAAACCAGGCGTATGGAGGAAAATTGGGTACATCGTCTCCAAAGTAATAATCGAAACCATGCGAAAGTGGTCCTCCGGAAATCGGTTTCGACCAGTCGAATGCGTTTGGTGCATAGGCTTTGGCTTTGCCATCCTCGACCGGTTCAAGCATCGCTCCAGGTTGCTTTATTTCATTCCAATTCCAACCCAGATGCCACTTGCCGATGCAAGCAGTCCGATACCCCTTGGTTTTGAGCATTTCGGCTATGGTTAATTCCGAGTCTATTGCCGGAGGATCGAATGAGTTGACGATGGAATGGAATTTTCGCCAATGGAATCGGCCAGTCAGCATGGCGTAGCGGCTAGGCGTGCAAACGCCGGAAGAACTATGCCCATCCGTGAAACGCATCCCAGATCTGGCAAGTTTATCGAGATTCGGCGTCGGAATCTTGGAGTCAGGATTCTGAACCCCCAAATCGCCGTAACCCATGTCGTCGGCGTAGAGGATAACGATGTTAGGTCGATTCGAAAGGTCAGCGCATTCTGCTTTCCTGAAGAAAAGGAAACAGTGAACCAACGAAAGGATAGAAAGCAACAGTCGCATGAGTTTGGCAATCATCATTAAAAGGTACTTGGGTAGTACTACATCGCAATGTGTCGACTTTTGCTCAGCAAAAGCACACTTTCGCGGAGCGAAAGGCGACAATGGAACCACGCCGCGCTGAAGTATTGGTTAGTTCAAAATAAAGTCTGCTATTCGATCTGCAGGCTCAGCGAGTTTCAAGTCTCGCACGATTTCTCGTGCTACCTCTAGTCGAATCAAGCCTTCCGATCGAAGAACGTCGAGTGAATTGAGTGCGGCCAAGGATTCGTAAGGGTTACCTGTTTGGAGCACTTCCTTAATGGTTTCGATCGCTGCATCAAGTTCGCCAAGCTGTCCGATCGCTTCGGCGGCAATCACGCGAACATCGGCCCAATCGTCCTTCAGCCGTTCTGTTAACTTGGCTTTGGCCGGCGACGCTTTGTTCTTGAGAATGAGACATCCCGTGGCGGCCCAGTACCGAACGATCGGGTCTGGATCATCCAGAGAAGTGACTAGGGACGGCAAGTTCCGCGGTTCACCGTCGCTTGCCATATTGGCCATACTGAAAATCTGTTCTAGCGGGTAAGCATCGCTGTGCGCGTAGTCATAAAGGGTCTTGTTGCCAGAGAGTTTCTGAAACATGCCCTCTGGAATAAAGCCCGTGTCGCGAGTCGAAAGGATATGCGATTGAAGCGCAGTCCGCAGTTTCGCAATCGATTCCGCCCGATTCGGCTCTGAGATCAAGTTTCGCAACTCGAAAGTATCGTCTGCGATCGAATAAAACTCTTCCGGAGTTTTGGGTTTCCAATAACTTGCTTGAGCTTCATTGCAATGGCCCGCGAGGAACTCGTCGTACCAAGACCTCATGGTTGGCAGGACCTTGAAAGGATAGGAATATTGCTGCCCACAAGGACGATGCGGGGAGTAATTGCGAACATAACGGAACTCGCTATCGCGGACAGCACGCACTGTGTCGTAGCGTTCATCCATGCGGCCGCGATAAAGAAAGACGTGATCGCGTGGAACGGCTTTTTTCTCGCCGAGGAAAGGACTTCCTTCATAGTTTTCGGGAATCGGAATGGTGCAAAGACTGAATAACGTTGCAGGAATATCCACGAAGCTGACGAGGTCGTTCACCCACTCACCAGGCTTGGCTGGTGCCAAATGAGCCCACTTTTTCGGAAACGTCATAATTAGCGGAACACGGGTTCCGGAGTCGTGGATGTTGCGTTTGCCGCGAGGCAGTCCGCCCCCGTGATCGCTGTAGTAAAACACAATCGTGTCTTCAGCCAGTCCGTCGTTTTCGAGTTTTGCGAGAAGTTCACCAACCTGCTGGTCCATGAGTGTTATTTGGTCATAATAGTTGGCCCAATCGCGTCGAATAACGGAGGTGTCTGGGTGATAAGGAGGCAAGACGATTTTGTCCGGAGCAATGCGGAAAACGTTTTTTCCGTTCTTCGGTGCTACCTGACTCTCGTGGCTGGTGGTCAAGTTGTAGACTGCAAAGAATGGCTGATTCGGTTGCCGGTTATCGTAACTCGCTTTTGCGCTGCTCGCATTCCAACTCTTTAGACCACCGGGGAAGTTGTAGTCCGTTTTGGAATTGTTGGTGCAGTAATAACCCGCAGCGCGTAGGTGTTCTGGATAGAGTTGAAACTGCTTCGGCATTGCAACGTTGCTTCGATGGTTTTGGCCGCCGATCGAGGAAGCATACATTCCAGTGATGAGCGTCGTGCGGGCGACCGAGCAGACCGGCGCATTGGCAAAAGCGTTGCGATATCGCACCCCTTGTTCCGCTAATCGATCTAAATTGGGCGTTTTTGCAAGCGGATCACCGTAGCAACCCAGATACGGACTATTGTCCTCGCTGGTGACCCACAAAACATTTGGACGATCCGCAGCCAAGCTTGCAACAGATGGCACGAAAAGGAAACCGATTAAGAATGGCAGAAAGTATTTCATAATTCTCGTGGCGGATGCTGCTAGCATCCGTACCGACCTGAAACAGGAAAGAAAGTCATTCATTTTGGACGCGCAGCGAATCGGCCGTTGGGCTTCGAGGGATCAAATTTCACATTGCGCGTAGGCAACTTCGCACCCACATCCTTTTGCCAAGCTTTCAACGCAAGTTGAAGGGCTTGGGCACGCGCTGGTTCGGACTCAATCAAGTTGTTTTTTTCGCCTAAATCGGTTGCCAGATCGAACAACTCCAGTCGCTCATTTTCAAAGGTCCAGATCAACTTCCAATCGCCTTGTCGAATGGCGGCCGCCGGTGCTCCACCTTGGTTACCGTAATGCGGATAATGCCAGAACAGCGGTCGCTCAGGAAGTTCACCACCCTTAAATACCGGTACGAGGCTCAACCCATCAAGCGTTTGCCCAGACCTAGGCTTTGCGTTGGCTACGTTAAGCAGAGTTGGAAATATATCGGGGCTACTGACCGGCGAATTGACAACGCGACCAGCCGTAATCACCGACGGCCAACGAACAAGGAAGGGTTCTCGAATACCTCCTTCGTACATCCAGCCTTTGCCACCTCGCAGCGGCAAGTTCGAGGTTGGCCAGCCTTCGCTTGTCGACAGACCGCCGTTGTCGCTTGTGAAGAACACGAGCGTGTTGTCGCGCAGTCCAAGCTCGTCAAGTTTGTTAAGAACTTTGCCAACAGCAAGATCCATGGCTTCCACCATGCCGGCATATACTGCATGATCTTGATTGAGCCTAACGTCGCGTGTATCCTCTTTTCCCCACTGAGCTTGCAGCCCAAGTCGCTTGCGTTTTTCCTCATACTTCTTCTGCAAGTCCTCACGCGCCATCAACGGAGTATGCACGGAATAGAAAGCGAAATAAGCGAAGAAAGGTCGATCTTGGTTGGCTTCAATAAACTTCGCGGTCTCGGTGGCTAGCCGATCAGGGAGATGTTCCCCATCCGGGCCATCGGTCAGGCGAGGATTTCCGTACGGCGAAAAGTATTTTTTGCCACCGTAGGGTCCGCCGCGATCATGGCCCCCCATGTTGATATCGAATCCTTGATTTTCAGGCCAATAGCCTTCTGGCCCCAGATGCCACTTGCCAGCAAAGAAAGTTGCGTAGCCTGCATCCTTCATGGCTTTCGCGAGAGTCGGCTTCTCCAGCGACAGAAGCTCCGTGTATGGAGCTGGGAGCATTTTCGTATTGCGATTCCAAGCCTCGGGTTTCGCGGGAGCACCGATGTAGTCGGTGATTCCTAGTCGCTGCGGCCATTGGCCTGTCATAAGGCTCGCTCGAGTGGGCGAACAAACTGGGCAAGCGGCGTAGGCATTTGTGAACAAGGCTCCCTCCCTAGCCATTCGATCGAGATTCGGCGTCTCGTAAAACGTGCTTCCGTAGCAACCTAGATCTCGTTGACCGAGGTCGTCCGCCAGAATGAAGACAATATTGGGTTTCGTCAGCGTTGGCGACGCATCCGCAGCCAAGCTTGTAACACAAGGCATGAGAAGGAACGCGAGTAAAATTTGCAAAGAGTGTTTCATCATTCTCGTGGCGGATGCTGCTAGCATCCGAGACTCTCCAGCATTCGAGACTCTCCAGCATTCAAACCGACGCTAGCAGCGTCGGCCACGACGACTATTGCTGAGGAATCTTGGGTTTTAACGGCAATCCGTCTTCGGATCTAGGGTATACCGCATCATGGCTTAACAAGGCTTCAATCAGGCTACTCATCATCCGTGCTAGCACGTCTGGCTTTTTCATTGCGAGGTTACTTTGCTCAAACGGATCCTCTGCGAGATTGAAAAGCTGGTAGTGCGACCCTTCGGAAACCGCGGACGGGAAGTAGTGGTAAATAACTTTCCATGCACCATCACGATAGACGGTGAAGTAGTCACTGCGATGAGGCGAATGAGGGTAATGCATCAAGAAGGATTCGTTTCGTCCAGAATCAAGCTTGCCCGACAAGAGTGCGGCCAAAGAATATCCATCTACCTTATGCCCACTTGGTTGTTCGATTCCAACTAAGTTCAATAGGGTCGGAAACAAATCGCAGACGGAGGCTTGTTGAGACTGGATTGCTTCTGATGGGATCGGCAACCGCTTTTGGTTTGTTTGGTCCAGTTTCGGCTTGGCCCATGCCGCGATGAAAGGAACACGCATGCCGCCTTCATAGTGTGCTCCTTTCTTGCCCCGCAACGGGGCTGAACAAGCAACTTCATGTTGGTTGCCAAGGGGTGCGTCGCTACCGTTGTCACCTAAAAAGAACACGAGCGTGTTGTCGGCAACGCCAAGGGAATCGAGGTGATTCAGTACGTCCCCGAGTGACTTGTCCATGCCTTCAATCAGTGTTGCAAACGCTTGGGCCTGCGGCGATTTGCCGGACGCTTTGTAATTCTCTGCGAATCGCGGATCGGAATTGAATGGGGCATGGACGGCGTATTGCGGGAAGTAGAGGAAGAACGGTTTTTTCTCGCGTACCGCTTCGGAAACTTTGGCATTGGCTTCGATCGTAAGTGCCTCAGTCAGGAAGGTGTGGGACCCATGGTACTTATCTAAGTTCGGTACGGCTTTGCTGTCTCGCTTTCCGTTGAGACCGAAGTTCTGTTCAGCAAAGTAGCTACCAGGTTGGCCAATGGACGTACCGCCGACGTTAACGTCGAAGCCCAAATTGAGAGGGTTCTCGCCTTCGCTCGCACTGGGTCCGAAGTGGCCTTTGCCAACATGAATTGTTCGGTAGTTGTTCGCTTGAAGTAGCCTAGCGAGTGTAACGCTATTCTTTTTTAGCCCTTTCCAATTCCAATTGGGTGGCCCATTCGGTCCTGAATTGTCCTTGTCGGGGTTAATCCAATTGGTGGTGCGATGTCGAGCCGCGTTCTGCCCTGTCATGATCGAGATCCGAGTTGGCGAACAGACACTCATCGCGCAGAAGTTATTGAAACGGACCCCGCGGGCCGCGAGCCTTTCCATATAGGGTGTACGGTAGAAATCGTTTAGCGGATACCGTTTTGGTTGACCTGATGGGTCCGTCAAAAAAGGTACCGATGTATCCATGACCCCCATGTCATCGACCAACATGACAACAATATTGGGAAGCGGGTCTGCGGCAAGACACTTCGCCAAGCCAACGAGCAAAGCGAATGCCACCACCGCCGGGGAAAGTTGGAAGCGATTATCGATTGACTTCAAGCAGCTTGGCGTATTCATGTTATGGCATTCAAGGTTCCGTCAAAAGGGGCGCCCACAGGGCCGTTTTAAGTTCAGGAGTCTCGCCGGACGGAGGGAAGGTGGATTTGGCCGCGGACCGTATTTGAACGGAAAGCTCGTCGACGGTTTTGGCATGCTCTGGTTTCAGCGCCAAGTTGGTTAGTTCCAGCGGATCCTTGTCATGATCGTAGAGCTCACGACCTTGATTTCCCTCATCCCATTCAGTGTACCGCCATCGTGGAGTGCGAAGACTGTATCCGAAGAAACTCTTGTCTTTCGCGTTTGGATTCTGGGCTGCACGAGGTCCTACAGCACCTCGGGTCACTTGCGTAATGGCCCAACCTCGGCCAACGACACTCGGATCTTTCAACATGGGGACAAGGCTTTGGCCTTGAATATTCGATGGCGCTTTTACGCCGCAAAGCTCAGTAAGTGTCGGAAAAAGATCGATGTGGGAGACAGGCGATTTGGCAACGCCTCCTTTGGCCGCAACACCCGGTGCAACGATTAGCATCGGCACGCGAGAGCTTTCCTCGAATAGACTCATCTTCTGCCACAGACCATGCTCTCCCGTATGATATCCATGATCGCTGGTGAAGACGATGATTGTATTGTCAGCTAGCCCGAGTCGGTCGAGTGAATCAATGACCCGTCCGACCTGAGCGTCCATAAAGCTGATACTTGCGTAGTAAGCTTGAAGACTCTGCCGACGAAGGTCGTCCGTCAATTGGTCCTGTTCCTTTTTGTAACTGGCTAGCCCGGCAGCAGGAATGTCGGACTGATCCTCCTTAATGTTCCCAACCACACGCATTTCTTTCTCGGGGTACCAGCCAAAGTAAGGTTCCTTGGGTGCTACATAGGGCGTGTGTGGACGAAAGAATCCGACAGCTAGAAAGAAGGGCCGATCCTTTCGCTTGGCGCACCTTTCCAATACCCAATTGGCATCCTCCGCCATCAGTCCATCGGTGTGATACTGGTCGCTTTTCGGAGACGCGAGCCAGCTGAGTGTGCCACCGAACTGGCCAGGCGTAAGCGAGAAAATATCGGGATGATGCTCCATCCGGTCGACGCCGGCCGGATTCAACTCCAATTCCCAGGAGCCCGGATCATCATGACCATTGGTACCGATTGAGTTTGGAACGTTGTAGTGATACAGCTTGCCAATTCTTGCCGCGAAGTATCCTGACAACCGTAAGGTTTGTGACAAACTGTGTTGCGAGGGGATGGTCTGTCGAAAGATTTGTGAGTTTGCCAGTATGCCAGTGCTATTCGGATAGAGACCCGTCAACATGGAATTGCGGCTTGGACCGCACAAAGGAAAAGTGCAATACGATCGGTCGAATCGCACTCCTCGAGCCGCCAAGCGATCGATATTCGGTGTCTTGGCTTTTGGATCGCCATAGCATCCGAGCATATTATTCAAGTCGTCGGAGATTAGGAACAAGACGTTTGGCTGCTTGTCCGCTGCCGAGACTCTTGGTGCGAGACAATCAACAGCAATCAACAAGCACAGCGAGAGGAGGATTCGCATGGGATGTTCCAGGACTACGGGTAAATAGGGGGAGCTTCAGGCAACAGGGACCGGTGGAAAAAACGGCACGGATAGGCTGTGAATTTATTCGCAAGGTGCAGAAGTTTGTCGCCTTTTGCTCCGCAAAAGTGTGTTAACGCGTCGAACTTTCGTGGAGCGAAAGGCGACAGTAATAAATGCACAGCCTAGGAGTGCCGTTCTACACTACCAAATTGGCTGCCAGTCGAACGATTCGGTACGGGCTGATTTCAAGTATTCGCCGATTTTGAAGGCGATTTCTGGATGGTTGTCTGCTACGTTTGTTTTTTCGGCAATGTCGCTCGATTGGTCAAAGAGATTGATAGCCGCTTCGGGACCGCCCTGGCGAATACCTTTCCAGCGTCCTTGATACAGTGCAGCTTGCTTGAAGCCCCCTTCGTGGAATTCCCAGTATAGAAACTCGTGCTGAGTTTGTTTTGCCTTGTCTGCAAGCAACGTAGGCAACAGGCTTATAGAATCCAAGCCCCCAGGTACTTCTGCGCCAGCCAACTCAGCAGCCGTTGCCATCCAGTCACCAAAATAAGCTACGTGCTCCGACTCGGTATGAGGCTTTATCTTGTTCGGCCACCACGTTATCAGCGGTACTCGAATACCGCCGTCGGTCAAACTGCGTTTGATTCCGGAGTAAGGTCCTGCAGGATTAAATCGCTTGAGGTCGTGGTTGCTTTCGTTGTGTGGTCCGTTATCGCTGGTGAACAGTACAAGTGTGTTTTCGGCCAGTCCGATATCTTTCAATGTCGCGAGCATTCGACCAACGTAGCCATCAAGACGGGAGATCATGGCTGCTTGCCCTTTGTCGGGATCGGGCCAGTCCTTGTCGGCATAGGGCCCAAAGTCAGGTACTTGGGCGCCGTTCTTCAATGCGCGAGTTCGCTCGTTGTTCGCGTGCGGAATGACCATGCTCCAGTACAAATAGAACGGTCTTAATCTGTTTTCCTTTACAAACTCGATCGCTTGATCGGCGAACATGTCGTCTGCAAAGACTCTCGCTTCTGAAGCATAACCGCCACCATTATCTCCGACAGGAATTACGACGTTGGGCAGCGAAATCTTCGTTTCGTTCTTCCATAGAAAACTAGGGAAGTGGTTGTGCGCATGGTTCTGATTGAGATATCCTAAAAACTCATCGAAACCTTGTTTTCTTGGCAAACCGGTGTCAGCAGGTCCATCGTCTCCTAGTCCCCACTTGCCAATGAGTGCAGTGCGATAGCCTGCCTTTTGAAGTACACTTGCAATGGTCAAATCATCCGGGCGCAATGCCTGGGCTATGGGATTCTTCTGTCCTGCGTTTCCGCGAACGCGCGTGTGTCCATGGTGCAGTCCAGTCATCAGCACGCTTCGCGATGGAGCGCAAACCGTTGCGCCAGAGTAGAAATGGGTAAACCTCAATCCCTCATTCGCCATTCGATCCAAGTTTGGTGTCGTTATAACCTTTTGTCCATAACAGCCCAGATCGCCATATCCCAGATCGTCAGCCATGATCCAAATGAAATTGGGTCTACTTGTTGGATCCGCTGCAAACAGTGTCGACGTTAACACGATGCAGTAAAACAGTGGGAGGATGACGCGATTCAATGAAAGACCGTCTCGGAAGAGTGCATTAGGATAAAAATTAATCAACTATCTTTGTCCGTTTTTGCTCAGCAAAAAGTGAGTTATCGAGACGCACTTTTTCGGATAGGCTAAACTAATTTACACTGCCTTAGTCGCGTTGTCGCTATGGCGAGGAAAAAAGGCAAAGGGCAGGATGAAAACGACCCGCAAACTCATGCCTCAGGCGATTCTTGAAACAGCCTGAGTGCTCATGGATCCAGCTACCGTAAGCACTTATCGGCCACAACTTCAATGGCCAATAGCTTATGCATTGGGTGAGGAATTCGAAGTCGTCGTTCGTGATTGTTCACGCCAGACTTCATTCACTGGATGATTTTGGGTAGCAGCCAGCTGTTCGATGTTCTCTCGTTGATGCAAAATGAGCCGAGTCAATTGATTTCGTGCGTCATTCACCATAGCGAGGAAGCCGTTGATGAGCGCTTCCCCGGCCAAATCTCCGGCCGCAAATTTGCTTACGACATCGGACTTGAGAACTGCTAACTCGCGTTGCAATCGAATCAGCATGCCAAGATCCAGTTGGGCAGCAAGTTCGTTTTGCATCGACTCATGCTCGATAGCGATCACCCGCTCCATGTAACTCGCGAAGTTGGCTTCGCGACTCCTGCGAATGGATCGAAGGTACCATTGCACAAGAAAAAAGGTACCACCGGCCACGGTTGCAGCAATTGCCAGGACTTTTTCAAGGTAGTCGATTGCATCCCCGGCAATAATCGGCTTGTTCCGTTGCCGGTAGAGTTCCGCTCCGGAGTGCAAGGGAAATTCGGGGGGCAAATCCAACAGGCTTGCATCGCTTGCTGGCCTTCCTGCTTTTATCAAATTCGATCGGTAGAGGCATTCAAGTAGTCGCTTGACCTTTTCGCCGTCAACGCGCTCGTTTGCGACCAACAACAGCCGAGTACCAATGGTTTGCAGTGCATCCGGTGGTGATGCAGGCTCGACGCTATAAGTGAAAGCGGGAATGCTGGTCGTATAAATATGTTGCTTGTCAACGGAACCAACGATTGGAACTGTCCCCAATTCCGAAAATGCCTCCAACGAAAGGGCCTCGCCAAACAAAAGTGGAACCAAACCAAATCCATGCTGGTCGGTCAAGTAGTCCGCGACCGGAGATGGCAACGTCGAGACCATAAAAACTGCATTCGGTAAATCCTTCGAATCAGCTTTCATGAGTTCCGTGTAGGACAAGGAGTTTGGCCGATAATGGGCAAGGCCTGGCTCGCCTTCCGGACGAAGTCCTGCGAATTGTAAAACTTCGGTTGCGAGCGAATGCGTGCCACTTCCTAAAGCACCTAAATTCACTCTATTCCCTGCAAGCTGCGACAGGCCCCTCTCGCGGATGGAACGCTGAAGGTCTGGCTTCACAAGCAAATGCAATGGCTCGATATGCAAGGCACTTATCTGTCGAATGGGGGATTCTAAATTGTGTTTAAGTCCACCTTGCACCAAAGCGATATCGAATTCGCCCCGACTCAGTCTTTCCAAAGCCGATTCCGAACCTTCCGTCGCTTCTACTATTATTTGAATTCCTGAATTGGCCGCTTCACGCGAAAACTCCGTCGCGAGCCGATGACGCAACCCCGAACCGTCTCCAGCCGTCAGTTTCAACGAGATTAAGCGAGTTGAACCCGTGCCAAACCAATAATAGATGCCGGTGGCAAGCAAAATCAGTGCGGCAGCGAAAAGGCCAAGGTCCTTTGGGAATCGACGCATGTGACTAGCCAAACATATATCGGAAAATAAGGAAAAGAGTACCTGACATAGTCAGACACACGGGTAACGTTAGTGCCCAAGCAAGCAAGATTTTGGTGATCATACTTCTTTCAAGGTTTTTGGTGCCACCTGTAGCAAACATTGCACCCGCAATCCCGGACGAGAGGACGTGCGTCGTGCTGACAGGCAGCCCCAAATAGGTTGAGGCAGTAATCGTGCTAGCGGCAACTATTTCTGCCGAAGCCCCTTGAGCATAGGTCAAATGTGTTTTGCCGATCTTCTCTCCTATAGTGACAACGATTCGCTTCCATCCGATCATCGTGCCCACGCCGAGCGACAGCGCGATCAAGACAATGACCCAGGTAGGTGAGTAGTCTGTGTGCCGTTTCAACCTCTCGATTCTACCGAAAAGCGATTTGATTGTCGTCGACTTGGAATACTCAGGATGATCCTTGAGATGTTTCGTTTCGTTCCTGAGCAAAAGAATATTCCTGCGAATCTCGAATGCTTGTATTTTCTCACTCGCGTTTTGGGAGGGATTGCTTCGTGTTAATTCGACAAGACGATTGAGCGGTCCGCTCGCCTTATCGAGAGTCGTTTGAAAGGGAGCGACCGCTGGATCCGACTGCGCTATGTCGAAGCTCTCCTGCATCGCATCCACGGTTTGAACAATCTCGTTTGTGTCGATACGATCGTCCAGTGCGAACTTAGCTGGAATGATCCCAATCAAGATCAACATCATCAATCCAATCCCTTTTTGACCATCGTTGGAACCATGCGAAAAGGAAACCAAACCGCACGTCAAAATCAATACGCTACGGATCCACAAAGGTGGGGGAGTGTCCCCCTCGGGCGACTTGAATAGGCTCGCGTTATTTCGAAAGAGCATCGACAGTAGCGACAGTAGCATTAGGGCTAGTACGAACCCAAAGAGAGGAGATATCAAAAGAGACAGCCCGACTTCGCCAGCCTTGTGCCAGTTGACTGCTGCCTCGCCCGTTCCTGGAAGGAGACTGTATGCGATTCCCACCCCGATGATTGCCCCCACCAGGGTATGAGAGCTCGATGCAGGAATTGAAAGAAGCCACGTTCCAAGGTTCCAGAATATTGCCGTTAATAAAATCGCTGCAACCATCCCCAAGCTGTGAACCGTATTCTGATCGACCAGTGTTTCGACAGGAAGCATATTGATGATTCCCATTGCGACGGCAGTTCCACCAACAAAAACGCCGACTCCATTTAGGATGCCGGACAGCAATACCGCACGCCAAGGTTTCATCGAATTCGTGTAAATAACGGTTGCAACGGCGTTAGCAGTGTCGTGAAATCCATTGATAAACTCGAATGCGCAGACACAGAAGAGACATAGCAAAAGTAAAACCGAGTAGCCAAAATCAAGTCCGAACACAGTTTTGTTTCCTTCACTTGGATATAGCCAAAAATCTCATTGCATCGTTTCTTATTAGCAATGGCTTATAACAATTACCCGATGAGGCGCTTCCAATATTAAGGTTTAATGAAGCTTTAGGCCTCGATTTGGGGTTGTTTGGGCCGCGTTGTAGCAGCCGATCTCCGAGACGTTGCGAATGTCCGCCTCGGAGATGCGGACCTACTCGTAGCAGCGTATCTCCGAGACGCTGGATTGTCCGCCTCGGAGATGCGGACCTACTCGTAGCAGCGTAGCTCCGAGACGTTGGATTGTCCGCCTCGGAGATGCGGACCTACGGCATTTCCTCCACCCATTCGATTGTTCGATCGATTTCCTCCATTGTGTTGTAATGCATGCAACCCAATCGGACCATACCGTCTGGCTCGGTCCCTAGTGCTTGAGTCAAGGGTAAAGCATAGTAGTTGCCATGCCAGGAAAACACCCCTCGGTTGCCGAGGTACTGAGCGACATCGATCGATTTCATCCCGATTACTTGAAAGCTGACGGTGGGAGCTCGCTCGTTCATGCGATGGCTTTCCACAATTCCAAAGAGCTTGATACCCGGAATTGATGCCAGCCCCTCGATGAGCCGCGAGATCAACTGCGATTCATAATTAGTAATCTCCGTCATGGCATCCTTGATTCGTAATCGTCGATTGGTACCGTTATCAGAAAAACGAGAAAGAGAAGCCAAGTATTCCACAGCCGCGGCTGCACCCGCAATGCAGGCATGGTTTTGAGTTCCCGTCATCCATCGACCAGGCAAGCTCTCAGGTGCAGGTCTAAGTTTGTAAGGCGTTAATTCCATCATTCGATTTCGCCGGCCGTATAAGATACCGATGTGCGGGCCGAAGAATTTGTATGCAGAACAAACGAGGTAATCGCAATTCAATTCCGCGACATCGATCGTACGGTGGGGGGCTAGATGAACAGCATCGACGAATAGCTCTGCGCCAACAGCGTGAACCCGTTTGGCAATCTCACGGATTGGCGTCAGCGAGCCCACCGCATTAGACGCTGCAGTAACCGCGACCAATCGCGTTCGATCACTCAATAATTCATCCAAAGAATCCATATCGAGGGTAGCGTCCGAAGTCCGGATTCCAATCGTCTTCACCTCCACACCCGCATCGTTCGCTGCCAACACCCACGGTGTGAAGTTGGCATCATGGTCTAAACTCGATACCAAAATCTGATCGCCAGGTTTCCATTGCCGCGATATGGCACGCGAAAATTGCAGCGTCAACGACGTCATATTTGGGCCAAAAGCAATCGAATCTGCCGACGGTGCGCCGAGAAAGTCCGCAAAAACCTCATGACTCCGATCCATGACGGCATCGACTTCGCGGCTTGTCGCAAAACAGCCTGAACGATTGGCGTTGTGGTTCAACATGCAATCCGCAACTCGTTTTACTACCGACAACGGCACTTGCGTTCCAGCCGGCCCATCCAGATAGATGGCGGGCTTACCATCGATGGTTCGGGAAAGCGATGGAAATTGAGAACGGATGGAATCGATCTTGGTTGGGATGTTTGTCATGCGTTGAAGCTCCTGTTCTTATTTCTATTCGCCGTCGCCCTGCGGTTACGCGAGGCGCACAACTGGGTCTGGCTGGAAGGATCTGGCTATTTCTTTGTCACAGCTTTGCTCAACCACTGCGTGGCTTGAGCAGTCCAATCTGTGACAGGCACACCATCGACATGTCGCATTCCATAGCCGTGGCCGCCAGTTGCGAAGAGGTGGAGTTCACAGGAGACACCGACCTTCTTTAATTCAGTCGCCAAGCACAGACTGCTCAATGGCGTTACGGGATCATCCCAAGCGTGGACCATGAACGTTTGGGGTGCGTCTGTTGCAGGCTTCAATTCCTCTAGCAACGATTTTGAGTCATTCACTAGGTAGGCGGGATAAATCAACATTGAAAAGTCAGGTCGGCAAGACGTGTCGTCTGCTGAGTCTGTTCTTTCATACTTTCTTGCGTTGTACTGCAGCGATGCCCTAGCAGCTACCTCGCCCCCCGCCGAAAAACCCATGACTCCGATCTTGGCGGTTTCGATGCCCAGTTCTTTGCTGCGTGTTCGCACAACGCTGATGGCACGTTGAGCATCTTGCAAGGCAGCAAGGCACTTGAATTCTGGATCGCGAAATGGCACGCGATACTTCAACACTATCCCCGTGATGCCGATGGTATTTAGCCATTTCGCGATTTCCGTCCCTTCGAGATCATAGGCTAACAAGCGATGCGCGCCCCCTGGGCAAATGATAACGGCAGCACCGGTATTGCGAGCTGGATCGGGTCGATAGATCGCTAATTCTGGCTTTGAGATGTTAGTGATTAAATAGATAGGTTTTTCAGCAATGAACCTAGTACCGCCTTCGGTAAACTCGCCCTCTGGTGCAATTTCCTTTGTCTCGCCAGGTGCCTTTGCCGGCCAAAGCGTGATGATTTCGGGGTCTCCGCCTTGACAGGATGAAACGCGGCCGTGGAAAACACTTAAAATTGCTAGGAATGTAATGGTTAAGAAGCGGTGGTTCATGGGTTTACCGTGGATGTGGAATTTGGAAGGGAAAGTCACTTGCGAATCTTGGACTAACGGATTGTAAAGGCTAACCTCTGAACCCGCAGTTGTCGAATCCGGTTTCAACAAGCTTCGGGCGTTCCACGGGCTGTTGTGTGATGGAGCCAACCAGTATGATCCATTGATTAAACCGCTTCTGCGTCCGCAGAGTGCGACCGTCCTCTCATGCCTTTCACGGAGCCTTTAAAAATGACTCGATCCAATTCGTATTTCACTTCTGTTTGGCTAAGCGTTTTCGTTATGCTTGCACCTAGTATCTTACAGGCCCAAGAGTCGCAGTGGGTTACTCTCTTTGACGGCAAGACCATGGACGGATGGGAGAAAGTTGGTAAGTCGGATAGCAATTGGGAAGTAAAGGATGGTGCGTTGGCTGGATCGGGTAGCGCGTCGATGCTCGTTTGCACCAAAGGGCCTTACAAAAACTTCAAGTACCGAGCTGAGGTAAAGATCAATGATAAAGGGAACTCCGGGCTTTATTTTCGTTGCACGCGAAAACCAGGATTCTCGGATGGGTACGAGGCCCAGATCGACAGCACCCACACAGATCCTATCCGAACCGGGTCGCTTTATGGCATGTGCCATGTCTACAAACGTCTTGTCGAACCCGATACTTGGTTCACCTACGAACTCGAAGTTCGCGATGACATTTGGCGAGGAAAAGCCATGACTCGAATCAAGATTACCGTGAACGGCGACGAACTATTCGAATACCTTGATTTTGCCACGACTTTCAAAGATGGACACTTTGCGTTCCAACAGCATGATCCAGGAAGTAAAGTGCTGATTCGGAAAGTGGAAGTCATGGAGTTGCCGGAAGCTGCAAAAAAGTAAAGCAGCCAATGGGGCATGGCGTCCCGCTGGGTAAACCAGAGTGGCTCGGCGATTCCAACCGTTACCGCCCTCAGATAACTCAGTTACCACTCGCCTTACTGCGACTTGTAGTATGGCGAAATCAGGAGATACACGATGACGCCAGTCGTTGAAACATATAGCCAAATTGGGTACGCGTATTTTGCGACTCGACGATGCCTTGAAATTTGATTCGTGAGAGCAAACAGAAACGCTCTAAGGACCAATGGAAGAACAATCAACGACAAACCAATGTGCGAAAGGAGTAAGACATAGTACAAGCCTCGCAAAACTCCACTCCCCCCGAATTTGGTCGACGGATTCGATAGGTGGTACGTTACGTAGCAGACCAAGAAAATGGCGCCAAGAGAAAAGGCGGTCGTCATCGCCAATCGGTGCAATCCAATCTTTCCCAACTTCTGCGCCACCAAACCGAGCACCAGAAGAATGGAAGTTAACGTGTTGATTGCGCCGATGGCATGTGGCAGCATTTTGGTCCATGTCCCTAAATCAACCTTGGTCCGTACCCCTAATAGGATTGCGACAACCAATGGGATTACGACCGAGAGTATGTTCGCAACTTGGGTTGCGCGTTTCTCTTCAATGACTAATTGCGACATTGGATAACGTAAAATCCGACTTCTTTGAGATGGATGGTTTCTTTCCGACGACGGATCAGTGTACCGGCTTGGCAAGTTTATTCCCAGGCAGTCATGAACAAACAAAAAGGCCGATGGAAAAACCATCGGCCTTTAATTTGCTTTATTCTTTGGCGGGTTGGGGAATTAGAGAAGACTGCCCAAAATGTCGTCGATTGCGAGGGAGAGTGCAGAGTCTGGATCTTTTTCCTTAACTATTTCTCCTGCTGGCAGGAAAGTAGACCAATCGAGTTGATCGACTGCCAACGACGGCCCAATGTCGGAAGACACTTGGGCTAGATAAGAATCAAGAGACTGAATCGCTGGATTGGCAACATTTGATTGTGGCAAACGCGTTTCAACTGTACGACTTGCCGCAACTACTTCAGGGGCAGCTAGGCTCGATGCGGAAATCCACTGATCCGACACAAACCCTTCGCCTTCGCCACCGCCACCGGTTGTTTGCGAGTTAATGAAGTTGATTACAGATATTACATCCAACGGACTGACGAATCCATTTCCATCCACATCCAAATACGGAGGTGGAGTAAAGGCGGTTGGGAACGGCAACGCGCCAGAACCATTGACATTGATGTAATTGACCAATTGGAGAACGTCCAACGGGGACACTCCACCGTCGCCATTTACGTCGAGTCGATTCGCAGGGTTCGTGTATGGATTGCGATTGATGTTAACGTAATAGTCTTCGACTTCACCGTCTGGTGCAGGCCCGGTAGGTCCAAGACCGTCTTGAGAGCTCATTCGAACTCGCAACGCAACCGGTGCAGAGGTCTTTGATGTTCCAGGAATCACGTTTCTTGTTATCGAAATGGTGTTGTCGCCATTTCCGATTCGCCCGGTGACCGCGATCTTTTCCGCAGACTCAAAAATTCCATTGCCGTTAGAGTCGAGCCATGCATTGATAAACGCAGGCCGTGAAACCAAGATCCCTTGAACATTGACAATAATCGAGCCACCAAAAGATGCAGTCAACGGCAGAATCGTAACCCCATCGTCTGTGTCCAAGTCGATGACGCGGGCATCGGCATCGGAAGTAACAGTTGGTCCGAGCGAGAACCCATTGACCACAACGTGTGTCGGACCATTGTTCGCCTTCTTGCTCGCGTAGAGTGGATCTGCGGCATCACCGTAATCTAGGCCTTCGCCTAAGAAAATCGTGATCAGTGTCTTGCCATCGATCTCAGTTGCTCGTATCGCGTTGCCCGCCAAATCGCGGACACCATTGACCGAGAATGCCCCAATGCCCGCGACACCACGCGCTCCCTCGATCAGAATGGTCGATGCGAGTTGCGTCAACTGAATGCCTGGCAGATTGCTTGCTGCAATTTTGTCCAACAACAATTTCGCAGCCTGTGAACTGGTCACAACTTGAGCGAGATCGATCGTTACAGGGATGGTGGCTGGACGCCCTGCCACACCAACCACTTGAAGTACTGTGCTTGTCGCTTGGATTCGCAAATCGGCCTGAGTCCCTACAGCGATCATTCCGCCCGCCGAATAGGTGGCGGTCAGTCCAAGATTCGCGCTGTTGATCGCGCTTACAATCCCGGCAGCTAGGGCGTCCGTAGAGTTAGAATTCAGAGGAACGCGAACGTTATTCAGACCAATCGATCCATTGTCATCCAGCTCAAAAACCAGCGTCGTGTTCCCACGTTGTATGGAGAAGAGTTGACCGTCAGCGACTCCGACTGGCAATCCGTTGGCGGTTGGAATCTGCAGGCCATACGTTGGAGTTGTTCCTGCACGTCCCGAAACGGTTATTCTGCTGTCCACTGGCAAGACCGTAACCAAACTGCTACCAAGGAGTTGCAATTCGCCACCTCCGATTACCTTGGCTGTAAGACTTAAGCCCACACTGCGAATAGCAGCAGCAACCTTCTCAGCTAAAACAAGCGGTGGATCCTGAGAGTTAATCAGGATGGGAACCGTGTCCGTTCCAACGTTCGTATTGTCATCAAATTCGAACGTGACGCGACGGAAACCGTCATCCACAATGAACGTCGTTCCATCGACCGCAGTCGTTGTGAACCCATCCACGGAGGAAGGTACGTTGAGTCGTAGCCCCGTATCGAGTTCGAACCGTGTGTTGGCGCCTGTCGAATCCAAAACGGTGTAGATGGTACCATCGAACGTACTCTTTGGATCGACCAAAGTGATCGCCGATTCGTTTGTGTTAATGAATCGAACTTGGTATACCGACTCGCTATCCCACACGCCAGCCAAAGGAGTTAACCGTACAATATTGCTGGTCGAGTCAAATCCAAATCGGTAATCCAAACTCTCGACCAAGATTTGCCCATTTTGGTAGAGCAAGATGGAGTCGCGGGTGACGGACCGAGGGTCGACCCCTGTTCCCTGTGACTTGTTTCCAATTTGCGAAGTATCTAGGATTTGGAAATCGAAATACGTAAAGTTCTTGTTGGCCAGTTCGACAATCCCTAGGGCCGGATTGGAGTCCGCACCTAAAGCGTCGTTGTCAAACGGGTAGACGGCGATGGCGCTTGGGCCGACGAAATCAGCGCGATCCGCAGCACCTCTGTCTTTGAATATCCCTTCACCAAGGCCCGGAGGGGTCTCGACACTTGGGTCATCCACCCTGAGCAAGCCATTGATGTCGGTGGATGGAGCTATAATCGGTGACGCAGCTAATCCTAATGGCTGTTTGACCGATAGTAGGGCCGAACGATCCACAAGCGTATCGATGGTTGCATCGATTGCAGGCGAGTTTGGAACAGGATAGAGATTTCCGCGTGAAGGATCCGTAAACAATGGAACTACATTGGCGACTATTATCGGGAACTGACCCAGCGAAGCCGAACCGGCCGTGTTCGCTGTGTTGCCTTGATACAGAGTTGCTCCGATGACGGTGGAGGTGCTGGAAGGATCCACAAAAATACCAGCAGTATGATTGGCCACAATATTGTTGATGAGGGTTGGGCTGGCGTTTGCACCGACCCGAATGCCCGTTCCTCGCGGCGTAAAGATTTGCCCTGGCCGACTGGAAATCGCACCCACGGCATCAATATCAGCCCCCACGGAGTCTCCACTAACGGATCCTTCATTGGCAACGTCGGTTAGTCGCACAAAGTAAAGCTGACTCAACGAGTTGTATCCGAACGCATCCAAGTCAATGTATCGGCTATTGAAGGAGGAAGTACCAACCGAGGTATAGTTCACACCGTCGGGACTTACTTCTACCCGTACCTGTTCTGGTGCTCCAACTTCATAAACCGCAAGATCCGGACGGGCGTCATTCGAGCCAGTAAGTATGTTGTTTGTGAATTGTACAACTAGACTTCCACCTCGGCCAAGCGACACAGCGCCTTGGCTAATGATGGGTTCGCCGATTCCTGAATAATTTGGAGCACCAAGCGCATTGGTTGGATCCTGCAAGCCAGCAATCGGAACTGGCCCGCCACCGGCACGCGGATTATAGCCACCGCTTGGGACGACGTCGGCAAAGGCAATCAATCCCAAACTGTAGAAGTCGTCACCAAACGTTGCAGCTGGTGGCGCCGTCACGGTCGTAACGGTTCCCCCTAGGATCGTGTTATTGATTATTCGAGCAAACGGAACCGAAGCGGCTGGGACATTCCCAGAAGCTATGTCGCCAACAATATTGATACCGCCGCCGATGTTCGCTACCAATTCGTTGTTGACAACGACGGCACCCGGTATCAAGCGTTGGTTGTTTAGAGTAATCGTGTTTCGAACGGAGCCAGGGTTCGAAGCGTTGGAAACAACATCCCGTGGGTCTGCTTGCAACGTGATTCCAAAACCCGATGAGTTCGAAACTCGCGAATTCTCAATGACGATCTGCCCTTGCTCTCGCGGGGTATTGCGGTCACCTTTGAGCAATAAAGACTGAGCCACCCCTATCGAGCTTGGCAAGGTCACTGTGACTGTCCCAATGATTGAAATCTCATTTGTGTTCTGCCCAACCAAACTTCCGTCCACCGAGATAGCGGAAATGGTCAGCAAGCTCTGGACTGTCGACGAGTTAATGATATCTCGCACCCTCGATGCGATCACGTTCGCAGACTCATTCAACGCGCTATTGTATCGCACCGGAAGACTGCCTGGACGAACACCTCGTGAAGGAGAATTTGGTAGCAACGATAGATCCTCAAATTCTAGCGTTACGGAATTAATCCCATCATTCAAGACAATGGTTTGGCCATCGGCAATCTGAAACGAGCCATTGAACTTGACTGTCTGGGATCGCGATTGCGCTTGATTTGGTGCAAAACTCTTGTTGAGGCTGATCTGTACGTTTTGGTTTTGCAAAAGCGGTTGACCATACTCTTGGCCACCGCGAATCTCGAGTTGGTACGGGCCTACCAAGATCCCGCTACCACCAGAGGCGACGGAAACAAACGAAGTATCCGATCGTGCGCCCGTGACCGTTTCGCCTCGCTCTGCCAGCCCGATAATAAAGTCATCTAGAAAAAGTCCTTCGAAGGCATTGTTTTGAGCTCTGGTTGCCGACGGCAAGAATCCAACACCGTACTCCGAAAAACTGTCTTCGGCTCGAGGTGTAGAGACGGTGAATGGCCCTGCGGCGCCCACGGTCAAACCGGTGATGTCAATGAAACTCCCCCTTTGTTTGTACGTCGCATAGGCGTCCACTCCACCTGCTAAAGTACTTTCCATAGTCAACGCAACCTGCCGAGCAACCTCTGTCTCGGTCATGGTTTGAAGGACATAGACGGGTACATTGGTTCCGTCATTCAGCCCAGAACGACCCTCTAGGCTCAGCGGTGAATTGGCCGGCAATGTGACAGACGTAGCGCCGTCAGCTTGAATCCGATTGCCTACAACGGAGAAGTTCAGTCGTGGTGAAACGTCGACAGATAGCTCATAAAGTCCCTGCGAGCCACCGTTGGTACCGCTGTTTGCCACATTCGGGTTATACCGCGTGTTGGCAGACCCTGAAACTCCAGCAAAGTAACGTCCAGTCTTCGTAATCGTAAACGAAATCCTAGCGTCACGAGTGCCGCCAAAATCGTTATTGGCAGCAATTTCACTACCGCTTTCATCAAACAGTCTCAAGTAGGGATCTAGCAAGGAGCCTGCGACAGTGGTCGAGGAAGCAGTCAGCACAACTCTCGAACCTGCATCTAAATTAAGTCGGAACAAGTCGATATCGCGATCGACCGCACTGATCAAGTTTGGATTATCCCCAACAGCACCAACGGCGGTAACTCGAACCGCTCCGCCGGTAACGCCTATCGAAAGAGCGCGGTTGAGCACGTCCGACCCTCCAGCAGGGTCAGCCAGGTTGGCCGTTTGATTCGGTTTTGGATAGGCCGCATTGCTGATCACAGTGTAGATCGATTGGGCTAAAACGTCGGGCGTATCTGTCGCGTTGAAACGAATTACGTTCCCTGCTGGTGCAGTACCCACGCCATTCCAGAACACAAAGTCCAAGCCAAGCACATTGAAGGTATCTCCGTTGGCTACATTCGCTCCCGAAGGAACAACCAATGTGTACCCCATTTCAATTTCGAATTGCCGTCCACCAATGGTGAACGTTTGGCCGTCTCGCAACTGACTGCCTGCCACAACTCGCATCTCCAATCCACCACCGCGCTGGGTACTAAAACCCATGCTTCCAGCGGTATTAAACTCGAATCGCAATCGGGCATCTTTGCTGCCCGCCAAGACACCTAGATCCACTCTCGCTTGTCGCCAAGCCCGACCAGGTGCTACCACAGCGTTCGGCGCGTTGTTGGTGGTTTTTTCGACCGCGACTTCTCTCGGGTCGGTGTTGTTGGTGGTTAGCAGATACCAAACGCCAGCGTCATCTGCGCCATAAACTCGGAACGAATCCGTCATCAATGCGTTGTTGACCGAAGTCCCATTATCGTTCTCCATGAAATAGTTGAAGTACAAAGTGGGCAGATCTTGTACTGTCATCCCAGCCAACGAGAACGATTTGCTCTCGAGAACTCCCAACGCTCCACCAGGGAAATTGTAAGTGTTTTGCAGCGGTTCATTGGCAAACCTAGGAGATCCTAATGGATTGCTAAAATTGTTGAAACTGGCATTACTGTGGGGATTGCCGGTCACTGGATTGTTTGGATTTTCAAAACCAAAGTACCAACTGGTATCGCCGGTGTTCGAGACATCGCTTAGGTCATTCGGCGTGTTGATTCCATGACCGGCATCCGTCCCACGCCGAGTCGTCTGGTGGAACAGATTAAAGTCTAGGTTTGAAAACAACAGTCCGTTTACGCCAAACACACCCGTTGCAACCGACGATTGGCCATTGGAAAAGACATTCTGCAATTCACCGCTGGTGTTAAAAGCATAGACCCTTCCGTTGACGTCCGTACCAAAAAGCAAATCGGAGTAGCGACCATTATCTACGTTCCGTGGACCTGCGGTTAAGGCGCTAAACTGGATCCCACGCAACTGATAGGAACTCGCTACGTAATTACCAATAGCGCCGGGTCTGTTGCCTGCGAGTTCAAAGCCGTTGACACGATACAAGCCGCCTTGGTCACTTACCGCATAAAGAGAACCATTGATTCCAGCAACCCCGCGTACTAAACCACCCGGGGCAACCCCTACGGGTACCGCGCTACCGCTCGCGCCTGTTAGTTCGGCTCCAACAAGTTGCACCAAGTTGCCACTCGCTGCTGCCGAAAGTCCTGCAAAACCAGCACCGGTAATCGTTTGAGCCAATCGAACAGCAATCGTTTCCGCAGTGTCTTCGGCCAGGAAGTCCACCGGGATGCGACCGCTGCCAACGTTGCCGGTGGAACCGACATCTATTGCCACGCCTCGTGCAATGAGTGTTCCAAAGGATCCTGTTGTCGCCTTACCGAAGTTGACACGTGCCCCATCAAATCCAACCTGAATGGTGGACGGAACAGCTTGACGGAGCGACTCTACGAACTGCTCATTAGTCATAGATGGCGAGTAAAACACTGTTCGGAAACCGGGCGGAACCGTGGATACGGGGCCTGTTTCAATCTGATAGTTCACGCCATCAATTACGAACCGATCGCCATTGTTCAGTTGCCTTGGCGGATTCGCCGTGGGATCAAAATTGAGTAGTAGTTCCGGACCGGCGTTAAACTCAAAGGTGACAAAGGTGTTTGGAAAAGCCCTGAGTGTGACGGTATCACCATCGCGAATCAAGGACCGCGTCGACGAACGCACTTCGGTAGCCTCGGTTACGGCTAAAGTAGTCGAAATGGTACCAGCGGGTGAGGTCGTTTGTATGAACCCGCGTTCCGTGATGTTGGTCCCGGCACCAAGAATGATGTCCGGTGGATTAGGCGTTCCCGTAGTCACGATGTTGAAGTCATTGTCCAACGCCGGGAAACTTATTCCTCTTCCCGTCGTTGGATCAAAACGATACAGAATATTATTTACATATTGAGCCCCAGCTCCTCCCCTACGATTTGCTACCAGGAATCCAGTCTCTCCTCCCTGGAATTCTGCAAAGGTCAAGGCTTCCACGTCAACCCCGACATTTTCCACGGCCAAATCGATCGTGGGTGGAGTTCCTGCAGTAACAACAAGCCTACTCGTTACGATGCCAAGGTTGCCCGATACAGAGGTCGCACCCGTCGCTGAATTGACATTGATATAGTCCGCGTTTGCATCGCCCACTCCCAGCTCAAGACTGCGAAATCCTCGAATGTCTCCATTCGGACGGATTGCAATATCACGCAAGTCCTCGGAATTCGCTCCTACGAAATTCGACGCCACGCCCGTGAACGAATTCGCCAGGAAGACTTGGGACGACTTGAGACCAGAATCCTGGTTCAAGTACAACGGCACATTTCCTAACGTGTACTCAACTCGCGAAGACTGCGGCAGGAAAGTAGGCGTAATAGGGCCTTGTGCGGTCGCACTAAGCCGATCATTACCAACGCGGTCTTCAACAATTAAGCGACCGCTATTAACAGGTTGAATGCGAACACCAGAATCGTCTAGCGCGCCGGTTCGGTTGAGTCGGTTTGCGATCACCGTTGGAACTTGGGTTCGGTTGGTTACCGCTAGGAAATAGTTTCCAGCAGGCAATTCGACCGATCCAATGTATGGATCCAAAGAACCTGTAGATCCACGCCCGAGGTCGGTGTTGTCCGCTCCACGAGCGGCCGTTGCGCGGTCGTCTAGGATGTTGCTGTTCTCGCCGAATTGAATTAGTCTTCCTGCGGAATTAAACAAATACATCGACATGTCCGCTCGGCCAATGCCGTCGGCGTAATCAATATCAAAGATGGTTGAAAGGTACCTAGCCAACGGACTGATCAACGACTGATAATCGATCGAAAATGAGAACCAATCCACGTCCGTCGAGCTCGACAGACTCCCTGCCAAAGAAATGGTTTGTCGATCGGATTGGACGATATTACCGAGGGGCTGGGCGTTGGCAAAGGTATCGTTTGCTACCGTCTGAACTTCCGCCGTTTCGCCGACCAAAGGTGAGTGTCTTGGTACGCCTGACAATGTAATGCCATTGGACGCAAATCGAACGTCCGCGTAACTTATCGAGGTGCCTGGCAATTCCTGGGCTTCGCCAAGTCGTATTTGCAATTGGTACGCTCCGTGTGACAGTCCTTTTCCAACCGAGGCCGGATTGCTCAGCGCAGGCGTGTTGACTGCCTGGCCGGGTGTTTGGTTGCTGCTGCGAACGCGAACATGATACAACGACGCTTGATCGGCTTGGCCTGGCAGCAAGATTCGCATTCCAGCGTCTTTTGGATTGGTACCATAATCGTCACGAAATTCTCCGCGAGACGACTTGGGAGCGAGAATCAACGATCCCTTACGCAATGGATTTGCGCTGTTTCCCGAGAGCGTCGAGTACAAGGGGTGAGTCAATGGTTGCGTCTCTTCGAGATACGAATCGTCCGACAAGGCTAGTATCGTTCCGTCGGCAGAGACCAACTCTACGACGGTGTCCAAGCCCGAAGTCGTACGGTCGATGTCAAGCCACACTTCCGTCCGTCCATTGGCGACAAAGCTGTAGACGTCCACATCCGATGGTTTGTTGAGTACACCTTGCACCTCAAAGCCCAAACGTGCGTTCTCGTCACCGCTCGTAGCAAGTTTTGAGAGTTGGCCCAAGTTTTGCGACTGAGAAGGTGTGTCGTTGGCCGAAGGCGCACTAGCCCGAGATGATTCTCGTTCCGAGGCGACACCTACATTGCGGTCATTGGAATACGTTTGTGCCGTTGTGCCTTGCCAAGCTCCAGGAGTTGCCGCTTGCGAAATGGCTTGCGGAATCAGCTCCAAGAAACTGGTGATTCTCGCCGAGGTCGCATTTGGGTCAACTCGCCATGAAAATGCAGTGGTTACGTCCGCAAGCCCATTCACAGCTCCCAGTATCGGATCCACTCGCGGAGGTATATTTGTTAAGTTGATGTTCCCGGGTAATGTGTACGTCGTCCCCGTGGTCCTAATCGTGTTGTCCAATAATGGATATGAATCGGCAGCCCAACCTGTATAGGTCGCATTCTGAAGATCTACCCCTTGCTGGTAAATACCACCATGCGAAAACCCAAATCTTTCGAAATTGTCGATAGTGTAGGCACGAAAATCAGGCTGCCCAGGAGTTCCCGTAACGTAAAGGAAATCGTCGCTTGGCGATTGAATATCCTCATCTAGATAGTTCACAAAATCGATTGCACCTAGAGGCTGCGCGCTACTAAGAATGAGCGTGTTGAACAGTTTCGAAACGCCGTTGTCAAAGCGTGACTCAACTCTCCATCGGACGGTTGCACCGTTGTTTCCTGTAAACGTCCCTTCGCTGGCAACCAGGTCCGGCGAAATCAAAGTTGGCTGAAGGGTAATAGTTGTAGTGCTCAGGTCGATCCCACTACCCAAAGCTCCAATATCGACGAAATTGGTGAAAGCAAAAATCACATCGTCGTTGACGAATTTCTGGGAAGTACCCTGGGCCGTGATTCCCCCGCCGGAAAAAAGGTTGGAATTTCCGCCAGGAGTGGGCTGAAACGAAAAGAAGCCAGGTGTATTGACGTCCACGTCGTCATCGATCAACGTCCCTCGGTCTACTTCCGGACCGGTCGGCAGCAGGACCACTCCAGTCACATCATTGTTGTCCGTATCGAAGGCGGATCGACCATCAATGCCGAATCCAGCCCCAACGCTATCGTCTGAAAGCGAAGTCATTATCACGGGGAAGTTCGGTTGTCCAACAATTTGGATGCTTCCACCGACCCGAGAATCGATGTCAAGTGGCGTTCCCGTCGCGTTCAATCCTGCCTGCGTAGCGCCCCCACCAAACTTGACCACCAAACTTTCCGAAGGACTACTCTTGAGCCTCAACCCACCATAGGTATAGAAGTTGTCCGAAGTAATGAGACTTTGAACGACGTGAACGATATCGGTGTCATCCCAAACACTTTGGGTTGTTAGTGTCTGGCCACGAATGACCATGCCGTTGATCGCGTTGCGAGAAAGTCTATTCCCATCGATAAGCGGACCTTGATTTTCAGAGTAATCCTGCGTTCGTTCAACCAATCCCGATTGACGACCCGGATCATTTACCAAGTCAGGTCCAAGGGAATTGACGTCGATACTAATTGCCGGGCCATTATTGTCATTGATTCGATTGTTGATCAGTACCGGTTGCGAACCGCGAACAAAGAGGGCGGCTGCGGAATTGGTTCCTCGGCCAACTCGGGTTGACGAATTTAAGCTTTCATTCCCACCCGCATTGTTTTCCAACCGCGAATTCGTCATGCGGAAATCCGCTTGATGCACTTCGATTGCATTGAAGGAAGCAAATCCTCCTTCAATACGAGTCGTTCCACCTGCATACGACAAACGATTGTAGTCCAACGAAGCAGATCCACCGTGGCCGACAAAAATACCGCCCCAGTCCCCTGCAACTGGAGATCGAGTTCCCCGCGTGTTCGCCGTATCAAAGGTTCCGCCGAATCCATAACGATTGTCGTTCAGACTGGTAATCACTATTGGCAATGCCGCGGTTCCTTCTGCGATGAGCTTGCCGCCGTCACTTAGTTCGATGCGTGAGCCCCGCATCTTCAAAATGGCTCCCGCATCAATCACCAAACCGCCATCCAACCTTGAACGCACTTTGATATTGAGTGGAACCAACGCGCCACCCGTGAGGGTCCCGTTGTCGACATAGGTATTCGCGACCGCGTTGAGTTGTGTAACCAATCGGTACGTACCAGCCCCGGTTGCATCGCTTCGATACAACCGTCTGGCAACGTAGGGCAATCCGCCACCAATCGTTGGTAGATTCGCTAAAGAGATCGTGCTGTTGGCCGCAACAGCGAGCGACGAAGTTGGAATCGATGCCAAACTTTCGTTTCCGGCCGAATCAACATAGACCAATCGATAATTGTAGGTACCAGCCGCAAGGGATCCGCCTGCCACAACATTCAGCGTTACCACCGTTGTTGGTGGGGATGCGGTATCTATGATTCCGCCACCCGGCTTTCCAGCGATCACCAAATTCTCCCCGATGACATGTGTAATATCGATGTCATCGAAACGAGCCGTGACCGTTAGCGTTTCTAGCGACTCCGCAACTCCGGTTCGTGTTTTAACAAACAACCCATTGATCGTGTTATTCAACACTCGGTTTCCATGAATCTCCGGTCCCACCCGATCATAGTCCGGAATGAAGAATCCGCTTGCCTGCGATCTTGGATCAACGAAGTCATCTTCTTTGAAACTGTTGGGCGTTGCGGCTAAAGCTGCGTCCGCACTCCGCGTAATCAAGTTGTTGATAATCGAAGGACGGGAGTCCACCATGTGAATTGGAGTAATGATTTGCGAGACCCCGTCCACCACGACTTGTCCGCCACCAAAACGGATTTCTGAGTGAACAACTGAGTTCAGGAACAAACCATTGCGTTCTTTATCCGTGCGTGTCTCGTCACTGCCGTCGATTCGATTTCTAAAGTCGATTCCACCCCAATCGCCTGGTGCAGGCGCCGGTGGTGTTCTGTCTGGATTGACTCCAATGCCAAAAGTGTCGTTGATCGATGTAACGATGACTCTCGTATCCGGTATTCCGAGCAACTGAAGAGTCCCACCGCTACGATCCACGCTGACCGTTGAACTACCAGCGCTGATGCGAGCCCGGCCCATCTTAATAATCGCGCCAGCGTCGATCATGACGGTTACGTTCTTTGGAACATCGAAAGTCGATCCATCCGCCAAAGGTGCGCCGAAGCGGTTGAAACCGATTTCGTACGCCCTATTCGTTGTGTTGCCAAGAATCCTAACCGTTACTGCACGATTTCCGGTAGCATCCCCTCTAACAACATTACCAGCATCCTGCAATGCAGCCGCAATAGTGCTATAGGGTCTTGCAAGCGTACCGACGCCATTGGCTGCGGCTGACTTGTCCACCCAAACCGTGTAAGCAGATGTGTCCGGAACTCCAACAACGACAGGTGCTCGATCAGGTCTCGACGGCACAAACCAATAATTAAACACTCCGCCGGGTCGACCATTGCCGTCTCCATCGAGAGGAGTCGGCGAACCGTTGACGTCCACCAGCGTAGAAGCTGCCGGCGGCTTGTAATCGATTCGCAATTGGTATTTACCCTCCGATTTGCCATCCAAACCAGAGTCTTCGATTTGCGGATTGTAAGATGTGTTGCCCTTGGCACTTACGCCTACCACGTAGTCTCCGCCGCGCGCAAAATCGAGAGAGATGCGGGGGTCTTCGCTAAAGTAATCTTCGTTTGCCGCTATCTCGGTCCAGCTTGGAACTAGCGCCGTTCCTTCATTGCGGTAAAGCCGCAATGAAGCATCCAGCAAACTGGAATCCGATTGACGTTCTGCTGCGATTTGCAACTGCAACCGTCCACCTTGAGCTGGGAGCGAGAATCGGTAAAGGTCAATGTCTTTGCCTTCAGGTCTCAGCACAAATTGCCCATGAACAATGTCGGCGTTTCCAGGGAAAACCTGTTCGACGTTTGGATCGGTAATCGGCGCGTTGTTTTGAACCGTTGCTTGTGGCAACTCGTCTGCACTTCCAAGTCCCAGCAATACGCCGATTCCACGCATAAAGGACCGAAAAAGCTCCGTCCCAAACAAGTTGTCGTCAGCCGTATTGAAGTCTTGACCATCGATGATGACTGCCGTCTGTGCAGCATTCGACAATAGTGGGCCAGCGGCAAAGTTTAGCCCGCCCGGACGATTCGCTTCGACCGTCGTCAACGACGTCAAAGAATTAATCGCTTGCATGTCACCAACCGCAATCGTAAAGCCCAGGTTGTCGCTTTCGGTGAAGCGAACTCCAAGGTATCGCTCGTACAGCGACATGACTTGACGCACCATGACTTTTTGTGCGTCCGTAATGGTATTCAGCTGAACGCTTCGATTGGCAGTTCCAAGTTCCGAAGCAAAGTTGTAACTGATGACCGCAATTCCATCGTTGTCAAAACGAGTGACATGGTGCTGATATCGATTGTCGCGATTACCCTGTTCGTCGTTGGCTCCTGGGAAATCCAACGTGTACGAGCTTGTATTCTTTATTTCGGAATTGACTATGGCAGCTTTGGCGCCTGGGCCAGTTAACCAGCCTCCACCCAAATCGGTTGCGTTGTCAAACCGGCTTCCAGGATCGGAAGCGGGATTGATCACCGCCACTGGCGAGGTCGAGGGCGATTCACTATTGCCAATCCGCAATCGCATTGCAGTAATCGGAAGCAAGTCACCGGTCGTCGGATCGACGAAAGCATCTATGTTTCGATTAAAGGTTAAAGCGACACGATTCAGCGTTGCGTCGTAGCTTACCCCTGATGGCCGAAAGGAAAGATCATCCAATCCACTCAGAGTGTTTCTCGTGTAGACGAGTTGATAAAATTCGGGCTTGACCGCCTCGATGGTGTTCAAATCATCATCATTGAAGTAAACGTAAATTTGGTTTCGCTGTTGGGTCAAAGTACCGTTCGCAGCTCGAATCACAGGCTGCGGAACGACGGCTTGGATCGTTGTCCCCAAGTCCAAATCAAACCGAACACTCTGGCTAACCCCTCCGTTGAATGGAAGACCCGCTGCGTTGCGAAGCGCAAATGGTCCACTGCCTAAAATATCGATGAGATAGAAATCATCTGGAAGCGTTTCAGCAAATCGAATGACCACTTCTCGATCGGAATCCCCAAAACCAATGTAGGCCGGGGTGATTGAGACGTCATCGCCTGAAACCAGTGTCAGCTGGGTTAAGGTTGTAAAATTGCTGCCGACGCGTGCAGAAGGCGAACCGCTAATCAATCTCGCTTGCAAAACCAAAGCGGCTTCAGGCGAGTTGTTGATTGCATCCACTACTTCTTGAACGGTTGTCAGGAACCTTGGGTTGCTGTTCACTTCCACTCGAACCGTCTGACCAGAGACCGTCACAATCGGGGCAAGCTGTCCGCCAAAATCTCTCGATAAGAATTCGATACGGCTGTTTGCACCGGAGGAACCAGGACGCGTGGAAAGAAATTCGACTTGAAGCGTGTTGCTCCCCGAATTCAAATTCGAAGAAACACGAGCGGCGGCAGCACCCTGCAATGTCAATACTTTTCCGGCAGGAACCGTATCGGCGATGACGGTGCCCTCAACTCCGCGAAGCCGTTTTACCAACACCTTCGATGCTACTTGCACATCCTCGGTCATCGCTCGAATTAGGTCCGATGCCGTGGTCTTGCTGCCAGGCAATGTGTTGACCTCGATATTGATTCGATTCCCCTCGACACTCAAAACGGGCCAACTGGCCGGCTTTCCTGGAATGCTCAATGTCCGTGCTGTTTGGGTGAATCGCAGTTCCAAGCCGTTGCCTTGCTGACCAGGCAAGGACGCGCTGAAGTCCAATACAACTTGCCCGTTAGTCCCCAAATCGGTGCTTAAGTAGGCGGACTCCAAGATCCCATCCGCGCCTGCTCTTTTCACCTGAATACCTGTTAAAGTATTGAAATCCAATGCCGCAATATCATCAAAGCGAAGGACGATTTCGCGAGGACTGACGTTGAGTACAGTCGCGTTCGCGCCCGTACTTCCCAGCGAAATAATGGACCCTTCGTTCGGCTGAACACCAATTAACTGCGGACCCGCAGCCATTAAGTGTCGCGATTCTAAAGACTCCAAAAGAGATTGACGGACAGAAAGCTGTTTACGCTTCCTTCCTCGATCTTTTCGGGGAACGTTGTTGGAAAAAGAACCACTTCCGAAACCGACGGTGGTCATCGAC
>JANMHA010000128.1:0-4642 GCA_031374925.1 Pirellula sp. | reverse complement strand
CGATGCGAAAAAGCGTCGCTCTTACCAGAATTTCCAAAGAAAATAACGATGCCCTTTCATTCTTCGTGTCGCCAAATCGGCGGTTCGAATTGGAAAAAACGCGGAGAAAGCCTTTTCCGGACAGACACTAGCTAGAAACATCTGCCACAGTTCTCACACCCACGCTACGATTTGGGCGTGCCGCACGCAATTGTCGCCTTTCGCTCCGCGAAAGTGCGCCTCGTTAACGCACTTTTGCGGAGCAAAAGGTGACAATGCAATCCGACTACCTTCCAAACTACTTAACCATTTTTGCCTTCAAGATTTCCACCGCCTTTTCTAGTTGAGGATCGTCCTTCAATGTTGGGTCAGTGTGTTCCTTCGCAAGGCCGCTGGCCTCTTCATTGGATCCTTGCTTTTCACGCGGCTTGCCGAGTCCATTTTCATTTGGGTCGGCTCGCTTGCGAAAGCGTTCTATCGATTTCAAGAAGGCTGCCTCATCCAATTTGACGACACATCCTTCGTCTGGGGAAACTCCCCAAACGTCTTCAGGCTTGGCATTGGGCTCACGATGAATCAATCTGCCGCTTGGTGGATAGTAATAAGCGGTCGTCAATCTCATCGCGGCCAAGCCCGCGTCTAGCGGTATTACATTTTGAACGCTTCCCTTTCCGAAAGATCTTTCTCCCACAATCGTTGCCCGGCATCTGTCTTGCAGGCAACCAGCTACCACCTCACTAGCGCTGGCGGAATGCTCATTTATCAGACAGACAACAGGAACACTGTTTTCAATTTCGGTGCCTGGCTGTGCACTATATCGCTGATCGATTCGGTCGTTGCGCCCTCGGGTACTGACTATCTCTCCATCGTCCAAAAACATATCGCAGATATCTTTGGCGGCCATCAGCAGTCCACCGGTATTGTCTCTCAGGTCTATGATTAGCCCTTTGCATTGTTTGCGAACTGAGGCTAGTGCCGTTTTCAACTCTTCAGTGGTCTTTTCACCGAAGAGTTCAAGCCGCATGTAGGCAATGCGCGGATCCTCCTCCATTGCAAACTCCCAGGTTCCATTCATTCGCCGACGATCTCCCAAGACTGACTCGACTTCGATTCTGGCACGCGTAATCTTAATATGAAGAGGCTCGGGCACACTAGCTCGCTCAACAGTCAGCGTAACCGAAGTTCCTTCTTTGCCTCGAAGCTTCTTCGAAACGTTCTCAACTTCCGATTTCGCCGAATCGACGCCATCGATTTCCAGGATCACATCGCCTGGCTTGACTCCGGCCTTGTACGCTGGTGAATCAAAAAGGGTAGCTACAATCGTAAGCCGTTCTCGCCTTGGTCGACCATCGAGACTGACTCCAAGCCCACCAAACTCTTGTTCAAAAACGGCCTGAAAGGGTTTGAGTGATTCGATCGGGATGTAGCTTGAATAGGGGTCCAGGGAATCGATCATCCCTTTCATCGCTGCTTGATATAGTTTTTCCTTGTCCGGTTTTTTCACGTACTCTTGATCGATGATTTCCATGGCCAAGGCAAGATCACCAAGGTTTCGGTAGCGTTGGGCGTTGCCGTAGCAAAACAGACTGCCAATCAAGACGACGATTAGAATTTTCAAGTTCTTGGTTGTCACGGGATTATGCCAAGGATTTGGATAGGGATCCACTCGGAATGCAGAACAGTACTTATTCGATCGATTGTAGCTGAGTTGGACAGATTTGCATTTAGGCGAGCAACTGACAAAAGCCTAGGGTTTGTAGAATTTCGAAGTTTGTCCGATAATCTCACGAATCCGGCTACCCATAAAAAACAATGGTTACTTGGAATCGCTAGCTGTAGTTATAATAGTTTTCCCTGCCCACCTAACTAACACAATGCGATTGCTATGCCTGCCCCAAAAGTTCTAATCCTCCCTTTGGTCCCATTGGTCGTTTTTGTTGCGTTCTCAGGCAAAATACGGGCGGATGAAACGCCTGCACCAGATTCGCAACAGATCCAACCGGGGCATTCGCAACACGGTGAGGTATTCAACGAAGGGCCAAGACAAGCGGCTTATCTGATGAACGGCATGGGAAACGTCCATTGGGAAATCTCGACCAAGAACCCGATGGCTCAGCGTTTCTTCGATCAGGGGATTACGCAGTTGCACGGTTTTTGGTACTTCGAGGCCGAACGGTCGTTTCGACAAGCAGCCGCTTTCGACCCCGATTGTGCAATCCTTTATTGGGGGATGGCTCGGGCAAATATCGAAAACCCATCGCGATCCAAAGGCTTTAGCGATCAAGCTATGAAGAAAGTCGACAAAGCTTCAGAAAAGGAAAAACGGCTGGTTGTGGCATGGAACAATCGGATCAAAGATGCCAAAGCAGAGCCTGAAGCCAACGAAGATTCGAATCCCAAAGATTCAGCTGAAAAGAAAGCCTCCGAACCAACCAAAAAAAAGGAAGGCGATAAAAAACAAGATCGCTTGAAGCAATATGTTAAAGACCTTGAGGCGATTGCGTGCGACTACCCGGATGACATCGAACTCAAGGCTATGCTGGCGCTCCAGTATTGGCAAAACAACGGTTCCGGAATCGAAATCCAAAGCCACTTTGCAGTCAATGCCATTCTTTCCGACATTTTTCACGCCAATCCAAAACATCCCGCGCATCACTTCCGCATCCATCTCTGGGACTACAGAAAAGAAAAACTTGCGCTCGATGCAGCAGCCAAATGCGGACCAGCCGCTCCAGGAATAGCGCACATGTGGCACATGCCGGGTCACACTTATTCCCGTCTGCATCGGTACGCCGATGCGGCATGGCAACAAGAGGCTTCAGCTCGGGTCGACCATGCTCATATGATGCGGGACCAAGTCATGCCGGATCAGATCCATAACTACGCGCATAACAACGAATGGCTTATTCGCGATCTAATGTTGATCGGGCGTGCGCGTGAGGCGGTCGAGTTGGCGAAGAACATGATCGAATTGCCTCGCCATCCAAAGTACAATTCATTCGGTGGAAGAGGAAGCGCTTCGCTTGGTCGTGAGCGTCTCTTGGGGGTACTAACCAGCTACCGCCTTTGGCCTCAATTCATCGCACTTGCCAATTCCGCCTACCTGGAGCCAACCTCGGATGAGCTCAAACAAGACGAACGCATGGCATGGCTGGCAATTGCGTATGGTCAATCCGGAAATACGGATCGAAGCAAAAAACTGCAAGAAGAGATGGACAGCATCAATGCTACGCTTCATGCAAAAGCACATGAAGAACGCAAAAGCCTACAGAAGCTAGCCGATGAAGACACTAAGGAAACAATGAAAATTGTCACTAGGCCACCACAATTGCTTCAACCCTACGAACTGAGTGATGACCCGTTTGGCGACGAGAATGACCCCAGTCTTCCCAAAATGCCGAGCAAAACGCTCGATGACGCTCTAGCCAAAAATTGGTCCAAGGAACGAAAAGAAAAGGCGAGTCGTTTAGCAGAACTGGATGTGCGAATAGCCAAACTCAATCAATTGCGATTTGCAGTCGACGCTTACGCAGCAGCCAGCGAAGGGAAATACAAACTAGCTCTCGACTTATCTCATCAATGCCGTCCCGTCATCAACTCAATGACCCGCATGGAATGGCTATCTCATGCTGGATACGCAAGGAAAGCCTTGGATCGAATCAAGAAGCGAGTCGAAGAGGGGCCGGGCGAACTGCTACCTCTAGCGATTGGAATCTGGATTGCCGCTCAAAACAAAATGGAGGACGAAGAAGCCAAGAGCTTGGCCAAAAAATGGACTCAGCTCCTGTCGCCTATCGCCGCCAATGCAGACCCCGATTTGATGCTGCTTGACCGAATTGTTCCAGCGATCGAGTTGATAGGCGAAAAAGACAGATGGCGAGTTCCGGAAGAAGCTCTTTCGGATGTAGGAGATCGGCCACCGCTCGATTCGCTCGGCCCCTTTCGTTGGACTCCTTCACTGGCTCCAGTATGGTCAGCCACTGATTCGGAGGGTGAAAACCGATCGTCGAAGCAGTTTGCCAAACGTCCAGTCGTGTTGATCTTGTATCTCGGCTTTGGATGCGTTCACTGTGCCGAGCAACTCAAGGAGTTCTCACCGATGGCCGAACAGTATCGGGCAGCCGGAATCGATGTCGCGGGCATCAGTACCGAGACTCTATCACAATTGCAGACCGGGTTACGAAAATACGACGGCGAGATACGAATACCCTTGATTGCAAATCCAGAAGTAGATATTTTCAAAGCCTTTCGTTGTTTCGATGATTTTGAAGGAGTGCCCATGCATGGTACTTTTTTGATCGACACAAATGGCAGGATTCGATGGCAGGACACTGGCTACAAGCCGTTTATGGAACCGAAATTCTTGCTGGAAGAGGCAACGCGATTGCTCAAGCTCTAAAAGTGTGGTTCGGTGGAATGTGGTTCGTCTCCACCTAGCAGAATGTCCGGCTTAGCAACCCTCCCCTCCGGCGGTCGTTCGGTTTTAGCAACCCTCCCCACCGAGGACCGCCGAGGATCCGGTTTAGTCACCCTCCCGAGGGAGCAACGCTGTGAAGCATTTTCACCAACAATTCGCTTAGGTTGAGCGGGAGCTTGCCTCCCCTCAACCTTGTTTTGGCGTCCTACTTAACAACCCGCGAACCGCAGCCGTCCGCTCGCGCCT
>JANMHA010000015.1:0-5830 GCA_031374925.1 Pirellula sp. | reverse complement strand
TCCTTGCCCAACTTCTCCAGCACCAGCCACTGAAAATCCTTGCGGTGGTCCATCAGCCAGTCGAGATAAAACAGTCCCTGATTGATGACGTTCTCATTCGAGGCACGCTTGTATTCGACGATCACCGGGCAGCCGTTTTCGTCGAGGCCCAACGTGTCGATCCGCCCGCCATGGGTAGTGGTGAACTCGGTTGCAAGGAAACGGACACCCAGCAGCGGCTCAAGGTTACTTTCGAACAGGATTTGGACCGATTTTTCGACCGTGTCCGTCGTGCCGGTCAGCTCGGTGACGGCGCTAGAGGCAATGCGAAAGAGCTTGATATCACTCATAGTGTTTGCACCATTCTAAAGAGCCACGGAATCCGAGCGGACTTTGTTACACCAATTGCTTTCAAGTCTTCGGTCATGAAAAGCGAGATGTGCCGGGGAGTGATGAGAATAGCAAAAGCGCGTTCGTCCAATCCCCCCAGAAAAACTCCCTCCCAAGGCTTTCGAGCTTGATTTCGCCCTTATCCTTGAAATCTTGTTCCACGACTTCGGCAGATTTTCGGTCCACGTAGGGCTGCGAAATCAGCTCCATCTTCCACCTGCCAAGCGCGGCGGGTGGAATGCCTGAGTTCAGCTCTTCGCAGCGCCGCACAGGCTCGCTCGACACCCCGACCTTCATCAAGACCGCCTTGTCCGAAAATTGCTTTAGCTTTCCGACAAGGGCATGTCCGTCACCCTCAAACCGGGCGAGGTACAGGAATGTCTCTCCATCTACATAGTTCGAGGTCCGTTCGCCCGAACTGCCCGGAAAACCTCGCGATGGTTTGAACGCATTTGCAAACGGCTCTTTGGACAAGCCACTTTCGATGATGGGTAATTCTCCAAACACGTTTACTTCAGTCACCTTGATCTTTAGCGCTTCGGCAATCTCGTCGGCTTCGAGCGCCCTACCCCAAACGCCGATGCCTTGCCCTGCCTCGGGATCATATGTCTTGGGCGCGATCCTGGCGATCTGCATTTTATCCAACGCCCGCCAAGCCCGTCGGATAGGGAGGCCGTAGGTCCAAGCGTTTGCATTGCCGTTGTCCGCTTTAGCCTTTTGCGATGCGGCAGAGGCCTTTTCGAAGTCCCTTATCGGGCGGGCGTCAATTTCGACAAAGCCAAGCACGTGTGAACGCAGCGTAGCCTTGGTACTGGGAGCATTGGCGCCATAGATCAGCATCAGATCACCGTCTCTAAGTTCTCTAAGTGCACGCTTTTGCCCAACTTCTTGCGACCACCCAACATAACCGGCCTCCTCCGGATTGAAATCGTAGAACGCTCGTATCCACATGGTTTTGCCATCGGGAAGCGTAGAATTCATTTGGCGTCCTCCGTGACTTGGCACATCGGTTCCAACGTTGCACCCAAGAGGTCTGCGCTGCGCGTGTTCACGGTGGTTGGGTGGCTGGCGCCCGGCTGATTGCGATGCCCCATTGGAAAGTTTGTAACAATCGATATGCGATTTTCAACATATCGCATCACAACGAAATCTCATCCTGATTTCGAACGAGCATGAGGAGCCTGGCAAAAATCTCGTTGTCACCGTCACCCTTCCAGAAATTGATGAACTGGCAAACGACCTGCAGATTTCCGCCCTCATAGTGGCCGTTGCTGTCAATTCTGTCCAACGAAGGCAACAGGTTCTTGTCAGCGTCGACACCGTGAAACTGAAAGGGAATGCCGGTCAAAGCGCATCGATTATCCTGCAAGTCGAGCAAACGGGCGATCGCAGCCTCCAGCTCGTCCCGAGACATCCGTAGTTCTTTGTTCTTCACCACCCGCTCAACGACCTGGCCGTTGGAGCACTTCACGGTGTTCTCAACCGACAAGCGCATGGCGATGATTGACTTCTCGCGCCCGCCTAGAACACGGCCGTCGGACGGTTTGCTACCTGAGACCGTCAGTTCCCCCGCAGCCTCCAACTTCAGAAGCGAGGCCAGAATCCAAACAAACGAATGCGAGTCCACCAATCGGACGGTTGTCAGCTTTGCCTCTTGCGCGATAAGCGGCCGCAGCTTTTCAAGGATTGAAAGGTAGCTGGAATAATTCTGCCAAGAACACTGGCGCAAGGTTGCGAACTCAATGCCCATCACACGGAAGGCTCGGTCAAAGCCGGTGGGCTGGATCGGCATGTAGCGATCCATGTCCTTAAGAAAGAACAGATAAGCGATCAGCGTGTATTTGCCGCCTAGGTCCGCCAACCGGTCGAATGTGACAGCGTCATCCGCATCACCACGATAGAGACCAAAGAGTAGGCGTTCCATTTCCTGCCGTTGGCGCGGTGTCTGCAACGCCTCCAACAGGATGCGGTGTTCGCGGTTCGCGTGGCCATACCGGTTCTGCCAGAACAGAAGATTGTTGGTCAGGTTGCTGCGGCTGTCCTTCTGGACTTCGATCGCATCGATCACGTGCTGAAGGATCGCCCCAGAACCAATGCTAGCTTCGCCCCACGTATCCGCGCTCAGCAAAGCCAGCGCATGATCGCGAAGCTTGGGCTTGTAGCTTTCCCAAGTGGCGGCGAGCCCGTCCTCAAAAGTCTCGAAGCGATGGTCAGAGCGTGCTGTGACCAGACTTTGGAACCGGGCAAATACAGCCTTGAAATCGCCAGGACGCAAGGTTGGGGCCGAAGCCACTGCAGGGGCAGAGCCGTCTTCATACCAATCAAGGAACCTCTGCAAGGCCGCCGGTCCATCGATCTCGGCACGCAGGGTGTCGGGGCGGGTAAGCGGCAGAAAGGGCCCATTGATGTTGGAGTTGCCGTTGTTCGTATCGGCTAGCACCTTAACCCCGTCCAGCGCCGGGGGCGTTGGCGGCTGGAACCAGATCCGGGTTTCGCTCGCCTGACGGTGCATTGCCAGCATTTTACCGGTGCGCGTGCGAAACCCGATAACATAGTCTGTCGGGGCCTTGGCCGGTTCCCCAAATCGCGCAGTCAGCAAGCTTTCAGCGTCGGCGATCTTCAATGTCACTGGTTCATTCCTTCGCGACCACGGTATCGTACAGGCCATAGTGGGTCAGCCCTTCGTGGCTCTCGATTCCCGTGTATCGAAGGGATGAATCTTCATACCGCCTAAACGCAAAAACCGCCTGGTTCATCTGCTCGGTATTAAACACCTTAAGACGCACAAGCAGGTAGAAATCCTGTACAGTCAGGCCCGTGACAGTCAGAAAAAGATCTGGCTCCAGTTTTGTGATTACATCCTGCAGCGTATTCTCGCGAAAGTCTGTCAGGTACATGAATGCCGGGATTCGGGTTGCGAACTTGATCAGTTTTTCCTGCACCAGTTTTCGCTTGGACTTATACTCCTTCTCCTCGTCAGTGAGTTCCTTCGTCTCTTTGTCGGTCAAACCACCTGACTTGGCCTTATTCTTGAGCTCTTTGACCTTTTCGCTCTTATTGATAATGGTCTCGATGATGTTGTCGCCCAGCGCGCGCCAACCTTCGATGCGCTCCACTGCGGCCATTGCCTCGGGGTTGTCCATGATGCGGCGCAGGGTGTCATTGTCGACGTTCACCAGCAGTGCGCTCTCCCACTTGCGCGCCAGCAGCGTAGCAGAAGTGCCAGCCATCGCGATATCAAGGATGCTGCCAGCATCGATCTGGGTCATGTTGGCGCCGTCATATGCAAGCACCGGCAAGAATGAGATTAGGTCCCTGACCGCGTTCTCTGGATTGGCCTCATTGGGTGACAGACCAATGCCGTACTCGGAGAGCTGCCGAAGTGCGCGCGTTGGCGCGAAGTCGAAGACGAAGCAAGCGGGCTTGAGGATTTCCTCCTCATTGGGGTTATCGCCATTCGGGTTTTTGATTGACCATGGCGACTGCACGCGAAACGCCGCCTGAAAGTAGGTTTCAGGTGACTTCAGGTTGCGCAGCATCAGGATGGACGACCATTGGGCAACAGTGACGCCAGTGGTCAGCTTGCCGCAGGACAGTGTGATGGTCTTGGTGTCGAACCCGCTGCCGATGGCCCTACGCACAGGCGGCAGCGCGTCGAGGCCGATCCCCGCCGATGCACCGGCTGCCACGATTGTCGTGTAATCATGCCAGAACGTATTGTGTTTCTCTGACAACAGGCTGGCCATCGCGTGGCAGGCCGCAACGTTTGGCAAAAACCAGAAAGAGTGCTGGAGGTACGGCAGCAGGCGCACGTCCGAATAGGGGAACGGTGGCCGTGTGCCCGTTTTGAGGTGTTCGGCAGCTCGCGGCGCGTACTGGCCACGGATAATGTCCAGCCATTTCTGCACGTCGTCCTTGTGCTTGAACTTTGCCGCATTGTCAGTTCCGGTGGCCGAGAAGAACTCGTTCAGATCGAATTCGTCGAACTCGCCTGAACTCGCAACCGCCACCAATTCATCAGGCATCTGGTAGGTCAGCAGGCGCATCTGCGGCAGTGCACCGTAGGGGTTCCATTTGTCCGGGCTCTTTTCCGCGAATCCGGCCTTGGCGCGCTGTTCGTCGGTGTAGGTCCAGTTGAAGATCTGTTCTTCGATGAATTCGCCCGTCGCCAGAGCTTTGAACGGCGTGCCCGAAAGGTAGAGGTAGGCCTTGGTGGTGATTGGGAGGAAATCCGCTTCCTTCTGGGACAGGACATTCAAGTCCTCATTAATGTAGTCCAGTCCGGCCGCGTATTCGAGTTTGGCTTCCTTCCTGGAAACGGCATCGTCCTCGCCCTCAAACAGTTCCTTGGCAGTCTCTCTCCAGGCACCGAAATGGTACTCGTCGAAGACCACAAGATCCCAATTCCACTGATGAATTATCTCATTCTTGGACTTTACATTTCCGGCCGAGTCCCTGCCAAGCAGGTCTTGAAATGACCCGAAGTATACGACCGGTCTATCAGCATCGATCTGAGACAGGTCGCCGCCAGAGGATTTTGAAAGGTATTGCCAGCCGTCGAAGTCCGCATGGCTTTCGAGATCAGTCTGCCAAGCGTCTTCCACAGCAGGCTTGAACGTCAAGACCAGCACCCGCTTGGCACCCATCTTCTTTGCGAGCTGATAGGAGGCAAAGGTCTTGCCGAAGCGCATCTTTGCATTCCACAGGAAACGTGGGACGGCGTGCTTGTCCTCTGCCCAGCGGGAGTGGAAATAGCCTTGCGTCACCGTTACAGCTTCGGATTGTTCCCAGCGCATCGGGAAGGTCTGGTGACGATTGCCGCTGAGCTTCTTCCCTGTCCGCAGTTCGGTGAGTACTGTCGCCACGTCGACAACCGTGCAGCGCATCCATTCCAGTTCGCTTTTGGCAAATTTCTTGCGGACCAGCGCAGCGCGAACCTCATGATCGGAAAAGATTGAGCCATCTTCGCGCTCGGCGGGCGCGTCAAGTTCGATACGGAAGTTTTTGATGGCAGCGGTTCGCAGTTGTTCGCCCACGCGGCTTTTCACATCACGCGTGGTCTGGCCCACTTTGAGAAGCCCCGCATGGGCTTCATCTGCGATTGAATAGGCGTAAATGCGAGGGCGCGCCTCGGGCTTCGGGGCGAGGATGTCGTCAATTGAGGGCCTATTCATCTTCGCCGTCATCCACCGAAACTTCACCGAACAAATTGCCCACCAAATCCATCGGGCGCACGATCTTTTCAATGAACGCGATCTCATCGTCAGTAAGTCCATACCGATCATAGAGGTCGGCATCGGTCCATTTTTTTGTCCATTCTTGGACGGGGACAAATGTGTAAACCTTGCGAGTTGTATCTTGAGATGGCTTGTGCAGCAGAATCAGAAAGCGTGTCAGCCGACACGAGAGATAACTCAAAACACTTTCGGCCTCGCTCCGTTCGTCAAACGGTCCGATGTAC
>JANMHA010000094.1:0-51234 GCA_031374925.1 Pirellula sp. | reverse complement strand
CCTGAACTCCACCCCCGGTAATACTTTTGAAGTCGCTTGCTTCACTTGCCGTAAGTTGATCCGACTTCAATCGTCGCAGGACTGCTTGTGCCAAAGGATGCTCGCTTTGTCTCTCTACAGCGCCCGCAAGTTTTAAGACATCGTTGTCCTTCCAGTCCCCAAAAGTCTCGATCGCCGTGACCTCGGGCTGCCCTTGGGTAAGCGTTCCAGTTTTATCAACAACAACCGTGTCAATTTTCTCAATAATTTCGAGCACTTCCGCATTCTTGATCAAAACGCCGTTTTTCGCGCCACGTCCGACGCCCACCATCACCGACATCGGAGTCGCCAAGCCAAGTGCACATGGACACGCGATGATGAGCACCGCAACTGATGCGACGAAGGCATGTGCCAGCCTTGGCTCGGGGCCTAAGATTGCCCAACCGATAAATGCTAAAGCAGAGCAAGCGATCACCGCAGGCACAAAGTAAGCTGCCACCAAGTCGACCAGTTTTTGAATCGGAGCGCGACTTCGCTGTGCATCCGCGACCATCTGAACAATGCGACTCAACACCGATTCGTTGCCAACGCTAACCGCTTCGACAACGAGCGCTCCGGTCTGGTTTAATGTCCCACCTGTGACTCTATCTCCTTCTGACTTCGACACAGGATTCGGTTCGCCAGTCAACATCGCCTCGTCTACACTGCTTGAGCCGCTGAGCACTCGTCCATCAACAGGCATTTTTTCACCAGGAAGAACCCGCAAGTGATCCCCTTTCACTACGGCATTCAAGGCGACATCATCCTCGCCTTGAGGCGAAATGCGATGTGCAATCTCTGGGGCCAACTTCATCAATTCGCGAATGGCCCCACCAGTCTGCTGTCTTGCTCGAAGCTCCAGAACTTGCCCAAACAAAACGAGAGTAATAATGACCGCAGCGGCTTCAAAATATAGTGGCGGGTGCCCGTCCTCATAGAAAGCAGCAGGAATCCAACTCGGAAAGATGACGACGAACAGGCTGAACAGAAACGCAGCCAGGGTTCCGACTGCTATGAGCGAAAACATATTTAGGTTCATTGATCTAAACGACTTCGCGCCTCGAACCAACAGCGGCCAGCCACACCAGAAAACCACTGGCGCCGCCAAAGCAAGCTGCATCCAACCTGCTACTTCCATCGATAACCAATCGTTCGTCCGTAGGCCCACCATTGGTCCCATAGTGATCAGCAGCAGCGGAACTGACAACGCGACGCCGACCCAAAATCGTCGCGACATATTTTTATATTGCGCATCGTCATCCTCGTTCGTCCCATGGACAATCTTTGGTTCTAAATCCATACCGCAAATCGGGCAATCGCCGGGACCCACTTGTTCGATCTGAGGATGCATTGGGCAAGTGTAGATCGCGCCTGGGGTTGGCAGCGGATCGACCGTCTTGATCGGTAAACCCTCAACCTTTGGCCGTGAACTCGCTGTCGGAGCGTCAATGCTAGAATGACAACAAGGCGATGCTTCCTTCATGATTCCCATTTTTGCCGAGTCTTTTTCGGTCCTCGCTGCCAACACACGCTGCGGATCTGCCTCGAACTTCTTAAAGCAACTTTCGCTACAAAAGAAAACGGAATTCCCTTTGTATTCAATGCTTCGAGAGTTGCTCGGATCTACCTCCATCCCGCATACCGGGTCGATCGCTGTAACTTGTGTCGTAGCCATCATCGTTCATGTTTCCGTTGCTGCTCAATTGTCATCGCTCAATGTATAGCAGCGACGAACGCAAATTGCATTCCTTCGAAAGCCAGCTCGTACATATGCTCAAACTTAACACTTGAGTTGCAAAGAATTGGTTTCGAAAGTCGATTTTCGGACGGCAGTGACGTGCTTCTGCGAAGCAAAATGCAAAATTTCATCTAAATGGAAAGTTTCGTGAAGAACGATGGATGCTTGGACATCTAATAACCAAGCCCGCTTCCGGAACCAGAATTTTGGATGCGAGAATTACGGTAGACCATTGAACGCGCAGGCCGATAGTAGATCGGACGGCGAATTAACGAGTAAGCCGGCGTGTTGGAATCTCATTGAGGGTCCTTCGCGCCGGCTTTTTTTTGCGTTAGTGCGAATAGCGATCGCGAGTAGTTATTCGAAAACTATCGCTTCAAACAAACCAACAACAACGCCGCTTTTCAAACTGTGGCTCCATCTTTCAGATTTCCCCTGTTGACCGACCTCTTTTGAGGCAGTCGTCGAGCTTGTCGTTTGACAACCAACGTGACGACAAATTTCGGCACCCCAGGCGAACGAAACAATGGAACATGTATTGAAACTGATGTTGTTAAGGAGTGTCGTAAGATCTGCAACGGGTACTGAGTTGCTGGTTTGTGGCAGGAGAGATGCGTGACGAAAGTTGCGTAGAGTCGCGAGGATCCGCCGACGCGAAAGTGTCGCTGGAGAGTGAGGGTATGTTGCCTTCGCAAAAAAGTTTACAAGTTACCTTTAGGAAAAACGATTATGATCAATTCAAAAAGCCGACGAATGTTCTCACTTGCGACGGCTACTGTAGCCATGTTGGCAATGACGGTTGGTTCATTCACGCTCGCAGTTGCGGCAGACAGTCCTCATGCTTCGCACATGCTCAAATGTGCATCCGTATGCGCCGACTGCCAAGTCCAGTGTGATTCATGCTCAGCTTATTGCGCGAAACTGGTTGCCGAAGGGAAAAAGGAGCATGCGAAATGCATGAGTTTGTGCGTGGATTGTGCTGATTGCTGCAAGATGTGCGCTTCACTTTGCGCTCGGCAGAGTGATCTCTGCGCTCACGCTTGTGAATGCTGCACCAAATGCTGCGATGCCTGTGCTGCCGCATGCGAAAAATCCCCTGACGACAAGCAAATGGCTGCCTGTGCCAAGGCTTGTCGCAATTGCGCGAAAGAATGCACCGCAATGGCCAAGATGATGAAATAGTTATTCAATCTCGAGCAGAAAATCGTAACTGAAATTGAAGTTGTATTGACAACTCTATAGAAACCCATGTCCCGAGTGATCAGCAATTTGTTGATCACTCGGTTTTGCCACTTGCTTTAGTCCAACTGGTTTTGGTCGTCGATCTATCGCTACTCGTTTTTGGTGCTCTGTGGCATCTTCGGAAGCTGGGTTCTAGCAGCGGTGACTTGGCTGGTTTTTGGTAAGTCACGCTGGCCCCTTCGAGTCCAACCCTTGCTCTTGCTAATTGGAATCACCACTGGAATCATAGCTCTTGCGACCGATCGAGACAGCGGGGTCTTAGCACCCTTTATAGTGGGCCTTTCTTTGCTTGTTATCGCGTATCTATTCGCTTTGTTGCCCCTTCGATTTCGATTTCAAAATGAAGCGGTTTCCGACGACGGATTGGAAAAAGTACTTAATCACCATTCCTCGGCGTTGCTTTGCGAGACTTGTTTTTGTTGACGATGGTGTTTGCGCTGTTGTTTGCCGTCGCAAGGTGGTTGCCCGCTGCCGATTGGAGCCAAGCGAGTCAGTGGCTTCCGGAACATAGCGAAGTCGGCCGAGCTCTGTGCATTCATAAAGTTGGCTTGAAACAGCTTCGTCTACGGCGCTGGCTGCTTGCTGAAGGAGTGATGCGTCGGATAGATGGAGGCGGGGAAGCGAAACTCCCCAAACTTTAGGGATACAAATTCCAAACCAGGATACTTACTTTTTCGTTCTTTCAAAGGCAAAGGTTCTTTCTTCGGTGCCGATTGTATTGGACGCCACACGACATACGGCGAGCCGCAGCAGCGCATTTACATCTATCAGGAATACCATTAAGACGCCTATTTGCCATTTTGGTCACAATTCCCTAGACATGACATTTTAGACGATGAGTCGCAAATTAACCTGTCCCACAGCCCATTCGACCAGCCAAATGCGGTACGATGAGACTTCGTTTACAGGCGCGTGCGCCTGAGAATTACTAGTTCTGATTTCGCAGTGCTCGATTGACTACAGTCGCGACAACACGAGCAACCGTAATCGTCCGGCCGTATCTTTGCTTACGCCGAAGGCGTTCGACAACAAAGCCCAGGGTAGCCGCGCACGCGGCGCACCCTGGGTTCGCCACGAACGCAATGCCATCAACCCCACCGGGGTTGAACATGCGTCCAGCGGGATGAATCCCCAACATACGGGACATTGTCCGCGCGATATGGCCATCCATGCTGTCGGACCCCGTTGGGGTCCCACGCACCTCTTGGCGTTTGACCCAGGGTGCGCCGCCTTTGCGGCGACCCTGGGCTCTGTTGTTAAACCGTTTCACGGTGATAAACACAGGTGCGCCGACTTCGCGACTACCCCTTCGTCCTCGCGTGCCATCGTGTTGCAGCGTGACAACTGAATCCATACAATGCTCGGGGACAGCACGCGTGGTACTGACATCCTCATCGGCCAATAGTAGATCGATTCAAGGCTGACAACCAATAAGAAATCAGAACAAGAAATTGCAGCCAAGCCCTCGATCGATCGCCCAGACTTGTGCCGAGATTACAACTCGGGCAGGCTGAATTTTGCCGTTCCATCTTTCAGCACTGGTTGCGAGATCGAGCAGCGAGGATACCTGCCAACGGCACAATAGCTAATTGCCGTCAACACTTCGAATTGTGGTCAGATCGGTGAAACGAGAATATTGGTTGACTTGGATACGGATTGTCCATCGTGGTGCAGGATTGCTTTCGGGCCACGGAATTGCACGGATGAAACACGGATTTGGATTCTTTAATCCGTGTTGATCGGTGTAAATCCGTGGCTAGCAACTGTTGGAGTTCATGCAATGGACTCATTGGTCTGCTATCATCTGTTGACCGGATTCCAATCACATGGGCTTTACCGTTCCTGTCAGACACCGTTGCGACCACCTGATGGATAGGCTTACAAGCGATGGAACAATCCATTACGGCCAAGTGGCGGATCGTCCGCCTGGATTTTAGAAACCTTTCTTGCCGCCACTCGCTGAATGGTGGCGTTATCGGCTGCAAAACATGTCGTTGTTACATCACATTCTTGTATGGCTGCTTTTCCTTGTTGTTTGCATACCGCTATCCGCTGTCGCGTGGAGTTCAAGACGGCTTGCTCGTAACATCGCGCAGACGGCCGACTATGAACCAAAGACGACCGATAAAGGGCCCCTGATTGATGATGGCGATGGAACATTGTCGCAATCGATAACAGGAGTATGGGCACATCCGTCTCGGGGACCAACACTCAAACGTTTGGGCCAATCGTAATTGCTACCAACGCGCGAGAATGGGCGGCCAATTTCGTACTCGGGGGGCTCCTGTTCGTGTTAATTGGACTTCTAGGTCTGCTCTACTTCCCGATTGCAACTTGTGCAAATCACGGCGACCGAACAACCCACAGCGAGTTAGATCTGTTCGCACAGGCTGAATTCGTCGCTCATTGGGACAAACCCACAGTCGTTATGAAAGACGATCAATCAACTCCCTTCGGCGACGACTACATCAATTCCCTGGAAGATGCATATGGTGTAAAACTCGATTGGCTTCGCTACTCGAAGTCCGGAAAGGGTACTATCTATCGAGATTCTGAGAGTCGTGGAAGTCATATGCCAAGTATTTTCGTGGACAAGACGAATTCGATGCTTTACTTCGTCATGACGGACTGATTCCAAAAATTGGAAGGGTTGCAATCAACATCGATCGCAGAGTAAAGTTGAGCCGGTGGCTCAGATGCGCTGGACTGTTAATTGTCGGGTGGTGCACCATGACAACGACGCACGAATGTGGACATATCATCGGAGGTTGGTTGGGTGGCGCGACGCTGGTTGAAGCAGACCTTTTACCATGGCATTTACCGCATAGCTTGTACGAACCTGATCCAATCCCGCTGCTCACGCTTTGGTCTGGACCAATCATCGGCGTAGTCGTTCCGACAATTTGCGCGTTTGCATTTCGGCGCTCTTGGATTTGGTTCGTCGCGAACTTTTGTTTACTTGCAAATGGGTCTTACCTCGCAACCGCTTGGATCTCTGGGGATCGCTTTCTTGATACACCTCGCTTGCTCGATGCGGGTGCATGGCCTTTATCGATTTTGCTTTATTGTACGTTGACAATTGGGTTCGGCTATTTTGGGTTCCGTGGCAATTGCATTCAACTCCTGACTCCATGCCCGATCTCGCAATCGCCGCGACGGCTTGAGTCAACGGATGGGTATGGGTAGTCCATATTTTGACAGCGAGCGGTCGCTTCCATTCCACAGGTTGGACTGACGGATTGAGGCTCCATTGGCAAGCGTCCGCTTCCCTCCGACACGCATCTGCGATTTCCACAAGGATGTACCTATCGGCTAGATTCCCAGATTCGGCAGGATTCGTCGCTAGTTCAACTGTTGACATGGCTTCCCAGATTCAGTGACGGCCAAGTTGACAAATTAGCGGTGACTCCCCAAACTTCGGGCGTAACATTCCCGAACAGGGGCGACTACAATTATCAGGTTACAGTTACTACCGCACGAATGATCGAACGCATAAGCTCATGAATTGGACACCAGATCGCTGGGCGAAAGTGTGGGCGCTAAGGCTCGATAGGTCTGCCGACCACCCGCAGTGCAGAAGCCAATTCCAAAGGTCCATTGAATCAAACAGGTCTCACTTGCGAGGAATCATTCCCGACGATCTCCTTGACTTGATCGTACAAACGGCAGCGTCAGAGAACGCCGAAGATCTTCGACAGTTGATTCCACTCCTGACTAACATCGCAAAACGGACGGATAACTCGTAAACTGTCGACCCAAAAACTCCGCCACATGGTTCACTTACGATTTCCCTAGGTTCCCATTTAAGCTGTCAGCGAGATTACCGAATTCGGCTGGATGCCTGGCTATCCCCTCAACTGTGCAAGCGTCGTACTCCTGCAGGATCAGCCTAGCCAGCAACCTAGCGGCTACTGCCACCACAAGTTGGACCATTCCCCACTGTCGACGTTGGCTCCGGTCGATTCGACTACGGCTGATGGATCGGATAGACTTAGACTACCGGTGTCGGACAAGGCGTGTTAGATCGACAAGAAATTGTTCGCACAAAACAGTTTATGAATCCCTAGCGTCCAGCGTTGGCCCATTGATGCTGCTGGGATGGCTTGGAGTGATTAGGGTAAAACCACGGGGTAAATGAAGGAGACAAGTCTGAATTGCAGAATCCATATCAAGCCGACACTGTCATCAATAGCAGCGACGTTCACTCCGATGGACATTTTGGATGCCTATTCTGCCGATTTTTCTACTTTGTCTTGATTTTCATTCCGATGTTCTTTGTGCCCACCGTAGAGGTATTTCAACTTCGTGAATCATGGGGGCGCGTTGCGCTTTGGTACGCCTATGTTGGTGTGCAGACTCCTGATTTTTTTGTCGTTTCCATTGTTTTTATTTTTATGCACATTGTCGCGAGCGTTCTAATTTCGTCGTACATGGCAAAACGCTATACGGCATGGTGCCCAAAAGCCAAATCCACAATTGGAGATTTGCTCATTCGCTTGGACCTCTGGAAGGGGTAAGCCTGGAGGTGAATCAGGGACAATAGTTTTGACAAATCAAGGACAACTCCCCAAACTTCATGGATAACAGTCCCAAAGCGGGATAAATACAAGTTACGTCGAAAACCGATGGAAAACTTCTTGAAGTGTCTACTGCGTTTGCTCCTCGCATTGCTTGTTGTACAGACGGTACATTCCGATGATCTTGTGAAGATGCGATTGCCTCCGCGATTCGAGCCGCGGTACGCGTCCGAGCCTGCTTACTTATTGCTTGTGTTTGGTCACGAAGCGTAATTAGTCGAAATGAAGGATTTGCCAGAGACCTTAAAGCGGGCATTCGAAGCAGACCCAACTTTACCAACGCATTTTGATGTATGGCAAATTTCAGGTTTGCCAGATCGCCAGCGGCGCTGGCTGCTTGCTGGATGACGGATTATTTGGATAGACTGAGCCGATAGCAGAAAGGAAAACGCAACTCTATACCCCGATACCTGATCTCGTTCGACGATGGTTCGATGGACCATATTCCTGTAGAAGACTTGCCAGCGGTGGGCGAAGTTTCTACACCCTGGTCCGCGAAGCGAAAGCCGCTGGAATCTGGATTTTCGGTGGTGGGATCCATCGGCAGCAGGCTAGCATCGTGTCAATCGATGGTACAATCACCGACGTCCCATACCGGAGACCAAATCGGTTATCGAGGGTATGCTCCGGGATCTAGCTCGCGCCGCATCGACCGAAAAACCTAAGGCTGTTGAATGAAACAGGATGTTGTAATCGTTGGAGCGGGACTGTCAGGATTATGCTGTGCACTCGAACTTCAAAAGCAAGGTTTTCGCTTTGTTCTACTCGAATCATCCGACCGTATAGGTGGCAGGATTCGCACGGACTGTGTCGAGGGATTTCGACTGGATCGAGGCTTCCAGGTCTTTTTAACGAGTTATCCAGAAGCGAAAAGAACCCTCGACTATGAATCGCTACAACTGAAACCGTTTCTACCGGGCGCGTTGGTTCGATATGATGGACGATTCCATGAGTTGACCGATCCGTGGCGGAGACCGTTCGCAGCCGTACGTTCTTTATGGTCGCCGATTGGTTCTCTTGCAGATAAATTGCGGGTCGCGAGCCTACGTCGTCAATCGCTTCGCGGAACGATCGAGGATCGATTTCGCGATCCGGAAACGACATCGCTCCAACGATTGCAAAACTCCGGATTCTCATCTTCGATGATCGATCGGTTCTTCAAGCCGTTTCTGGGAGGCATCTTTTTGGATTCCCAGCTTCAAACGTCCAGTCGGATGTTGCATTTCGTTTTCCGCATGTTCTCGACAGGCGAAGCTTGCTTACCCGCCGAAGGAATGGAAGCCATCCCGCAGCAACTAGCTTCGGCGTTGCCAGCCGACTGCATGCGAATGGGAGCAAAAGTCGTTCAAGTTCGCGCGGGTAGGGTAACGCTCACGACTGGCGAAGAAATCAGCGGTAAAGCCATCGTGGTAGCGACCGAGGGGCCAGCTGCAGGCGACCTTCTAAGTGACATGATTTCTTTGCCAGGACAAGGCGTAACATGCCTCTACTTTTCAGCTCGACTTCCCCCGATCGATAAGCCAATCCTGGTGTTGAACGGAGAGGGTCGCGGCCCCGTCAATAACTTGTGTGTCCCGACGATCGCCGCGCCGTCCTATGGTCCAATTGACAGAAGTCTCATTTCCGTGACATCACTAAAAATCGCGAACGACACTGAACAACTTCGAGCGGAAGTGCTTGAACAGCTAGGCGAATGGTTCGGCGACACAGTTGCAGATTGGAATCATTTGAGAACGTACTCCATCCCGTATGCCTTGCCATCTCAGGTACCACCAGCATTAAGTGTCCCAGAGCGACCCATCCGTTGGCAGCCCGGGATTTATGTTTGCGGAGATCATCGGGACAACGCATCGATTCAAGGAGCCATGGTCTCGGGACGGCGGGCGGCGGAAGTGGTGATGCAGGATCTATTAAACAACGTCTAGGAGAGCCATGAAACTCTTTTATACAGATCATTTTGAGTTGCCACTGCCATCGGGACATCGATTTCCGATGGCCAAATATCGTCGTTTGCGAGATCGCATTGTTAGCGATCCTTTCTTTGAACACGATGTCTTACTGGTTCCGCATTCGGCTACGGTCGAGCAGTTGTGTTTGGCGCACGATCGAAGCTATGTGGATCGAGTAATCGCAGGCAACTTATCAGCCGCCGAAATCAAACGAATCGGTTTCCCATGGTCTATGGCCATGGTAGAACGATCTCAACGTAGCAGCGGTGCAACCCTAGCCGCAGCCAGGCAGGCGTTCCAGGATGGTATCGCAGTCAACATGGCGGGCGGTACACACCATGCAATGTGGGATGCGGGGGAGGGATTTTGTGTTTTTAACGACGCCGGTGTTGCTATTTTGTCGCTACGGTCGGAATCGAAAATTCGCCGGGCGGTGGTAATCGATTGCGATGTGCATCAAGGGAACGGAACAGCTCAAATATTTCCCTCGATCCCAGAGGTGTTTACGTTTTCGATTCACGGCGAGAAGAATTTCCCACTTCGAAAGTTCCCGAGCGATCTGGATATCGATTTGCCGGACGGAACGAATGACTTAAAATACCTTGATGCCTTAGCTTCTGGACTGGAGCACGTATTCGTACATGGCCCGTATGACCTAGCAATCTATTTAGCTGGCGCCGATCCATTTGAAGGTGACAGGCTTGGACGACTGAAGTTGACCAAGCAAGGCTTGGCGGCTCGTGATAGGCTGGTTATTTCACAGTTGCGATCACGAAGTATACCGATTGCAGTCGCGATGGCTGGAGGATATTCCCATTCCATCGACGACATCGTTGATATTCATTCGCAAACGATTCGAATCGCGTCAGAATGGTGTCGAAAGAAAACATGAAGGCGTGTGACTGTTGGATCGGATAGACTGACGTCCGCGGGGAAAGCGTGTTGGCTTGGAGTCGGTATCTCGCTTTGCAAACTTAAGATTTGACATCGAACACGCACGGAGTCAAGACTACCGACGGAGCGAAATTGTTGGTCTCAAGGTGACACGACTTGCGAACAATATTTCAACGCTGTCCGGAGTCTTTTTGAGGTTCAACTCGAAGGAAATTGAAATCAGCCGATTCGGATTTGCTTACACCATGTTTCATGATGGAACCAATTGGAAGATCGCTGTAGGCTAGACCCACAAAAATTCCTTCAAAGTATCATCTCATTTGCTGCTTTTTCCGTTCTTTTGTTGACGCTGTGCTCCCCAACGTTCTTGGATGTGAGTACGGGAATCGTGGACAAAAGTCTCTCGAAGATGAAGAAAGCATCCGATAGCGCCTCGACGCAAATGGCTTCCCTTGTGGACCAGCTTATTCGGTAGGCTAAACCATGTGGCCACGAAAATTGCTTGACATAGGTTGGATGGACCTTGCATTCGGCGGATTGCAGTGCGTTTTCCTTTGCGAAAGCCCAACGCAGATACGTAAACTCGAAGAGAAGAGTGGTGGGTACAACAGAAGCAATACGAAAAGCAAATGGCTCGTGATCATACCGAGATCAAACGCATCGCAGCCATGGCGAAACCTAACGATCCAACGCTAGCTCGCCTTGCGGAATTGAATGAACGAATAGCGACATCGGAACCGGAGCTACACCAGTTACACATTCACATAAGCCAGTTAGCTTCATCGCAACTTGCGGACGAAGAAATAAAAGCGGCTTTCAGTGATTTCGACACCCTGTGGAAATCCGTATCTCAACGCGAACAAGGCAAGCTAATGGAAGTGCTTGTAGAGCGGGTGGAGTACGATCCACACGATGTAGCTATCTCGGTATCTTTCCATCGATAAGAAAAAAGACACTTGCCGCTAAAGCTGATGAGGTGCTGGTATGATCAAAGTCAAACGCAAAGTCGCTTTCCAAGGCGAAGTTCACAAGCGTCGCGATGCCGCCAGAGTTGCTGGGGTCAAGCTTACTCAATCTGGTCGGATTCCAAGGATCGCTAAGCTAGTGGCGCTGGCCAGTCGCATGCAATCGATGATCGAATCGGGACGAGTAGAAAGCTTCCAGCAGCTTGCAGAATTAGGCAGAATCAGTCCGCCAAGGATGACGCAGATTATGAGCCTGCTGAACTTGGCGCCAGATATTCAGGAGGAGCTGCTTTACTTGCCTGAAGAGAGCCAGGGGAAAGCCGCGATACCTGAGAAGTTACTGAGACCGCTGACGACGGAGCTGGATTGGAAGGTGCAGAGGCGGATGTGGGGGAAGATTAAGAAGTGACAATAACGGGGTGGTCAACGACGCCGCTTGGCGAGAGCAGATGCAACGCGAGTTCAAGGCGATCGCGTCTACACGCAAGAACAGCGCGGTGAAGACTGCATTGACCTCAAGGATGGGCAGCGCAAATGGAAGGGTGGGCGGTACGGCAACGGTCAGCTCGTTTTGCTGCCCGAGCAGGATCTCCTGTTGGTGTTGACTGAGGACGGTCGGTTGGCCTTGGTTAACGCGTCCGAAGAGTTCACAGAGCTCGCGCAGTTCCCGGCCATCAAGGGCAAGACCTGGAACCACCCCGTGCTGGTCAGCGACGTTTTGCTGGTTCGCAACGCCCAGGAGATGGCAGCGTTCCGGCTTTCCCTTCCAGGCCACTGATGAACTTTTTTTGGCTCGTTAATGAGGGTTTGCCAACAACGCCGGTGCTCGTCGACAAGCAGCACTTTATGACAGTTGTTTATGAATTATGATCAAGGTCTTTGTGTGATTAAAGTGGGTAAGAAGACGCAACTTAACCTACAATAGTTGCCCGAATCGGCTTGAATTTGACACTGATATCGGTGCAGTGGATTACGACATCCCATCACTTCACCTGTGCGTCAAAAAAGTCCAGCACTGGCCAATGCATTGGCAAATCAAAGCAAATCGCCGCCTGACTCTCGCAGGAGCTATAGTTACCAGTGCTAGACTGAGATTGAGAACCCGACAACTGGTGAACGCACACGCTTTTTCAGAGAGATTTCATACAAAGTCTCCAAGGACTATAGCGAGACGATGCACCTCGCGGAGTGGATCGACACACAAGATAAGGCGGGATTCACAAGAGAGATCACACTGGAAGACGATCGCGAAAGTCTCGCCGAACTTCGAAAGACGAATCTCGCGGCGAGACGTAGGTAGTTCCCTCCGACACGCTTTCGGCCACCGGAGGGTGAGGGGTCAGCAAATGGCGGGGAGGAATCGGCAGATGGCGGGCAAAATCTGTCTCGTGACGGGTGCGACATCGGGCATCGGTGAGGCGACTGCACGGGAACTCGCGCGACGAGGCGCGACGGTTGTTGTGGCAGGTCGGAACCATTCCCGGTGCGAGGCCACCGTCGCGGCGATCAGGCAAGAGGTAGGCGACTCCGCGGGGGATTACATCGTTGCCGACCTCTCCACGCTGCAAGGGGTGCGCGGGCTGGCACGGGAGTTCCGGGCGCGTCACGACCGCCTGCACGTCCTCGTCAACAACGTCGGCGCGTTGTTCGAATACCGACAAGAAAGCGCCGACGGGATTGAGATGACGCTGGCGCTCAATCACCTCGGACCGTTCCTTCTTACCCATTTGCTACTCGACACCCTGCCGAACCAGCCGTTGCACCTGACCGCGGCGGCAGCGCGGTTTTTCGAGGTTCAACGTCTCGCTAGGGAGATTCCCGAATCTGGAGACCGTCGCGAGAGTCAATGCTTCGCCAACAAGCGAAGATCATTGAGGGTTGGACGCGTGATGACTCAATGTGAAAGAACTGCTGAGACGCTGCGTTCATTTCTAATGATAGCGGCCACCCGAATCGCGATGCACTAACTAGGGCAGAAACACCCACCGCAAACTTCCCATCCACATGTAGTCATGGTCCTTAACCAGCCATCGGCCGCTCTCCACAGGTTTGATCCATTCCCGTTTTGGACAAAGCCAGAGCGCCGATTCCTGAGCTAGACTAAACAATGTGGACGTTGGTGCTGGCTGCCTAGCTGTAGGACGGATTCATCGGCTAGACTGAAGCGGATAGCCGCTCGTCCAAGGGCGAGCAAATGATCCTGCCTTAGGTTACAATTGATGGCCGAAATGCCGTGGCCATAAAGAACATAGCCTAGCCGCACGCAAGCCCAGAGACTGAAGCGTCCTGGTGCAAGCAATGCGCTGTTAATGGATGATGCAATTGCGTATGACACCCTTGATTCGACGCTTCCTGATTACGATGGCTTTGATCGCGAGCATAGGTCAGAAAGTAATGGCCGAAAACGATGCCGACGTCCTTGTCTATGGGGCGACGCCCGGCGGATTCTGTGCCGCCATTGCCGCTGCTCGCGAAGGGGCTTCGGTGATATTGCTAGAACCGAGCGATCACGTCGGCGCGATGAGTACTGGCGGGTTGAGCCACTGCGACTCCAACCAGATGGTCCGCAGTACGGTGATGGGGCTGTTCGATGAATGGCACACTCGCGTGGTCAAGGATTACACAAGTCGTGGGCTTAATGCTCCCTACGAGCCATGGGTGAAGGACCAGGCTCTATGGACCTTTGAGCCGCACGTCGCCATGCGGGTGACGATGCAGATGCTCGACGAGGCTGGTGTGAAGGTACTAACCAATTGCTATCTAAAATCGGTTACGAAAGACGGCCCACGGATCACGTCGCTGGTTACCAAGAACCGAGCTTTTGCTGCTAGGGTCTTTATTGACGGCACCTATGAAGGTGACCTCATGGCGGCCGCGGGTGTAGACTGGACGATCGGGCGTGAAGGCCGTGAGGAATACGGCGAGTCGCTGGCCGGAAAGCAGTACCCAAAAAAGAAGATGAATATCAACGGCTTCGACGACCAAGGCGCGCTGTTGCCCCTGCTCACAACCGATGATGCTGGGCCAGAGGAAGCCGGTGACAAGAACGTTATGACTTACAGCTTCCGGCTGTGTCTGACCGAGGCTCCATACAACCGCGTGGCAATGCCCGAGCCGGCCAATTATGATCCGGCCGTGTTCGAGATCGTCCGGCGCGCTTTGACGGCGAGAGAAAAAGTTGTCGGCTTTGACCTTTACCCTTTGCCCGGCAACAAGCTTGACGGTAACAACTCGATCGGCGGGCAATTCTCAATGGGCCTGATCGGCGGTGGAAACGAGTGGCATTCAGCCGACGAAGAGGGACGAAAGAAGATCTGGGAAAAACATAAACAATACACGCTCGAGTTGATCCACTTCCTGACGACTGATCTGTCCGTCCCCGCAAGCATTCGCGACAGGTATTCCAAGCTTGGGTTGTGCAAAGACGAGTTCGCGAGTTACGACCACTTCTCGCCCGCGCTATACGTCCGCGAGTCGCGAAGAATGAAGGGGATGTATGTCATCAGCCAGAAGGACATACTCGAAACGCCGGAGAAGGATGACCCGATTGCAATCTCATCGTTCCCGATCGACTCCCATGACTGTCAGCGAATCGCTCTGCAAGGCGGGGGCGTTATCAATGAGGGGACGATCTTCCCGGTAAGGCGAGCCAATTTTAAGCAGGGCTACGCGTACCACGTCCCGTATCGCTCAATCGTGCCCAAACTTGAGCAGTGCAACAACCTGGTTGTGCCGGTGGCTCTGTCGTGCACGCACGTCGCCATTTCGTCGCTGCGGATCGAAGGAACCTGGATGATAATCGGGCAAAGCGCGGGGATCGCCGCAGCATTGGCAGCCGATAGGGATGCGCCTGTGCAGGAGCTGCCGTATCCAAAACTTCGCGAGCGATTACTCGCTCAGAAGCAGGTTCTGGAATTGCCAGACGTCTCCGAATTGCCATCAGCAAGCGGTTTCATTGACGCAAAGACGCTGCCGGGAATCGTGCTCGATGATGCAAGTGCGAAGTTGACGGGCAAGTGGTCCCACTCGGCGAATTTCAAACCGTACGTCGGAAGCGGCTATGTCTTCAGCGGCACGCCAAACGACAAAACAGAAGGCGACGGTAGTGCGACCGCTACGTTTCAAATCAAGGTACCGAAATCAGGTGCCTATCATTTGTTGATAAGCTACTCGGCACACGAGACGCGCGCAACAAATGTTCCCGTGATCGTCACAAGCGGTTCTCTCAAAAAACATTTTACCGTGGATCAAACTCAGCCACTGCCGTCGGGCCAGCATTTCAAATCCATTGGCAACGTGCAACTGGAAAGCGGAATTGAGACGACCATCACCATCAGCAACCATCAAACCGTAGGCTTTGTCATCGTCGACGCTCTGCAGTTGCTTTCGGAAGAGCAGTAGACCTTTGCGTTTGGCGGGCGTGCCAGGGAATGGAAAAGCCCCTCAGTCGCGCAGGCAAGTTGGAATCGAGGTTGTCACAATGTCGATGGTCAAGAATCGCATTGTGAGCAACTACTATGTCCGACGTTACCCGAATTCTATCTCAAATCGAAACTGGTGATCCGTCGACGGCTGAGCAGTTGTTGCAATTGGTTTATGAAGAGTTGCGAAAACTGGCAGCGGTGAGAATGACTCAAGATAGTCCCGGACAAACTCTACAACCCACGGCCTTAGTACATGAGGCCTAACGCTGTAGTGAACAGATACTACGCTCATGTCGTCCCTTCGGGACTCTGGCTACATGTGACACCCCAATTCCATGGGCTCGCGCCCATGGCTACAACCTGCCGCCGCGTTGCGGCTGTGGCTGTGCTCAGTCCCGAAGGGACGAAACGATGTAGCCATGGGCGCGAGCGGCGCGAGCCCATGGTTTTCTTTACAATTGCGATCGTCCCGAATCCGGTAGGAAACGTCGCTTATCTGAGGGAAGCTGTAACCTACCTGAGGAGAAAAACAGGACAGAGACGCCTGACAATCCTGAAAAGCAGGACAACACCGAGTCGATTTTCGTCGCTGCCGTAGCCTTGCCAAACGCGACGGATAGGGTTGCCTACTTGGAAAAAGCCTGTGTAGGTGATTCGGGCTTGCGAGGCCGAGTCGAGGCACTATTGCGAGCTCAAAACCGAGCCGGCCACATGCTCGACCGACCGGTTCCGGGAGGCCTCGAACATACCGGCGCTTTCCTTTCTAGCGAACAACAAGGCCTCATTATCGCTGGCCGCTATAAACTGCTCGAATCGATCGGCGAAGGAGGCATGGGGACCGTCTGGGTAGCCGAACAGACCCAGCCAGTACGCCGCAAAGTGGCCATGAAATTGATCAAGGCCGGTATGGACTCCAAATCGGTGCTCGCTAGGTTCGAGGCCGAGCGGCAGGCGCTGGCCGTAATGGACCATCCCAATATCGCCAAGGTACTCGACGGTGGCTTGACCGATTCAGGCCGTCCCTATTTCGTCATGGAGTATGTCAAAGGGCTAGTAGGCAAGTCGAACCGGCACGGTTGAGTAAACTATCTGAACGACGGGAATTTCGATCTAGCCCTGCCTCTGCTCGAAGAAACACTTAAACGCCGGAAAGCCACGTTGGTGGCCAACCACCCCGACACGCTCGCAAGCATGAACGATCTGGCGGTAGGCTACCTGGATACGAGAAAGCTCGATCTGGCCTTGCCGCTGTTCGAAGAGACCCTGAGACTTAGGAAGGCCACGTTGGGAGACGAGCACCGTTCCACGGCCCTCAGCATGTCCAGTCTGGCGATTGGATACCTGAAAGCAAAAAAATTCGACCTGGCTCTGCCGATTCTTAAAGAAACTCTTAGGCTGGAAAAGGCCAGACTGGGCGCCGACCACCCAAACACGCTCACCAGCATGCACAACCTGGCGGGAGGTTACATGTCTGCCAAGAAGTTTGAACTTGCCCTGCCGCTCGGTGAAGAAACTCTGAAACTCAGGAAGGTCAGGCAGGGGGCAGACCACCCCGATACTCTGAAGATCATGCGAGATTTAGCCGCATGGTACACGGCCGCTCAAAAGTTCGACTTGGCCTTGCCGCTCCTGGAAGAAACCCTAAAGCTCTCGGAGGCCAAACGGGGGGCAAACGACTCCTTCACTCTTAACATCATGAACCGCCTTGGTGTGAGCTACCATCGGGCTAAACGGTTGGATAAATCGATTCCGTTATATGAGGAGTCATTGAAGCTCATGGAAGCGAAACAAGGCCGCCAGCACGAAGACACATTAATTACGATTTTCAACCTTGGGATGAATTATATGAACGCAGGCCGGGTCGCCGAAGCGTTGCCGTTAATGGAAGAAGGCTACCTTGGCTTGAAACAGCGTGAGCAGCTTGAGACTCCTCCACCACCGTTGCGACCACTTTTTGAGGCCTATCTGATATTGGGTAAGAAGAGCGAAGCTGCCACCCTAAGCAAGGAACTCAGAAAGGAGACAATTTCCAAACCCACAAACGACCAATTCGGATTTGCTCGAGAGTTAGCTGCTTGGGGCCTTTCCGAGGAAGCGGCAGCACTCGTCAAGGAGATTGTCAAGAATGTCTCGTCCAAATCGCCAAGCGAGCAAACTCAAATACAGCGCCAATTGGTTGCCCTGGGCCTTTCACAGGAATCCTCGGAACTAAACAAGGTGGAAGAAAACAAGATCCGCATCATGAGTAGTCAAGCAAAGTTATATCTTAGCATGGGGAAAAACTACCTGGCCAAACCGTTGTTGGAGGAAGCCTACGCAGAGTCCGCAAAGCCATCTTTGCAGGCCTCGCAATGGAGCATCGGAGTTATTCTGATCGACTGCTACGTAAAAACTGGCAAAACCGAGAAAGCCAAGAAGATTGCGCAAGAGGTATTGACCGGTATTGCGACTTTGAATCTAGGAGTATCGCTTGTTGGTCAGCAGAAATATGATGAAGCGAAACCGTTATTGATCACGGGTTACGAGGGAATGAAAAACCAGAAGACACCGCTACCCACAACGATCATCCAACTTCCTGAAGCCCTGGACTACATCATCGAAATGTACACCGCTTTGGAAAAAACGGACGAAGTAAAGAAGTGGCAAGCTGAGCGGGACATGTATCCGAATACATCGCCACCATAATGGTCAAGACTGGCGGTTATGATAACGGTACGACTCGCAAGCTAGTGATTCCAGGATTCGCTATGTGCCTGCAACAACTCGCAAGAAGACTACCTTTGCCAAGAAGCAATTTCACATGACCACAAGGAGATCGCAATGCTTCTAAATTCCATTTTTATGATGTCAATGATTGCTTTGACTACTCAGCAAGCCAATGCTCCAGAAGCACCGCTGGTTATGATCGAAAACTACTTTATAAAGCAGTGTTTTCTTGGTCGCGATCATCCACAAGTACGTCAGCTTCGAGAACAAATCACAAATGCAACCGACAAGGATTTCCATTTTGATTTGTCCCAAGTTCAGAAACGCTTTGAAGTGCTCGTGTTGGACCGAAGCTCGCTGTTGCAAACCAAGGGCCTTACCCATCCCGATGTAGTACAGAATGCGTTACGATTGTCGTTGATGTCTCGAATTCTTGCCGGAGATCCACCAGCTCTCCGCGAACCACTTCCCGTGCAAGAAATGAAGCCAGCGCAGCGAACCGATGACCAGCCAAAAAGGGACTCGGCTTCCAAAAGTACGAATCAATCACAAACCTCCGAATCCAAATTAATAAAATTTCCTGAGTGGCCTAAGCAACTTGAATTCCGAGTTTCTAAATTCACTTTCGCAAGAATCAAGTATCAAAGTAACCTGCCAAATAGACGCTCGCTATTGGCCACCGATTTTCCTGATGCCGACTTAAATTTTTCTGCGCAAATCGGGAGCATGACGAAGCTAGATGTTTCTGAACCCTCAAGGGTCCTGGAGCTCACGGACCCCGACTTATCAAGGTATCCCTTTACCTACTTAGCGGAACCAGGATCGGCTACGATGAGCGAACCTGAGGTTGTGGCGCTGCGCAAGTACCTACTTAGTGGAGGGTTCTTGATGGTAGATGATTTCTGGGGCGATGCCGAATGGGAGCATCTACGCTTACTGATGAAACGAGTCTTTCCATCGCACGAACCAATTGAGTTGCCGCTGAGCCATCCTGTATTCAATTGCGTTTTCGGTCTAACGGAAAAGCCGCAAGTGACGAGCATTTCCGCTTTTATGGCAGGTCGCAAGTCCGAACGCCTCGAAACGGACACAGCGAGCTACAAAGGAATTGAGGACGACAAGGGTCGACTAATGGTGATTATGTGCCACAACACCGACTTAGGCGATGGCTGGGAAAGAGTTGGCGAAGATAAAAAATACCGGGATGAGATGTCGATAAAAAGGGCATTCCCAATGGGAATCAATATCGTCTACTACGTGCTCAAGCAAAGTAATTCGAAAGAATCGTCGCAAAAATAATTCGTATGAAAACATCGCTTGCCAGGATTCATGGCTAACTCATCAGCTATGAAAACGTCGTACTCCTGCAGAATCGGCCTAGCCAAAAACCAGCCACTTCCCTAGGCCGCAAGCTTCCCATCCACAATGTGGACGTAGCCCGGAGCCGGGACATAGCCGCTTCCACAAGTTGCTTCAAATCACTGTGGACATTTGGCTCCAGCGGATTCGACTACGCCTGCGGGATCGGATAGACTGAAGCGTGCTAGCGGCGGTCGTTTGCGGAATTGGTTTGCTCGGAATGAGACGTTGGGCTGTTGTGGTTTATTTGGGAATGTTTGCTTTAAGTGTAGTACTCATTTATGCATGGCCTCAAAGCGAGGCGGTGACAGAGCAGTACTCCAAACCCAACACTATAGCATTAATGTTTGTTGTGCCCGCCGTTTTTTCCGCAATCATCTTTCCACATTGGGACAAGATGCGTTGGTAAAACGCAACACAGTGGACCTAGCCGTAGGACTACGCCTGCGGGATCGGCCCTAGCCAGTAACCTAGCAGCTACCGCTTCCACATGTTGGACAGAGACGGGATTCCGGCTAGGTACATCCACTGTGAAAATGACGTCGACTGCTGGATTGAATCGAGCCAATTCGTACACTGGCAGGATCTGATAGACTGGATCGGCTTGGGGCGGGGAAGTGAGTTAGTGGGTAAGATTCGATTCCGCTGTGGGGCTATGCAACCGGCCATACCCTAAGTTGTCCTACAGAAACGCTTTCAAGGATACTTCACTATAAACAAAGCCTTCGTTCGCGAACCAGAGCCTGACGCGCGAGCGTTTTGTCCAACCTGCGGAGCAGTCGGCGTCGCAGTCGGCCGAACTACGTTGGATTATCATATGCACGCGGATTCACGTTCGAAGTTAGGAGCGGACGTCTGGTTTTGCCCTTCTCCAGTATGCGATACCGCCTACTTTGACTTTTTGGAACGATTTATTCTGGTCAATGAACTGCGGCATCCAGTTTACCCAAAAAGTATGGATGCAGCGATCTGCCCTTGTTTCGGGTTCACGATAGATGATCTAGACATGTCCATTCGCCGTCGATCGCCTGAGTTAATTCGCGAGCTGCTCGCAAAGTCGAAATCATTTGAAGCGAACTGTACCACGCTTGCTGCTGACGGGCGCTGCTGCATGCAAGAAGTGCAACGGCTCTATATTCGAGGTGTGCAAGGGACGACCTAGCCGTAGCCAGATTCCAGCGCCTTCCACAAGTTGGTTCAAACCATTGTGGAAATTGGCTCTAGCCGATTAGACTACGCCTGCGGGAGCGGTTAGACTCTTGTTTACAGAATCGCTCAGGAACTGCAGCTGAATGTAAGAGTTCGTCGGTAAAACCAAATGACTGAAAACCCATACTCATCTCCGACGACAACCACGTTCGCAGACTCAAGTGCGCCCAAAAGCTCGGAAAGATCGTTGCTTACTATTGCGCGTACTGTATTTCTCGCATGGGAAAAACTACGGGTCGTCTACGTTATCATTCTTTCTGTGGTTACGCTAATGTTAACGGGCACTACGGGATTCTCCAATTGGCAGGTACTGAGATTGATTATTGAGGGAGCCGTTGTGGCGAATGTTGCATACTTTGCGGGGCCGACAATTGAAACATACATTCGGTGGCTGGGTTACGAAAGGATGTGGCCTCGTTGGCTAATGTTTGGAAGTGGTACGCTATTGTCAATCGTCCTTGCCGTCGGCGTCCTTGCAACGGCGCTGTTGCCAAGCCAACCTTGACTGACGAAAACGGATCAGCTAGACAGTCGCTTGTGAATATTCCGATTCCTACCAACACGCTACTGCGATTTCCACAAGGCTGTGCCTAGCAGCTAGATTCCCAAATTCGGCAGGATGCATGGCTGGCTAAACTGTGGACGCGTCGTACTCCTGCAGGAACGGCCTAGCAGCAACCTAGCCTCTTCCCTAGGCCGCAAGCTTCCCATCCACATGTGGACGTAGCCGGAATCCAGCGTCTTCCACAGATTGGTTCATGTCAATGTGGGCGTTTGTGCTGGCTGCTTGCTGTAGGACTGCTACATCGGCTAGACTGAAGCGGCGGGAAAGCGTTTTGGGTTGGTGTAATTTGCCGTCGGTCCGCTTCGATGCTGTTGGGGTAGATTGCAGTTCGTTTAGGCGGGAACATCCAAACAACCACAAATCCGGAAAGCCCCAGAACTTGTCATGCGACCGACTATATTCACATTCCTGCATATGATTGCAATCATGCTCGGTGGACATTTCTGTGCTGTTACAGGTTTCAAGTCGTTTGGTCTCTCCGGTGGAATGATCGGTGCCCTCGTCGGTGGAGCGTCTGTTTACATCATGGGATGTTTGACGGGCTCGACCATGAATCGGCTGACAGAACGATACTACAGGCGAAAGTCGACGGTCTCCTTGCGAGCCTGTTTGGACGAAGCCAGCACCGCTGGCAGTTACATATCTTGCTTGATCATTTCCATACTTCTCGAACGTGGCGATTCGGTCGATAGTCTTCGAAACTTCGTTTTTCGACAACTCCATTCCGGTGACGTATGCGAGAGGCGAGCCGGACTGGTAAACCTTGGGCTCTGTTATCCAATTCTGACGGCACAATTAAAAGGGTTCAACGTTTATAGCCCGACAAAAAATGATTTGGTACAATTGAAGGAGATCGAAACACATTTTGCTCAACATAGGCGGCGGTAACATGTCGACAGGCAAGACCGTTGCAATAATCCTCGGAGTGTGTGGCGGAATTGGAGTCCTAATTATTGGCTCATGCGGTGGGTTGTTCTACGTTGGCTTCAAGAACGCTGATGCAACGGTTTCGCCTCACATTGATGCTATGTTCACTGCAATTGAGAACCACACTTTCGCAGACACCTACGACAACGAGACGTGCAAAGAGCTCAGGGACGTCGTTTCCAAGGAGCGGTACGCGTCACTGGGAAACGCAGTCGCTTTACGCCTTGGTAAATTTAAAACGAAAACGATCCGTGGATTCAACATGAGGCAACACAATGCTGAGTCGTACGTCGACGTAACCTACAACGCCACTTTTGAGAAAGGCAACGGGACCGTCAACGCGAAATTGAAGAAACAAGGCGGAGAATGGAAATTTCTAAATTTTCGGGTCAACTCACCTGTATTTGAACAAGACGTTGCGACTCAAAAGTGCCCTTCATGTAACGAACCACATGCATCAAACGCGAAGTTCTGTCCATCCTGCGGCAAACAATTCTCACCAGGCACAACAACCGATCACAAAGAGGCGGTAACTCAATAACAGCTGACAGAACAACGAATGCATTTCAATCGCGGTTGAGAACAGGTCCAGTCGCGCGGGGTGGTACGGAGTACCGTTATTGTTTTTGTGGATCAGTGATGTCGTCAGTAGGGTTGTTTGTTTGTGACCGTTGGCGGCTGTCTGTCTTGGACGAGAGCTCTTTTGCCGCTTCGTAGATTGTCAGCATGCGAATGGCTGCCCCACTGACGCCGCGAATGATTTGGTTTGGGATGCGTTCGAAGTTGGGAACTCGACGCATGCGACGAAGGGGATTCATGCGCCTCGTGCTTCCACCGGGCCCCATCGCTGATTTCGACATATTGGCGGATCGACTTGCATTGCTATTCGGTCACGACTTAGGTGATCAGCCGAAGATTGTAAGTAATCAATTGCGGGCAATGAGAGCAACGGACTTAACTACGTCCACATTGTGGATGGGAAGCTTACGGCTAGGGAGGACGTTGATTGCTGCTAGGCCAACGTCCTCGGAAACGGGCGTCCTTACCCGATTTCGTCTTGCACTTTCTGATCGCACTATTCTGCTTTTAATTGTTGGTCGACAATTGGCTCATACCGAACTTCTTTGTATTCAACCGTCTTCTGCTTAGTTTCTTGTTCCATTCGGCAGGTCGTATAGTTCACCGTTTTTGTTTTAACCTCGGGAACCATCGTGCAGACGGTATATGTCACTGTCTTTTCTCGCGTCTCGTATACCGGTTTCATTACGGTGTATTGGACCTCTTTAGTGTGGTTTTCAATCACAGGTTTACTTACCGTGTAGTTAACGAGTTTTGTTTTGGTTTCTACCACAGAACGCATTCCAGATGGCGTCGCCTTGGCAGCCATAGCGATATCTGACTTTGAAACGGCATTTGCGGTTATCGTCCCGGACACCGTTTTAGAGGTTGTACGTGTCGCCACAAGCCCGCCAACGATAACGACCAGGCCAACGGAAAATCCGATTGTTTGCCGATTCAGCTTTAGTTTCATAGCCACAGACTTTGCTAGCGTTTTTTTGGTTTTAGCGAACAATCGCTTACTTCAAGATCGGAAGTCCTGCGGAGTGTCCTCCTCTATTTGTTTAAGAATAAAACGAAATCCGTCGATGATGCCAGCTCGCCTTTTGTCTGAAGTCGTATCGGCACCATTGACCGGGCCCGAGTAGTTGACTCAACGCTTCCACAATGGATAAGCCAGGCATCCTGCCGAATTCGGGAAACTTGCTAACTGCATAAACTTGTGGAAATCGCAGAAGCCTGTTGGAGGGAAACGGATGCTTTGGCACAGGCCGTCAGCGATTTTCTTCGAATCCGGTTCAGAAGCCAGATCTTGGCGTGTTAAGAGCCTGACCCAAAATGGTCGCCGTTAAGGCGAGGATGTATTGATATTGATGTAAACGATTAACTCGTCTGCCAATGCAGCGACGTTCGGATCAACATCAGTTAGACATTGTTCAATTGCTGGCAAAATCCAATCTGCTGTTTGTGGATCAAAGTTTTGCGAAGGTCGTGTGTCAAATGATTGTTTTAGTTGAGTCAGCACGGTCAGTCGCATTTCTGAATCGCCTGAGTACAGTGCGCTGATGGTCGCGTTCGCACCTTCCGACGCCAATCCTACCAAACCCAGCGCCGCAATCGGCAACAAAATCCTAGCAGCAACGACCACTGTAAGCGTCACGCCGACGGCAAAAGATGCACCCATCAGCACAATCACGACTGCAATTCGAGTCCATCGCCAACGCCATTTGATTGGAACCTCTGTACCAGTCTTCATTTGCGGGTTACTTTGACAGAATGAGCAGTGTTGCGCTCTCGCTGGGGCAATATACGGATTGGGATTCATCTTTGTTCGACCAGACGCGGCTACTAAATTATCGATCGAGTCGACGGCACTAACATTAGTTGTCCGCGTCGTTTCTGACAGATGAATTCCAGCGAAGTAGTCGAGGCACATTTTGCAAAGCAATACGCTGTCCGTGCCTTCAACAAATGGAGTCGATTTCTTCCAAGTTAATCTACAGCGCGAGCAGCGAGAAATCTTTCGTGAGCCATGCCCCATCGCCATTCGTAAAAGCCATTTAAGCATATGACATGATCTCGTCGCCACGCATGAATTTCAATCTGTCCACCCGCAAAGGGAAGTGCGCCCTAGCTGCTTAACGTTTTAGTTTAACGTCTCAGTTCAACGGTCTTGCATAATTTGCAGAAGCCGTCCTTAAGCCTTGAATTCTAGTCGATCCGCCAGTCGTACGCCACTTTCACTTGTCGACGTGAAAGCGGCGTCTTGGAAGGAAACGGAAGCTTGCACAACGGATGGGATTCGCAATTGCTACGGTAGACGCTAGGTTGCTGGCTAGGCCGATCCTGCAGGCTTGGTAGCACGTTTACCGCAGCTCCTTTCGTATGACCAACTTCAAGCCCGACCAAATCTCGCTAACAGCGCAGACCTTGACGTCCACAAGTCCAAGCGGCAGGGCAATCTCTCGGATTATGTCTTCAGAAATGTCGGTGGCTACCTTCGATGACTTCTTAGGCCAAGACACCCAGACGGCAGCATCGCCCTTGATCTCGTTCCGCAAAGCCGCCAATTCCTTGGCTAGTATTGATCGCTCTACGGTGAAGATGTGTATGACATCGCTTGTCTTGGATACCCTTTTCTGAAACTTGACGCCTGGAGGGATTGGCTCAAGCAACTCAGCGTAGTTTTGTGGTGCCCACTTGGTGACTACATTCACTTTCTCGACAATGCCGAGTTTCTTCGCCAGCGGCGTGCCAGAGTATCCGACTGGGTTGGTCATAGCTTGTTAAGTTGGAGAAGGTAGAGTTGAGAGCGATGAGGCCGTCGTTGGATGGTTAGTGTTTACCGATTTTCCAAATGAATACGATTCCCCCAGTGAGCCACAAAGCGAAAAACGCAAAAGCAAGGGAAGTCCTTAACGATAATGGTAGGCAGTACTGAAAAGCAGTCCTCTGCATCAAGTACCCTGCGCTATCCCTGAAGCTTGGGGAATTACGCTTCCCCGCCGCTAGCTCATTTCAGTCTAGCCGATCCATCGGACGCCGTGCAAGCGACAGTTCCAATGTCCGCAATGGGTGGGCTAGTTTGGAAATCGGTACTACGCACCAACCTGTGGAAGGAGCCAGGGGGGCTGGTTGCTGGCTTGGCCACCGGCCAATCACAGATCTCTTTTACTTAGCCATTTCGATCAATTGCTGGATCCTACTGTGCGCCTTCTTCGAGTTCTCGGTACCAATTTCGCTCGTCTTTATCGCGAATCCCGATGCCCCAGACAAAAAGATGAAAAGATATTTGTCCGTGAGAATCACACGATCTACAGCATTCCAATTGTATTCGCCGTGACCAGTCGGCCCATCTGATACTAGGTGCCCGTCATTAATGTGGATAGTGTACTCGCCGAAGGTCTTCCCATAGGACGATTCGTTCATCATGTTTTGTGCGTATCGGCGAATTCGAGTGTCAAACCGGCGTGGAGCAATGATGATCCATCCGACAATCGCGATTGCAAAAACAACGATTGACGGTAGTGAGAAGCCAAACTGCAAGGTAAAGAGAACCACAATCGGCAACAAGAATATTGGAAGAACCCATCGTGTTTGATTTCGGATTCTTTGATGCGAAGGAGAGTCTTTGTAAAATAGCTCTGTCAGGGCGAGGGCTTCTGGTTCATTCAGGCTGAAGTTGAGTTTCATCGAGACTTGCAAAATTTACAGAGGCGACATTGGGCCCGTCAAATCGACTATTCGGGCATTCAACAGCTTATCGGATTTAGCAATTACCGTCGAATGGGAAAAAATGAATCACACGAGTAAACCTGGAATGATTCTTGATATGCCATCCGAATGGACTTTGTCTGGAATCATATTCAGCCAGGCCGAATTCGCCAACTTGCAAAGGAAAGCCTGTGTTGCCAAATGCTGGTACCATTCCGTCTCGTTCGAACATGCCTTTTCCCGTCGCCAACTTGCAATAGTTAGCCATTTTGTATATGCCTGGCGGAGAGTCGTTCGTGTTCTTGCGAATTACTTCTTCGAAATTCGCTCCTGCCTTCACATCCGCAAGCAGTTGCGTTGCTAGTGCCCGAGCATCTTCTTTCGATCGGTTGATAGGCTTGCCAGGCACAGAACCCTGAAATCCAATCAAGCAATGCTGGACGGTAATGTAATCCGGCTCCGAGTAGGGTGCTTTATGAATAATGTCGACATCGTTTTGCTTGGCAAGAGCGTTGCTAGGCTTGGGCCAATTCGACTTGCATCCAACCATACCAAACAAGGCCAGAACAAAGACGCTAACAAATAGTGATGTTCGTTTCAAGTATCAACTCGCTCGATTGATGGGCTTTTCCGCACACTTTGCTTCTATCATTTTTAAGAACGAGATTCATTGCGGATTGTCCCGGCCTTCGTGATCGCAAAAAGCAAAAAATTGAAATACTCTCCCATGAATCTGTCCGCTTCCCTCCAAGATGCTTCTGCGATTTCCACAAGGTTACGCGGTTAGAGATATTCTCGAAATCGGCTGGATGTGGCAGGTAGGTGGCTACGGCTTTGTCCACAGTGATGGTCTTTCGGTAGGTGCAAGATTATCTGAATCGGAAACAGCATCGAACCGCCGTTCAACCCACCATGCATGCAAATTGCCAAATATCGGACCTACGATAAGGCCAACTCCGTCGAAAGTATCGTTTGTCGCCCCCAAACAAGGCACCGTACGTACCACCGAGCACGAAGCAGCTAGCTACCCAAACACAGACCGTTAAACCGCCAGCACGCTTCGCAGGATGTCGTCGATGTTTGATAACGTATGATCGTCGATTTTACCAGTAACAACGCGACGCCGAATAGGTCGATTCCTGTGTAGATTAGAAAACAGAATAAAAGAACCACGCAACACCAACTAGCGAGATCGCTTGCGCGATCATGAACGAGCGGCGATACTGCTGTGGCATTTCAAGTGTCGTCAATTTCTTTTGATTCAGTATCGTTCGCACAACGACGTAGAGAGCCAACAGTCCAAAGTAAAACATTGTCACCACCCGCTTGTTGACTTCGGTTTTCGTCACGAGAAACCAGAATGCGGCCACTAGCGCCAGCAGTGGAACCATGGAGTACATTCGCGTCGCGGAGAATCCGTCCATGAGTCTTAGCTTTTCGTCGGGTTTTAGCGTTCGATAGCCACGTTCGTTGATAAACCGGCTAATCACAACAGCAACCAGCAACACGATGAAGCCTAAGATTTGCATTTTCAAACGGCCTCACTTAATCGGATAGCATTTGAGTTCAGCGGTCTTGCGTAAGTTGCAAAAGCCGCCTGTAAGCTTTGAATTCTAACTGATCCTGCAGGCGTAGTCTAATCGGCTGGAGCTGGGGCGATGGACAATAGTGTCAATTATTTGCGCAGCCCTTTCAAGTTTCTACCGGAATGTCGCTTGCTTCCATTCTCCTAGCAGAGTACAACGACGCCAAAGCAAATCCCCTATTTGTTATGGCGCATTTGCGAGACAACTTTACGAAGGTACAACTAAAAACCCGAACGACTGGATTACTCCGTTCTTCACGACAACGAAGGCGACAGAATCTGAGCCATCATCATTTCCGCCCTCGCCTTTTCGGTGAAACACATAACGATATATCCTGCCATTTTTTGAGCAGATTTCGTCGGCTAAGGAAAAGAGTTCTTGGAAATCATCAACGCTCTTACCTTCAATCTCTTTGGCACGAACCGCGTTTAGTAACTCGATCTGGCGGGCGCTCTCGTTAGCTGACAGAGTTCGCCTTTCAATATCTGGCGGATTTGAATGGTTGCACGCGGCAAATTCAAAGACCACAACGGCAATAAAGAAAGTCCATATCCATGAAATCTTTTTCATCGATTATCGCTCCAGCAGCTACTCTAATAAGGTGCCTTGATTGGTCGAAATTTCATTCTGAACCAACGCCGCCAAATGGTTTGGATTCTACGCGATGAACCACTGCTGTAACGTCCGTCTAGCGACAGATCGCTACGTCGCTAATAAATCCGTCCCTTGAGCCATTGACCGACTTGAAAGTCGTCGGTGTCTCGTCCGTCGACCATCAGCGATCCAACAAGAGTAAAACCCCCGCGGCGATCGCGAGTGCAGCCAGGATAAGCTGGGTATGGGCAAAGTTGATGTGGACGAACGCCATTGCACCCGATGCAATGAGCCAAATGGCCAGCAAAAGCATGCCTAGGTTTTTGGTTCCGATCCATTTCATAATTTTGATCCTGATTCACAATCTAAAAAAGTCGACATGGCGACACGCTAAAATAGGTGTCTCACAAAATCGGTTCGGTTTCAAACAAGCTCCCTGACACTGCTAGCAGGCGGGCAATGCATTTCCTGGAGGTCCCGGCAACGAAAACCGGAACTCGGCTCCAGATCCGTACGTGCTCTCGACGAACACATGCCCGCCGTGAGCTTCGGTGAATGTCTTGACGATCGCGAGCCCCAAACCGATTCCTTCGTTATTTTGCGCGTCGGTTTCTCCCTTGTCGAAGACCTTATCAAGCATCGATTCTGGGATCCCTTGACCATTGTCACGAACCCAACACTCTACGGTTCCGTCTTTTCCGCATTCATGTGCCCCAATTTTGACTTCACCGCCTTCAGTATATTTGATGGCGTTGGCAGTTAAAATCTTGAAAATGCGATTCACCAAACTGGCATCCCCGTAGATTGCAAGGTCATAAGGTACCGCGTTTATCAAATTGGTTTGCGAGGCCACTGAGACTGGCAGTAGATCTCGAATCAAAGACTCAACTAGCGGCCATAAATCCAAGACTCGACACTGCAATTTAAGTCCGATTTCCGTTTGAAGATGTGTGTCCTTTGCTCGTATGGTGCAAAACGTCTGACGACGGGTTGACGAGCAGTCTTGCGGCACAAAGGGAATCCGACCAGACTGAGCAAGCTTGACCCTCGCAGCTTTTGCGGCATTACGACGCTTGTGCGCTTCGCCCTGGAATGCGACTTTGCGTTTTACTTTGATCATGCGAGTAGCCACCGCCAGGTTTTCAATGGCAAGACCAGGATGCGATCAATGTTTCGGCAATTGGATTTCGATTCCGTATTCAGGGGCAACTTCCAAAAGTTTTTCGATTTCTTCCTTTGTAGGATGCGGAGCTGTCGTAGAGCCTTGCGGCAATGGCGCCCCCACTTCAAAGAACATCTGTTCAAGTCCTGCAGGAGCGATCGTAATGAGCATTTTCGCAGATTGATTTGATTCGTTCTTGAATGAGTGGGGCGTTCCAATGGAGATGTTTGCGAATTCCCCCGCCTTGGCAACGATCCTATCAGCACCAACATGAAATGTAATTTCACCTTCGAGGACAAAAAATCCCTCTTCTTCGCGGCTATGGACATGATGTGGAGGTCCGCTTCCTGGGGGCACAATTGCTTCCCACATCGCGTATTTTCCATTTGTATCCTCGCCAGTTGCAAGAAATCGATAGATGTCACCCACAACCGCAATCGTTTTTCCCATATCGACTTTTCGAACAATCGGATCTCGATTCATGGATATTTTCCTGTAGCAAGAAGAATGGCAGTTAAGCCCAACTGAAACATCACGACAATGGTTACCTTTAGTTGGGCGGTAAACATTAGTTTAGCCGATCTTGTTGACGCTGGATCGTTGGTAACCAGCCCACGCTTTCCCTCAAGATTTTGTACTCGAACCTGTTTTGCCCCAGCCCGAAGCTACTTCCTCGAAGTTCCGTCATTTGGATGTGTATGCCCACTATTTAGTCTGATACCCGTTATTGAATGAAACCCGACAAGCATACCAAGGCGGCTTTGAATGCGTCGCCTACGCTCCTGATAGATGTTTCGTACCGTTCCCCTGACGATGAGAGTCGACCGCGATTTACTGATGGTACGACGCTTCCACAGTTGTTGAGCTATCTTTTCTCATTGAGTTCAAACGAACTGTCCCAAACCGTCGCATCAAAGGATCGTTCGGGATAACCATAAATACCGCCACCTGCAGCGATGCGTTTGCCGTCCCAACTGAGCGCCACCGATAGGATGGGCCCCTGCATTTCACCAAGCGTCAGCAGTGGCGTTCCGGTGTCGGCATTCCAGATTCTGACCGTACGATCCCAAGCACCACTGACAAGGCGTTTGCCATCGGGACTGAATTTGACACTGAAGATTGGCGCCGTATGGCCTGTCAAACGGAGCAGTTCCGTGCCCGAGGCGACGTCCCAAACCGCGAGCGTCCGATCTGCACTGGCAGTCGCGACACGCTTTCCGTCGAAGCATATTGTCGACGCCTCAGGTGGCCGAATGAATCCATGTAAGTCCTGGGTTTGGATCGGGATCCATGCGAATAAAATCTGGCGACTCAGACCCGTGATCTTCCTCTGCGGTTGTACGTTTCCGCTCCAACCAGCAAGCAACATTCTAGCTGATCCTGCTGGCGTTGAACATGCGACCAGCGCCAACGTCCACAGTGGGAATGGATCAAATTGTGGAAGTAGCTGCTGGATCCCGGCTTCGGGTTCGTCCACATTTCGGCAGCGAGATACATCTCAGGTGCCGTCAAACATCTGGTGTAGCCGTCGCCAGGTCTTAATCACACGCGGTAAAAATGCTTGGGGACGAAACGTGTGCATCAGGCTGTACATAGCAAAACGATTTAGAATCAGATGCCGTAAGGAGAGCCGAAAGCCAGCTTGCCAGCTTGTGGCATCAATCGCAATGCCAGTTGCCATAGCCAGTTCAATGCGATGCATTTCAATATATCTCCGGACCACTTCCACGGCAGTGTCGGGCTTCAGGACGAAACACAGCAGTTCGGCTAGGTCATGTTGTGGGACGCCGATTGCTGCGAGTTCCCAGTCATACGCGCATAGCCTGAGTTTGCGTCCCTCACTTCGAAACGCAAGGTTGCGCGGGTTGAAATCGTTATGAAGGAGGGTGTTGGGCATCTGCTCAAGTTCCCGCCACCACTCTCCGGAATCCGATATCCAGCGTTTGATAGTGGGCCGCATATCGTCACCAAGCCAATCTGAAAAGAACTTCCAAGAATGATTCGACAATGCTTCCCACAGGTCATTCATCTCGACCATCTCATCGGCAAGCCGATTGGGGGCAAGCCAACGCTGTGCGACCATCTCCGCTGCACGTTGATACCAAACGCTGTGTACCTGAGCCACACCTCGAATTGCGGCTTCAATATGGCACTCTCGCCATCCACTAATATCGTTGGCCGAATTGAGAAGCTCCAGATCAGAAAGAGACTCCAGAACTACGACCCACTCCTTTTTCGCCTTATTATCAATGGCTGCATAGACTTTCGGGGCATGGTCCCTCAAGCGTCGGTCTGACTGTCGATAAATCGTGATCTCGCGTGTGTGACAATCCGATATCCCCAGTCGTTCACGGTGACGAGCGACCGCCCTTCCGACCGCGGAATCACAGGCATTGGCAACACACTCGGCCACCGCAATCACATCGTGATCGAACGGCTTAACCTTGACGAACAAAACTACGGACTTGTTCCCGACCCGGTCCGTGAAACCAATTCTGTATTTCCCTAGGCCTGCGTACTGTGAAGAATACCACGCCGCAAGCTCTGTGGTAATGCTCTCTTTGGGTCCGTCTGGATGTGCTTCGACCGAAGAAACACCTATTGAATCATCAGCATGATAGGCACGGAGTATGCCCTGGAAGAATTGCTTGTCCGGACAGAAGCGATCACGGGTTTGTATCGATTTCCTGCGAGATACATCAGGAAGAACGCCGCAACGGATGTAGGCAGCGAAATACCGATCCAGTAGCTCAGCGTCCAGCGATGGACAGTCGATAGATAGCCCGGAAAGAAGTTCTAGCGAACTTGTGGAAGACACGTCGTTTCGGTTCTGGTCTTCGTACAGTTCAGGTAGTGTCAGATTTCCCTTTGTCGCCGGTCTTGCAAGAAAGAAGCTCCGCAGCCGATAGAGTGGATGTGCTGGTTTGGATGCCGCGGTTCGCAGTTGAGCAAGCCATTCGCTGTAGGGAAGTAGCTTGATCGGATAGCCGTACAAATTCATCCAGAGTACGAACTCTTGCCATCGGCGGGGCTTATGGTTGATCAAATGAATGACACGCCATGCTTCGGTGGTACTGCAAACAAGTTTAACCATGGAATCGGCGACGTAATCGACCGTGCAGCAATCCAATGACCAATTGAGGTTCGGAGCCGAACCCATTTCGACACATCCGCGTATCATGGCCGAAAGGAGGTCATCAGAATTGGATGCCCCCGTGTGGCCATCACCGGTAATGAGCGCCGGGCGAAAAACAGTGGCTGGCAAGCCGCGCTCATTGGCTCGACGAACCAGCGATTCAGCGACGCACTTGCTTTGGGCATATCCGAGATGCAACCCTTTTAGGCAGGGCAACATTTCGTCCCGCTCGGTTACAGTGTCCAGATGAGACGAAGTGTAACATGTAGCGATGGAAGAAACGAAGCGAAAAGACTTGAGCCTTCCGACACACGCTAGGCGTAGCAGTTCTCTGGTCCCTAGGACATTGATATCGCGCAGACCCTCGTACGGTAGAACCCAGTTCACGTTGGCCCCGCAATGATAAATTTCGTCTATCTGTGATGAGAGAAAAGCATAGTCGCGTTCCGATAGGCCAGCCTGCGGCAGTCGCAAATCGCCTTCGACAACATGCAAACGCGATTCGAATTTGGGATCCCATATTCCATACTGTTGTAGGTTCTTGCGGACGCGATCGAAGGCATCTGCACCTGAATCGCGAACCAAAGCATAAATACTGGCATGTGTGTCACGAAGCAGAGCGCGTAGCAAATAGCCTCCCAAGAAACCGGTTGCCCCCGTTAGCAGAATCGAGCTAGGGGCAGATTCACTGGGCTGACTCTTGCTCGGTACAATGTCTGGAGGCAAGATGCTATCCGCTAGCATCTTGTCCAATGGCGATGCATCTTCATTAAAAACAATGTGATCGTGTGGGTACGCAGATGAGGAGGCTTGCAGGAACAATTCAAGAGCATCAATGCTTGGGTAATGCAGTAAGAGGGCGTCAGGAACCGGACTTTGCAATTTGGTGGAGATCCCGATCATCAATTCGATCGCGGCTAGCGAATCCAGTCCATATCTTGCCAGGGGGACGCGTCTATCGATGCTACTGGGGGAGACCTTTAAGCATTCCGCGACGAGTTCTATCAACCAAGGTGTATTTGGACTGGCGCCTCTATGCCGTACACTGGTCATGGCAATGTCGCCTGAATCAACTTGCCGGACAAAGTAAGGCCGGACCGCAGTTCCCAGGTGGCCAAGTCGGCGAGCGCTCCCAGCTTGATCGAATCACAACAAGCATGTCTCCGAGTCTTGCCACTGGAAGTCTTAGGAATGCCTCCTCGGTTGAGGAGTGAGATTGCCTCGACCTGCAATTCGTGCTGCTCCGAAACCGCTTGGCGTATGGCCGCTATGATCTCAGCGAGTTGCCCAAGAAGTTCGCTATTCATTTCAGCGTTCTCGGCTAATCTTCGAAACTTCGGTAGGCGACTGACTTCAGCAAGAATGACCAGTTGAGGTCCATCGTCAAAATCCACGGACACCGCGGCAGTACCCTGAGCACATATTTCGGTATGGCATGACTCGACAGTTTGTTCAATGTCTTGAGGATAGTGTTTGCGACCGCGAACGATAATCAGGTCCTTGATTCGTCCGGTTACATGCAGCTCACCATTGCTCATGAATCCCAGGTCGCCGGTGCGAAGGAAGGGGCCTTTGCCTGACTCCAGAAACGCTCGAAACGTACGCTCCGTTTCGCCCTGTTGATTCCAATAGCCTGCTGCTACGCTTGGGCCTCTGACCCATATCTCTCCGATCTCTTCTGCATTCTTCTCGATCCGTTTTTCCGGGTCGGCAATGACAATGTTCATCTCAAACTCGGGCGAACCACAATTGACTAGCTCAGATCGAATGTTTCGACTTGCATCAGTCGCGGGCAATCGATGGGAATGATTCCCATCGGCTGGAGGGTAGTTCGGCGTGTCTGTAAGCGGCTTTCCGGAAACAAATACTGTGGATTCGGCTAGCCCATAGACTGGGAACAGCGAGCTGCGTCGAAATCCATACTCCCGAAATCTATTTGAAAAATTCTCGAGGGTAGATCTTCGGATCGGTTCCGCCCCGTTATATGCAACTTTCCAAGAACTAAGATCCAAGTCTCTGAGCTGCTCAGGCGATATTCGCTTTACACAAAGATCGTACGCAAAATTGGGGCCCCCGCTGTTGGTACCATGGAAATGCGAAATCGCTTCCAACCAACGCACAGGCTTTTGCAGAAACGAAACAGGCGACATCAAATACGCTGGGCAATTGTTGAACAGGGGAAACAACACCCCGGCAAACAGTCCCATGTCGTGGTAGGTCGGTAGCCAAGAGACAAGGACATTCTGCGTTTCATGAAAAGAGACATGCTGAATGTAGGCAAGGTTATGGAGAATGTTGGCATGGCTTATTGCGACTCCTTTGGGTGCCGCAGTCGAACCGGACGTGTACTGAAGAAAGGCAAGCGATTCGGGCGTGCAATCCGGCAAACTCCACTGCTCAATGGTTTCGAGACCATAGTGATCAGTCGCCAAAAACGAGCAACGCGAAAGTTCTGGTGAAGCCTGGAAAAGTGTTGAGTATTTTTCAATGAAGTCTTCATTGCACAGTACGGCTCCAGAACCTGACTCCATGAAAATCCCCTTCAAGCGAGGCATGCTTTGCTCTGGTCGGCTTGGTTGTGGTGGATATGCTGGAACAGCAATGACTCCAGCGTAAAGACAGCCAAAAAATGCAGATATGAAATCTAACCCTGGCGGATACATCAGAAGCGCTCGATCCCCAGGCTCGAGTACTCGATTTAGCATCAGAGCGACCTCGCGGCTGTTTCGATCGAGTTGACCATACGTCAGTGAATCGCTTTGTGTTGTTCCGTCGACTAGAAAGGTATACGCCACACGATCTGGCTGGTGTTGTGCACGATGAACGAGCATCTGCACCAGAGAGTTGAATTCTTGCGTTTGCATAACACGAAATTCCTTGCTCAATTCAATCCTGGTATTGATCTTGTAACTGCACGAAATACGCGTGCATCTTCTGCCGATTGGAATCGAGCTCGTCAAGCGTCCATGTATCGGTAGCCACTGGAGGCTGTACGTAGACGTTCACGCAACCGGGGAGAAAGTTGTATCCCCAACCCGGGTGAATCTCGCCAGGTATCGAAAAATACATCGGAACTATCGGTGCTTTCAAATTGGTCGCCAGATGAAAAGCACCTTTGTTAAATGGAGCGATTTGTCCAAAACTCCCCTTATTTCCCTCCGGGCTTAGAAAGACCGATTCGCCGGTCCGCTTCAGTATCCGCTCGGCCCGCTTAAAGATCTCAGTGCGACGTAAAGGAAAACTCTGGGGCACAGTCCAAAACACGCCCGCCAGATATCCCAGTAAGCCCAGTGGAGGAAACTTCTTGCGCAAGTGGCCAGATAAGAAAAAGCGTGTATTGGGCAGCGCCATGGCAGTCAATATGAAAACATCCAGCGTTGAAGCATGGTTCGCAATGAAAATGGACTGTTGCCCGCGCAAGTACTCTGGGTTGTGGATGACAAACTGTATGCGTCCAATCCACAGAGCGATTCGAGCTGTTGGAGCGATGATATAGGTTGCGCAGAAATCGCGAGTTTGAAACAGGGTGCACACGGAAACTCCCAGAGCTAAGAGCGAGCCAAGAGTCATTACACTGAAGCCGGCAATAAATTGCACAATGATGCGACAACGACTGACAACGGTAAGCAACACAGTGTAGAAGTCGGTCATGAAGCCCTCTTGCAAACGATGGTCTGCATGGCCAGATTCAAGCGGCGTTCGAACAACAACAGTGGACTAAGCAACAGTTGTCCCAAGAAATAGGGATAGATTGCTCTTGAAAAATTCAGGCCCTTTCCCTGGCGTAGTTTGAACGCGACACCGGCAAAGAGGTAGAAATAGGCCGGGAAAGCGCCGTAAGGGAGGTAGTCTACTACTTCCAGGCCTGCCTTTTCAACGCATTGAATAAGCATCTTGCGATCGTAAAGCACTGTGTGTTGTGGCGCTTGCAGGCCCGCCCAGCGATTCCGATACATCTTAAACGACACGCAATCCAGTCGCGGTACTTCGATAATCATTCGCCCATGGTCGGACAGATAGTCACGTCCGAAAGCCAGTGTCTTCATTGGATCATAGTCGTGTTCTAGAAAGTGCCACATACTAATCAAGTCAAAGCGCACATCGGCAAAGTTTTGCTCGTAGAATAGACCGCAGTAGAATTGGATCCGGTCGAACCCTGGCAGATGCGATAAGTCCTTGAAGTCAACTCCGGTTGCCAGCACGCCGTATTTATCCTTTAATCGCAACAAAAACGTGGCCGCCCCGCAGCCGACGTCAAGTACGTTTGAGCCCGCACCCAATTTGACGTACTTACTAACGAGTTTGTCCTTCTCGCGATCGTGCTTTCCCATCGCATGATTATAAAACCACGTCAGCATTCCCCAGTCCTGTTTCTTGCGGTGGGCAATGTACTCTTCGTCGTAATACACTTTGATGTTGTCAACATCAATACGCGGGTTCTGATACACCAAGCCGCAAACATTGCAGGTAACAAAGGAAAAGTTGCCAGGCTTGCCTGTCAAATCATCTTGCGCATTCAAGAATGGGCGGTGCGACTCGTCGCCGCAAAAATAACACGAGATTGCTTCGAAACTTTGCTCTTCGGGTGGAGCCTTTATCGTGACCTGTTTCATATGTCGATGCCTATAGCAAATCTAGTTTTATCATGCGACGTTGCGGGCGAGTCCCCGCGTAATGGATCAAACGGCCCGTCACTGCCCAATGCGAAGTTTAGCAACCAAGCAAATGCTACGAAGAAAACGCCAAAATGCCACAATCCCAGAGCAGCTCGCACGCGATACTGTTGAAACAGATACGCCAGAATTATGCTCCCTGCAGCCAACAAGCCAGCCTGTACGAAGGCCAGGATTGACGCGTTTCTGCACAATTCGATCAGCATTAGAATCGCGACAAACAAGAGGGCGGAAAACTCGCACGCCAGCAGGCTTGTTGCATGGCCATTGGCACGTAGTCGTTGGTCATGTTGCAACTCATACGAGCAAAAGCAAAGGAAGGTAATCAGCATACCGTAGCCGAGCGGCAGGCCTGCTCGCGCATCAGAATGTGAACCACTCAGCAGAAAAACGAACACTGGATATTTGGCAAGCACAAACGAATGGGAGACCACACTCTCGTTGGTCACCTTTCGAAGTACGGAATACCAAATGAAGTACGACACGTTGAGAACGAAGAAGACTCCTAAGGAGTGATAGGACTTGAATGCAGCAATCAAGACCGCATTAACGACCAATAACAACCCGAGGACACCCCAGAATAATTGGCGGGACTTCGTCTGACATAAAACTCGGCCAGGGTGAATGAGTCGGTCGCTCTCTACATCCGCGAGATCGTCCCAGAGCCGGAACTGAACTACCAGACATAGCGCCATGATCCAGTTTAGACACCACGCCGCAGCGTCCATTGGCCAGCCGCCGGTCGAACTCGCAATACACAGAAACAACGCTAACGACGCGAAGATGCTCCAAGGGATTCGGGTTTTCTGATAACGTAGCAGCACGTTAATCGATGAGTTGTACAACACCGCGATCTCCATTGACTTCTATGTTTTGGCCCATCCGAATTTGAGTGGTCGCATTTTGGACGCCGACGACCGTAGGAATTCCATACTCGCGTGCCAAAATGGCTCCGTGAGAAAGCATGCCACCTCTTTCCATGACTAGTCCCTTGATCAAAAAGAAAACCGGCCCCCATCCAGGATCTGTCTGGCGAGTTACCAGCACATCTCCCTTATTCAATTTGCGACACTCCGAAATGTCATGCAAAATCGCCGCAGGCGCCGTCACTCGCCCGCCGCAGGCACCAACGCCGACGAGTTCAGATTCCGCGTCACTTAACTCCACGCACGTGGGTGAGCTATGATCCGCCGGTTTCGTTGACAAGTACATTCCACGTGGTAGAACGAACACGTCACTAGGCTGCATGCCGGACAATTGCAGGTGCCCAGATCTTCTAAGCTCCGCCAGTTCCTTCGTATGGTGCGGGAACATAGCCGAGCCAGCAAGTAGAGCATCGATCTCTTGGTACGTAAAAAGGAAGATATGGTTGCGATCCGATAACATGTCGCACGTGACCAACTTGCTCCCAATAGCCAACGCGAGACGGCGACAGCAACTGTACAGAAGAGCCTGTTTTAGCCTAGCTCGCTCACGCAATGCAATGGACCGATGGCAGCCTTTCAACACAATTTTCAACAACGTGGCTTTCGTTGGCCAGGGCAATCCCCATACGATCTTCCGACGTTTCAATTCTGTCACGATTCGCGCAGTCTCGGATTCGCGATCAACCGCTTGGCGATTGAGTTGCTCCATCGGCGGCGAATCATCTGGTAGCTCTACATAGGCACGCAGTATCTCAAGCAACAATTCCGGCTGCTCCTGAAAACTAGCAACCGTCAACATCAGTTCGCCCGAGCATCGAAACCCCCATTGCGAAACAAACCGTTCGAAGGCGGTTCGAAAATCGGCAAACTTTGGGTTGTCATGTATCGTTTCGAGGATACGTCTATCGCCTCCCGATGCCAGCAAGGACCGAAGCTCAGGGGTTTCGGTAATGATACGCGAAAGGTGCCATAGTTCGACAATGGGTTGTCCACTCACCACGTCGCGAAGCCCTTTTAAGAGGGAATTGTGCATTCCGGCTTGATCCGCGTCCTGAAATTCGCCGCGCAGCAATCGCTTGAGCAACCCGTAGCTGACCATCGAAGACATGTCGGCCAGTGACGCATTGGTCCATTGATGGTTGCGAATGTCGATGAACTCGCGGAACCTATCCAATAAGCCACTTAATGACATTGCTGCGAGTAAGTCCGATTCAACACTGGCCGCAAATTCGTCCACGACTCGCTCGAACTTCGCAACCCTTTTGGTGAGGAAAAGGAATTGCCATGATGACTTCACGGCAGTTCGGCATAACTCAAGCGACCTCGACACATGACTCGTCTTGACCGTTTTCAGCAGCGTTTCATTCTCCTCACTAGCCGGTTGATCAATTCCAACAAAATCATCAAACCATTGGGCCAATGTTTTACCACATGGAGCCATGCGCAACAGAGAATGTATATTGGTCAAGTTGTAGTAGATGCGCGCACCATGAACGCCAATCACATTGCGCAACGGATGTTCCATACTCGCCACCCTGTGTCGGTCAAAGCCAAGCGCCAAAGCGAGGTTGCGGAAGTAATTGTAGTACCCTGCCGAGGCGATCGAATACAACAGCGGCGAGATCGGTTCGGGATAGTTCTCATTTACGTTGGCATTGGACCACAGTACATTGGCTGTGGCGGACTGCTGGTTTTGTACCTGCTCGCTTGCTGGTCCCGCCGCACAACCTACTGTGATGGGACGCGTTTGAACGATGTACAAGTCCCCAAGGTGATCGATCGTGAACTCGAGGTCCTGAGGACAATCAAAATGACGTTCCAACATTATTGCCGCCTTTGCAAGTCTTTCGATCTGCTGTGTGACAAGATGGAGGATTGGACCGCAATCAGATAACTGTTCTGGAACCGCTTGTTCTCGCCACTGAAGATCATTTCGATCAATGACAATGCGACCAGGGTTCAGAGCTCCGCTTGCTAGCCGATCTCCGAAGCCAGCACAATATTCGAGCACCAATGCATCCGTCCTCGCGACCAACGGATCCGGGTTGCGTGTAAAGAGTATGCCCGAGGCTTTCGAGTCAACGAGCTCCTGAATTACGACGCCCATACCTCTCAAAAAGATGCCTTTCGAAAGCTGGTAAAACAAAACTCGGGGCGACCAATACGATGCCCAGCAAGCTAATAGCGATTTGCTTAAAGACTCCCCATGGTCGACGTTAAGGAAAGAATCCAACTGCCCTGCAAAGGCGGCTTGGCGTGAATCTTCACCGATTGCAGAACTGCGCACCGCCAGTGGAGCACCCGGAAACTTCTCCGACAGCGTTTCACGAATGCACTCCAAAACACCAACGGGAATTTCGGCCGCCAAAACCCGTTGTCGAATCGCTTCGGACGCTGCGTTGACCGATGTCAAATCGGGCGCCAAGCCTTCCAACGCGATTTCGATTGGATAACGCAACGCGTTCTGGTCTAAGAAGAACTGGAATGCTGCGTCGGTAACTACGAATCCACGCGGTACCGCAATCGCTTGATTGAGCATCGCGCCGAGATTGGCGGCCTTGCCTCCAACTCCTTCGGCGCGGTGAGCGTGCTCCAATGGACAAAGAAATGCACCGATGGGGATGCGGTGTGTGATGGAAGTAAGTGTTTTCATTTTCAGCTTGGCCTGTTCTTTACACCCAGTCGATATAGCAACACATTGAATGCAAGATGAATGAACGGACCTAGTAGCAGAATGTAAAGGTAAGTCGCGAAGGGAACAGGCACAGCGCAAGCCAGGAAAAACATGCCGCCAAGAATCGAGTCGAAACGATCAACGAGGAATCCCAATCGACTTACAAAGGGCTGTTTAGGTTGGCCACCAGGTGGAATATCGAATTGGCGTTTGATAAATGAATTTGGCAACTCTCCTAACATGAACCCCACACCGACGAAGCATCCCAAAGCTGCAAATTGCAAGATCGTAAGATTCCAAAGTCCATCCAGGAGATCGCCGAAAATCGCAAAAAAAAGACGAAAGGCCACGAACGCTAAAGCGACAGCTGGTACGATCGCGATCAATCCTCGCCACGTTTTGTTGTCGCCAAAAATTCGCCTTTTGCGAAAGACCCGTCCTCCATCTATAGGCGCCGAAAATCGCATTGACAGTTCGCTTCTGAGCCAAAATGTCTGCACGAATCCCGCGGCCACAAAAGCCAGGATGATAAATGAAGCACAGGTGATCGCACTAAGTTGCATTCGCCGGTTCCCTTAAATATTGAGACCGGTTTGATTGGAATTCTGAAAAAGCAGCACAATTCCGGGCACTCGTTTGGCGTTCCATATCCATCGCCACCACGTTACTTCGTTGTGCGGTTTGTAGTCAATCCGATTCAAATAGTATCCCGGAACACTGGGGTAAATATGATGGAGTTCATGTGAATCCAAGTTCAAGAGGACCAACTTCGAAAACCACTTGGGAAATCTGAGAGACCGCGTAAAGAACTCCTGTTCTACAGGTGCAAAAGGCTCCACCTCTTCACCATGGCTCAACTCCATCGGAATATGAGAATGTTGGCTGAGAATCAAAATGTCTTGCATCATCAACGTCATGATCACCGACAATCCGAATACTTGCGAGATGGCTGCGATGCCCACAAAATAGACGATCGTGACGTAAGTCATTGAGAGCAAAACGAGATTCCTTGAAATCAGTAGACGCTTCGGCTCGCGGGGAAATAGTCGAAAAAGTCTTGGCAAATTCCAATAGTTTTGCAGGCGATAAAGAATGGAAAAAAGCGGAATCCAAAGTTGCCAACACACATTGATAGCCAGTCGCTCCCACATCGCCAATCGACGCGGTACAAGTGTTGCCGTCGTCGCGTCGAGATCCTGCCAGCCCGTCCAACGGTGATGAATTCCGTGAACGGCTACCCAACTTTCGAAAGGTATCCCAGCCAACAGCGATGACAAATGTCCGCTGAGTTTATTGAGTGCTGAACTCCGGAAGAGTGTCTTATGGCCAGCTTCGTGAATAAGCACAAACCATTGCAACATAACGAACGCCAGCAGCAATTGGCCAGAGAACCAAACCGCGAGATGCGCAAACGTCGAAAGATAAATCGCGATCCCAGTCATGGCCGAACAACAGATGACGATTGTCGCGCCGATAGAATCACTTGCTCGAAGATGACTAAACTGAGAGAGCGGCGGCGCGGTATCTGAATTGGCGATCTCATGCACGCAACGGTTTGTAGTTGGTTTCACGCCTATGGGGCCATTTCTGTTCACGGGAGATACCTATCCGCAAAGACTATGAACACAAACATTAATACGAGCCCCAATGCAGGAAACAACATGTAAAATACGCAAGCCGGTTTTCGAATGCGTGCTGTGCTGATCATCGCAACGGCCAGACCGACAATCGTGATCGCCACGCAGCTTCGTAAGCAAAGCTCTCCCCAAAATCCTGCAAGAAACGCCAGTGGTAAGAGCATCGCCACGTAGGTAACCGGCAGTCCAATGAAGTAGTGCTGTTTTCCGACACTCTGTAGACCGACCATATCGAAGAATGCCAGTCTCCATACGACGCAAACGACAAAAAACACCAATAGCGGGACTTCCCAGATCCCCCGCAATCCAGAGCTAAACATCAAAACCATAGGTGCGAACCCAAACGAACAAACGTCTACGATGGTGTCTAGCCGTCCACCGAATTCTGCTTGTGCCTGGCTCCGATTGCATCGCCGAGCCAGAACTCCATCGAATAGGTCACAAACTCCTGAAATCATCAACGCCACCACCGCGTACGGCAGATGGCCGCTGATGGCAAGGATGGCATTGGCTGACGCGGCGACTAGCCCAAGCAGTGTTAATGCGTTGGCCAAATCGATCAATTGACGCACGTTCATCCAAGGTTTGATGTCAAGCAAAGGCTTTTCTTGAGTCACTCAACCAACTTTCGATTTGTTTTGCGTTATTGGGGATTCCATGATTACATGGTCCCAGCATTACAACCGAAATCCCTTGGGCATTCCCCTCAAGGATTATTTGACGCAACAAGTCGCGAGATAGAAAAAAGCGTGGGCGTTAGAGCGAATGTTCCCGCCGAGTCTCGATGTAGTTACTCAGCATTCGAAAACGACGGACCTGGTGCAGGCAACAAATTCCCATGCAAGCCAGTATTACGAGAAAGGTTGCGTGCTGGAAGGCGTTGCCGAGCATATAGGGGTTAAGGACCAAAAGAGCGATATAGGAAAGCATGGACACGATGGTGACGAGCACCACCATCCGAGCTCGGAAAAACATTCCGCCTCCGACTACCAGCATGGGATAGCCGATAAGCAACGGACCGGGGGGAAAGGTCGGACTCGACATCATCGATATCAGGACAGTGAGAAAAACGGCATCAGCACATAACCAAAACGTTGCAACAATTGTCTCAAGCCTCTTGCTGCTCGCAATCAAACCGCACAAAACGCTTACTGCAATCCAAGCGAGCGTGACGGAACTCACTGGGATGTGGTAGGCTAGGTCTTTGTCGGTCGACATAGCAAATTTCAATTGGCCGACGACCAGCGCCAACCCAAGCGCACCCAGGTGCGAGGCGATCACTGGCGATCTACGGCCAAATCGTCGAACGCGATCGATAACGGTTGGTGCCTTGGCATGGGTCGGTAGCCCATGTAGAAACCTTTCGAGATCTTCTGCTACCTCCTTTGCATTCGCATAACGGTCCTCCGGCTTCTTCTCTAGACACCGCATGCAAATGAGTTCAAGCGAACGCGGGATTCGCTTATTGAGAGTCTTTGGCGGAACTGGTTCGCTCTCCAGCACTTGAACGAGAGCATCCAGAACGTTCTCTGCAACAAACGGAGCTTGGCCAGTTAAGCAAAAGTACAATAAACCACCCAATCCATAAATATCTGCTGATGGCCCAATCTTTTTGTACTCGCCTGCCGCCTGCTCGGGAGCCATATATCCAGCCGTTCCCAGAATCTGGCCAGTTTGTGTCAGGTCCGAATTGACAGTGGTTGATTTGGCCAAACCAAAGTCCGCAACGTAAGGTTTTAGTTGCAAATCGAGCAAGATATTGCTTGGCTTCAAATCGCGATGCACAATTCCATTTGAGTGAGCGAACGAAATCGCCTGCGCCACAGGAATCAGAGTTTCGGCAATTTTGATATAGGATAGTTGTTGCACCTTCACGACAGAGGACAAGTCTGTCCCGTCGATCCATTGCATTGAGAAGTAATCGAGTCCATCGATTTGACCAACGTCGTAGACGGTTACTATGTTGGGATGGACGAGTTGCGCCACAAAAAGAGCCTCCTCACGGAACCTTGCGAGCAGCACGTTGCTTGGCGTGTCCTCGACGCCAAACCATTGGTCGGTCCGAACCAGTTTGAGGGCTACTTCTCGAAAGGGAACATCGCCTCTGTACTGCCTCGCGCGATAGACCACCCCCATCCCGCCGTGCCCAAGTACTTCCAGCAGTTCGTACTGTCCTAGTCGTCGAGGCAAGTCTCGACCGAAGTGCGTTGGCTTAGGTCCCATCGCGGAATCGGCTGCAATTGTCTGGGCGTCCAAAAACACTGAACTAAGTAAAATGTGGTCGTTTGGAAATCTGGTAGCGTAGGTTGTGTATGGCAATGTACTACCATGCTTAACTCGGTACTCACGATCTAGCTTCAACAACTCCAGGAGCAATGCGTTCCGATCAGATTCCATTCCCATTGCCAAATAGACTTCGATGACCGGTTCAATGCCCCTCTGAAACTCGGCTTCAAATGCATCGCAAATGGGACCAATTCGTTGTAGGACTTGGTAGTCCATCTCCGGCGGAATCATCTCATCGTTTGGCATTGCCTGCTTCCGCATCCAATATTGGCTTTCGTGTCCGGATTAAACCGAATGAGATTATGGACAAGCCCAACATTTGAATCAAATGGAATATTCCATGGTTGTCAAAAGCCCAAATGCATTGAAGGCCCCAAGTAGACTGTACAGTGAGACAAGACGTCCTTCCCGCAGCAGCTGTCGAAGGAAAACGAAAATCCAAGTGGTACGTGCACTGCGACAGCATAAGGGTTTAGAATGTCAACACCTTGTTAACCGAAAAGTAGACGCATATCCCCTCAACTTTGTCCAAACTAGGTACTGGGGTTGGCCATGCGAAGTTCTTTCACTCCCAGCTTCATCCAAAGATAGACTGATGAAAAAAACGTCCGATGCCCATTCAATTCCTCAACAGCTGCGCGAAGTAAAGCAACATGACGAGGTTGCCATAACGAGACTCTGGGAGCACTTTTACCCGGCCCTTGTCAAGCTTGCTGAAAAGCGCCTCTCGGCGTTGGGAGTTCCGCAACGCGCCTTCAATGGTGAGGATGTTGCAGCCAGCGCTATGGCCAGTTTCTTTAGGGCAGTTCAACGCGGTCGCTTTCCAGAGTTGGACTCTGAGGATGGACTGTTCCGTCTGCTAAGGCGTATAACCATTCGCAAAGTGATCGATCGAAAAAGGCAAAGTCAAACTCTCAAGGCGGGAAGCGGGGAGGTGAGAGGGGAATCCGCGTTTGGCTCCAATTCAGCGAAAGATTCGGTCTCAGGCCCTGGCATCGATGGGGTGCAAGGAGATAGTCCCTCGCCTGACGAGGTCGCGATGATTGAGGAAGAGTGCCAAGGGCTTTTTGCAAAGCTACCAAAGGAAGAACTTCAGCGGATCGTGTGCCTTCGACTAGAGGGACGTAGCAACTCTGAGATCGCAACCACGCTGGGTTGCTCCGTAGCTACCATAGAACGCCGAATCAAGGAGATCCGAGCCTGTTGGACCATGGCAGCTAAGAACAAGCAAGAACCTACCGATGCGTGAACACTCCAACTCGGTGATTACGCGTGATGGCTTGACGCTCAGTTTGCGGCATTGGCCAGCAACCGACTTAACAAAGACGCGGGGTGTCGTTTGCCTCGTGCATGGCCTAGGCGAGCATATCGGTCGCTATGATCGGCTTGCAAAGACGCTTACCGGTTGGGGGTGGTCCGTTGTTGGCTATGATCATCGGGGGCACGGTGGTTCCTCAGGCAAGCGAGGAGTCATCCACGAACACGACGATCTCTTGCATGACCTCGCTTCGGTACTCGATACTATAGAGCCAATGGTCGAGAATCAAAAATTGGTTTTGCTGGGCCATAGCCTTGGCGGTTTAGTCGTAGCGAGATTCGTAGCCGCGTTGTCCGAGCCCAGTTCAAATGCGTCATGGCGGCGACCTGTTGACCTGTGCGTTTTGTCCTCACCGGCGTTGGCGCTCCACCTCTCCTTTGTACAAAAGCTCCTTCTCAAATCGCTTGGAAAAGTCATGCCCGACTTGGCATTGGGCAATGGCCTGAAGCCCGAATGGCTGTGTACCGACACGGAGGTCGTTAAGGCGTTTAGGAGCGACAAATTGGTGCATCATCGAGTCTCTGGACGCCTTGCATGTTTTATGTTGGAAGCAGCCGAGTTCGTGAGGCTACGTGCGGCCATCTGGAAAACTCCTACGTTGCTACTCTATTCGGGAATAGATCGTTGCGTGAGTCCCGGTGGCAGCGAACGATTTGCGTTGGCTGCCCCAAAGTCGATGGTAGACACGCGAGTTTATGAAAATCTAAAACACGAGCTTTTGAACGAGCCCATCGCCGCAGGAGTCTATTCCGAGCTAGAATTTTGGTTGCGAAAATTCGGATCGAACGCAGCAAACAGCACTAACCCTGAATTGGCTAAAAAGAGATCGCCAGGCAATGAATAGCGAGAAAATAGCAAAACGAAAAAAGCCTTGGTGGTTGATTCTCAAGCGCATATCGATGGGAATCTTTGGGTTGTTGGTGGTAGTCAACATCGTATTCTGTTGGCTTCAGGAAATTTTCCTACTAGGATTCAACATGCGGTTGGAAATTACGAAACATGAATGCACGAATATGATGCGAAACAAGGAACGCACCCCCAACACATGCGCCTGCTAGGTATCCGATCAGCAATCCGAAGCAGATGCCTGCGCCGGTAAGCCACAACCAAGAGTCAAAGAAATCTTCCGTCAGATATCTGAGCATCCAAAAGCCAAAGTCGGAACGTCGAAATAGCGATCGCGTCCAAAACATCGAAAAAGCAACTCCAAAAACCGCGCCAATGATCAGGGACGCTAATCGCGGAGCCTTCGATTTAAAGAAGATCGCTTGGCTGATTCCAACACAAGTTATGAGCGAAACCAAATATGCGATCGCGGCGTTGTTAAACGTCAGCCGCTGCAATCCCGCAATCAGAATCGCATAACCTGCCGTCAACACCATAATACTTGCCAGATCCAAAGTGCGAGGCACAGAGTAAATTGTCTTTTTCGATAAATCCATAACCCACCAAGATTGGATCCTAGACCAAACTGACCTCTCAATTTTCGAAATCGCAAGAGAACTGCCTTCCATCCTATCGTCCCAAATGCCAAGGTGCCAGCTTCTCGCCACTTGTCGTCCAATGTCCACATGCTATTGGGCCAACTTGCGGAAACTCACGCCCACGCTTCGCTTTGGGCGTGCCACACGCAATTTTTGCCTTTCGCTCCGTGTTGAGATCGCACTCCACTACAACTATTTCATTTACAAGTGTGAGCCGGCTGATCGTGTCTCGCAACTGCGTAGGAGAAACCAAGCGGCTTTTTTCGATTCGATGGAACTCAGCGGGGATTTGATCATTCATGGTCAATTTCATGAACGCATCGGTGAAAGAAAATGAGGTAAGTATTGCGTGCAATGCTCAGATCCTGGCAGTACAATCGAAATCCTCTTGCGACATCATCCTACACCCATCCGCGACTTCGGTGCTTCTATGAAGCGTTTTTCGTTTGTTTTTCTGTGGGCTCTCTCTTCGATACTATTGACACCAATATCGAACCTATCGGTATCAAGCGTCTCGTATGCAGACGAACGGCCGTCGAAGGAGATTTCTAATTCGGCTTTGGAAGCGATGGCAAAGGGACTTGAGAAGGAATTTGTCGACAAAAACCTGACTGGGGTTCTCGCGTGTTTCGATGAACAGCTTTGGATAGATCGTATCGTTGAATCAGCCGAACTGCCACAATCAGTGCGAGAGACGGTGGGACGTCAATTTGTCGCAGCAAAATACTTTGAATCGTATTGGTCCAGACAAATAAAACAAGCAAACAGCCAAACGAGTTTTCGGTTTCTGAAATTGGTTCAGCGAAATGAAGAAAAGCGAGCTTTGTTTCGAAGTGTTGATTCGGGCGGCTTGACCTATCTGGAGATGGTACCAAGCTTAAAGGTTGATGGATCCATTCGATTCGCAGACATCTACGATATTCGAAATGGCGAGTTGTCGACTTCGCTTTTTCAATCGATGCTGCATGCGCTCAACAAACGCGATTCTGATTTAATGGGTTACAACGAAACTATTTCGCAAGTAGCAACGCTGGCAGCCAAGACCGATTGGAACGGCGCCCTAAAACTGCTGGATGAGCTGAGCCCGAAATACCAAAACACGAAGACAGTACTTCTCAACAAGATACGCTTCCACATGTACAAAATGAATTTGGGGAAATGCGTGCAGCTCTCGAAAGAGTATCAAAAGCAATTCGGCAACGACGAATCAATTGATGTCGCGATGGTCGAGCCACTGTTAGCCGATGGTCGGCACGACGCTCTGATCGAAGTGTTGGCTCGCATCGAAAACTTTACAGGGCCAGAACCCTACTTGATGGCGATTCGAGCGATTTGTGCATCCCAACGCCGCGGGGACAACGAGGAGCTAAAGCGACTTTGCGAGAAGGCGATGGAGATGGAACCTACACTGAGTTATGCAGTCGATCCAGCGATTCAGTTGTCGATGGAGAAATCCAATTTTACGGAAACAACCCGCCTTATCATTCATCTGCTTCAAAACGGAAACGCCGCGTACGTCGACAAGCTTCTTGCAGCCATTTCGTCTCGGCCGTACCTCGAGTCAGAAGCCTATCGAGATCTGCTGAAATGGAAAAACGAGCAGAAGCCCAAAGCCGAAAGAATTCAGTTTGCAACCAAGGAGCAAGAGGCAAAGTTGCTTCAAGACGAAGATCTCAACGGAACGATCGGCAAGTTGCGTTCAGCAATCAAGGCTGAGAACTACGCGAGCGGAACCAAACTCCTGCTGTACCTAGAGGAAAAGCATAACGTCAGGATTGCCGACGTCTTTTTTGCTCAAAAAGAAATGAAAGGATATGCCAGTTCTCCAGAGTACCAAACGTATTTGGAGAAACGGCCCAAAGAACGCCCCTAAGGTGAGTTCAGCACCTGCGGCCATCCTGCGTTGGTGAATAGTTCCAAAGACGAACAATTAGCATTCTATCCCAACAGTAGCGAAGCGGGGCAACAGAATAAACAACTCCAAGTTCACCCGCATCCCCGCCGCTATCCGTGTGGAAAGGAAAGCAGGTATCGAATTTCTACTAAGTTCACACAACAGTACTCTCGCCGCTGCTGGTTCTTTCCAAATGGATCTCGCGCTTACGCAACCGATAGTGTAGGTGCAGGCACTGAAAACCCCAAAGTGACATCGTGTGGTCGGCACGTACGATCCCCGGTTCGGCCCCGAAAACATGGATGCGTTCTCGAAAGCTTTTTAGGTAGCGAGCCGTGACGCGACCATCCGGGCGATGGACTGTGAAATAAAAACCCGGATCGCCGAATCGACGCCCCTCGGACGTCAGTACAAGAGATCCATCCGGCTGAGCATGCGGTCGAAGGATTACAATAGCGTTTCCATTAGGTAGCGGAAACACGGTTTTGACGCATGGGCCGGATGCCCCTGTCGGTTTTGCGAGCGAGTAACTGCCGACGTAGATAATCCTTCCGGTCTTGATCAAGGTTCGTATCCAAGCATTCGCTATCAACTCCCCACTGACTTGATCCGTGACCTGGACAACTTCGCTGGACATTCCCCAGCTTGTGTCGAGTGATGAAAGGGGCAGGTTCAGTTGCTCCAATCGACGGCTGAAAAGGGACGCCACAAGAAACCCGAACGGTTTGAATAGTCCGCTCCACTCCGACCATACATCCATATCGTAATCGGCTGCTCGTTCATAAAAGTTTGCAACTGCTAGTTGAATTGTTTTTGAATCGAAACCAGGACTCGAAAGGCCTTCAAAGGATGGGAGCAGGCCTTTTCCGGCGTTGCAGCGAGTGACGATCCATTGCTTATCTGATGCCCACTTGTCGAAGAAATCGACACCAATACCTCGGGTGGAGCCTATCGGACCGGACAACCAGGGGGTTTGCGCAAGATCGATATTCCGGCCTGTGGCTTGCACCCATTTTTGA
>JANMHA010000077.1:0-59963 GCA_031374925.1 Pirellula sp. | reverse complement strand
GTTAACGAAGCGCACTTTCGCAGAGCGAAAGGCGACAATGCCTACCGCTCGGGGTTAAACTTACGTTTACCGCTGACTGTGACGTATTTCTTGAGCGAACGCAGTCTTCCTTCTTTGATACCACGGATGTTCATCAGTTCGTCAACGGATTGAAAGCCGCCTATTTCATCGCGATACTTCAAGATATCGTTGGCTAGTTTTTCGCCAACGCCGGGCAGAAGGTTTAGCTCCGCTTGTGTCGCGTCATTCAGATCGACGATCAGTTCTTTTGGGAGTTCGGTATCGGTTCGTTGGGTGCTTGCCCGGTAGACACAAACCGTCATTGTCCAAAAGACAACGAAGAGCAAGAGTGCTGCAAACGCTTGCGTGCGAACCCATACGACTCGGTTTCGTTCACGACTTCGGATGTCGTTCGTATCCTCTGCGTCCTTTTCGTTTGCCTCCTGCATCACTGGCGTCCCATTCTTCAGCTACAGTTGGTTATGATCCGCTGCTCGACCTTTTGTAGCTGGAAGCCCTTCCGATCTGTTAATTAGATCAATCCTTAGTTGGATCGCAATTGTTGGAGAACTTCATTCACGATTCGGTCAATCACCGTATCGTCCGCGAGTACACCACTGCTCGATGCCATGTTGCCTTGCGACGGTCGTTTGGAATGCATGAAGTCAAAGCCAGCCAGTAATTCTTGCAGTTTACTTTGTGTCGAGTCGGCCGCACTGACTTGTTGTGGTGTTAATGGCTGGCGTGATTGGCCGAGATCCCAACCTCGAATCTTGGCCCCTCTCCGGAAGCCTTCCGGGAACTCTGCGGTCATCAACATCGTATCGAAGAGTGGTAAAAGCTTGTATTGGATCTGCATTGCCCGTTCCCACTGTCCGGCTCGGGCCGCTTCGTAAATGCTCCTAGTTAACTCAGGCACGACACCGCTAGTTGCGTTCGTGCCACCGTCGCAACCGATCATGAGCATCGGCACCAGCGACGCATCCCAACCGGTCATAAAAAAGAAATCGTTGCGAATCGGACGCACCTCGGCGATCATCCGCATCATGTGGGGAATATCGCCGGAGCTATCTTTGATTCCGACCACACGTGGACACTCCTGAGCCAATCGTTTTACCGTAGGAACATCGATAGGTGAGGCAAACATTGGGATATTGTATAGGGTAACGTCGACCGAAACCCGGTCTGCAATTTGCTTGAAGTATGCGTAAACTCCATCGGGGGCAAGTCGATAATAGAAAGGGGCCACAATGGCAACAGCTCGAACACCCAAGGCACCGTAGGTATCGCAAGCCCGTATGGTTTCTTCGATATTGGCCTCTGCTGCCCCGGCCAAAATCGGGACTCGACCTCGCGTTTGATCGACGACGACTTCGATGACCCGTTTGCGTTCTTCCGGCGTGAAACGAACGAATTCACCTGTACTGCCGTTAGGATAGAGACCGTGCACACCGTGTTCGATGAGCCAGTCGATATAGCCTCGGAGCGTATCTTCGTCGAGTTCGCCGCGCGAGTTGACCGGGGTGATGTTGGGGGTAAAAATCCCCGCTAAAGGTTGTTTGCTCATACCACAACCATAACACATCGAATACGCCGCTGGCAATCCGTCGAACCATTTGTCATTATTTGGACAGAGCCAAAGGTATGTTTCTGAGGATTTTCCCAATATCCTGGCCGATTTCACGAAAGTTTTCCATGCGTTCCGCCTTGCTTTTTGCCATTCGATTGTTGATTCCAGCGATGGTGTTGGGGTATGTGGTGGTGATGCTGACGTCCTCCTGCATGCCGTTGGCGGACGCGCTCGGGGTCGCGCAATCCGTTCCTCGCTGGGAGTTTTGGTTTCTTTACGCTTCGGTGCCGTCGGCCATTGGGTGGCAATGGACGGGAGGATTGCAACCGATTGCCATTTCGGACCGACTGCCGATTCTCGCTGCGGCAATCATTTGGCTGTTGTGTTGCGGGTGGTTTGGGAAGTGGATTTTGCGGTTCGATCCAGTCGAAAACCGACTCTCCAAATACGAACGCATCGGCATTTCAATCCTGGTTGGCCAGTCTGCACTTTCATCACTAGTGTTTATGCATTGTTGGCTTTTAGGCACACGCTCGTTGGCTTGGCTATTGGCGAGTCTTTTCTTATCGGTCTTTTGTTTACGGCGAATTCGGGTGCAGCTGGGCTCAACAAGGCTCTTGACACAAACCGATGCGCTCCAGGAGGACTTGGAGGAGGATGTTACGTTTGCTAGTTCGATCAGCCGACGAATGGTTGGTCTCCTTTTCCTTGCAACGACGTTTCTCGCCTGCATCCAAGTGTATGGAGCAACCATCCCAACTCACGATATGCAAGTTCGAGAGGTGGACTGGTGGATCGCCAAGCATGCAGCCCAGGATGGAAGGCTTCGTTGGTCCGCAGAAAATGCTTTGGCCAATGGACCTGCCGGCTTTGCGATGTCATCTGTGGCATTTGTAAGTTTGCTGACGATGGATTTGCCTTCGATTTCTTCACATGGCATGGGCTCGATAGAACTACGCGAGCAGGCGAACGATCGACTGTTTACTTTGGTGCTGGCGGGCAAGACCGTGAATGCGTTGTTTTGCCTCGTCGGAGTATTTCTGGCAAGCGTACACGTTGGTCGACGGTGGGGATATTTGCCGGGGCTTTTCGTCGGTTTTCTCTTGGTGGCGACACCTGGAATGGCGGAACTAACGCGGTTAGGTCGCACGGAGGCATTGCTAGGGATATGGTCTGTGGCATTGCTTGTCGTCTGGCAAGGCTCTCAAGAATCAAAGCCAAAAAAGCTCCCGTTGGGTTTGGTTTGGGGGTTTTTGTTGGCTGGCGCATTTAGCTCTGGCTATGGATCGGGTGTTGTCGTTGGAGTGCCGGCGGTCGTTTTGTGGATCTGGAGCTATCGAAGAAGCATCGGGCTTCGGGAGGGTGAGGCTCCTGCCGAACCATTGCGGCCCCGGTTCGGCAGGAGCCTCACTCTCCCGTTGTTTGCACTTGTTCTGCTTAGCACAAGCGCTTTCTACCTTCGCAATTGGGTTGCCAGTGGGGATCCTATTTATCCGTGGGGTGGAGTTATCGCTCAACAAATTGGGCTTATCAAGCAAAGTGTAAATCGAGACTCATTGCTTTACGCTTATCGCGTTCCAAGCGAGACTATTTTTGAATCGATTGACGCTACCAGTGCGGATTCGACTTCGCTGCTTCCTCGCGAAAACAAGTCACCTTATCGGCTCGAAAACTGGGCGGATGGACTCTTGCGATTGCTTGGAAATTCGAATGCACACGGGTTGATGCTTGTTCCGTTTGCGATCGTGGGCGTTCTTTTTGGGAGATCTACTTTAGATCGCGTTGCGATTTTCTGGTTCGTATACTGGGTGTCGATCTGGTGGTGTTTCTCGATGCGACAGGATAGGGATTGGGTCGGAGCGTTGATACTGATTAGCTGGCCAGCCGCGGCTGGCGCACATTGGATGGCGAGGCAAGGCCGCGGCTTGTGGATGATGTTTTTTGTTTCGATCGCGATTCTTTGGTCGGTAGTGGTCATTCCGATTTGGCCCACCAGCGACAATCGCCTATTGGTGGGACTGGATTCGATCAATGGCAACGGGGCCTCACACGTAGAATCGAAAATGGCGGATGGGGATTCGGCCCAATTACCGACGTTTTCGAGCGAATTCAATTCAAGAGCCGGCCGAAGGGATGGAATCACTCCTTATTCCAAGCTTCTGTTGATTGGAGAGAGCGACGACTTTGATTTGCTGGTGGACTGCCTGAGCAATGGGCCGTTCGACCAAGGATTGTTGGACAAATGGCTGGACCTGCCCGCAAAAGAAATAGGTTTCCAGCTTCGCTCGCTCGGGATTTCGCACGTTTTGGTCGTATGGTCGGGGGTGCAGTATCGAGAGGGGTTAACGGGTAGAGAAAATGAATCCAAGTACCGGAGGGTGATTGGCGAATTGTTGGGTGATTCGCAATTAGCGCCAATTCGCTTGGAAATCAACTCATCGCAGGGGGAGTTATTCCAGGTGATCGAATAGTGACGGGCTGATACAATGGGGAGCGATCAAATCAGAGGTTTGAGGATTTTTTATGCTGAAAATAGTTTTTCAGGTTTTGTACCGAAACCGAAACCGTCTCATCATCTTGGTGTGCCTATGTTTGGCTCTCTTTAATTCTGACTACGCTTCGGCGCAAGTTTCTGACAGCGAATTAAATCAATTAGCGCGCGACGCAGCATCCAATCGAGCAACGACGCTGTTGTCTCCCAGCCCCGCGAACGGCATCGACTTTTTTAGCCTATTGGTTAAGGGTGGGGTATTCATGATTCCCATCGGCTTGGTGAGCCTGATGGTGGTTACATTGGTATTCGATCGCTTGATTGGTTTGAGATCCGGTCGCATGTTGCCTGGGAGTCTGCGAAGGAGTTTGTTGCAACTGACACGTCACGGGGATTTAGATCCTCGCGATGTCTATCGAGTTTGTGGCGAATCGACATCGGCGGGTTCGAGAATCATTCGAGCGATGGTTGTCAAAACAGGCAGGCCGCAGCCTGAAATTCAGGCTGCGACCTCTGAGGCGTCACAACGTGAGGCGGATCGTGCTTATAGCCATGTTCGATGGCTGAACTTATGCGCAGGCATATCGCCATTGTTAGGATTGCTCGGTACGGTTTGGGGATTGATTCGGGCGTTCCATGACACAACGCAATTAACGGCTGGTCAGAATCGTGCAGATTTTTTGGCGGTGGGCATCTACGAAGCGTTGGTTACGACCCTGGCAGGATTGATCGTAGCCATCCCAGCAGCCGTTGCATCGCATTTCTTTGAAGGCAGAATAACCAAGCTTTTCGGCTCGATCGAGGAGTTGGCGTCGGAGCTCATGATGAGGCTCGAACGATTTGAAGGGCGAACACGTTTCGAGCCCATTGGCCGAGAGTTGGCGGCCAGAGACTTGCTCCACGCTCCATCTAACACGTTAGGAACCATGGCTTCCGCCGTGCCGCCGCCAGTAGCCAGAGGGGTCGCAAAGCCCGAATTGCGGCCTCGAACGTCGAAGACTTTGGAATGATTTTGGAGTGCGGAAATTCATTTCCGCTTTAAGATGCGCGAAAATATCTATTGGAACGTTCGAGCTGTCCAAAATCCAGTGATCATTGGCTGGAGTAAATATTGAAACATAGCACAATTGGATGCAATTCCGGCGATCTTAAAGCTCCGATGAATCGGAGCACTCCAAATTATCCGATTTTCTCTAATAAATCCCGTCGGCCAACGTCTACCTTGTTAGCACGACTCACTTTCTTCTCTTCTCGCACTTTGATTTCCATGACGATCTCTGCAATTCCAACATGACTCAACAGGCACCGCCCGAGGGAATCGCTAGCGATTCTCATCAGACATGCGACGAGCATCGAATGTGGCTGCACGCCACCTTCGAGAGGCTTGAGCGTCCGCTGATTGCCTATGCCATACGTTTGTTGGGTGGCGATGTCGAGGTTGCTCGGGACTGTGTCCAGGAGAGTTTTTTGAGATTGTGCCGTGAAAGTCGGTCGCATGTCGAGGGACATGTCGATGCCTGGCTCTTCAAGACTTGTCGCAATCGAGCGATGGACCACCATCGCCAGGAGGCTCGAATGATTATCGATTCGGATTCATCGGCGTTGGCAATGGCCCAGGCATCGACCGCCGAACCGGGCGGCTATGTATCTCAGCGGGAAGAACAAGCGCGACTGCACGCCCAGATTGCAAGGTTGCCGACCCGCGAGCAAGAGGTGTTATCGCTTCGGCTCGGCCAAGGTCTTTCTTACAAACAAATCGCGGAGATCACCGATTTGAGCGTATCGCACGTCGGTGTGATTCTGCACGAAGCGGTCACTAAGTTGCGAACCGCCATGACAGGCACTGGCCACCGTCTTCAATCCTCGTTCAACCCAAAGCCCTAGTCGCTGGTGCCACTCTAAGTGCGATATCCAAATACATAAATAATAAAACATCTAATAGGCAATAAATCCAACCATGACACACAACACATCCAACGAATCCAACCATACAATCGAACCGTGGCAGTTGACGGCCTATGCCCTCAACGAGCTAGAACCAGATGATGCTGGGAGAGTCGAACAAGCACTGGAAGTGGACTCCGCCTTGCGCGCCGAGTTCGAGCAAATTCAGCAAACGCTTTCAGCAGTTCGGTCAGCTCTGGCAGGCTTGTCGACAAGTGTGACGTTGAGCGAAAAGCAAACCGCCAAGGTGACACGCCGAATCGAACAAGCGGTTGCATCCAAGCCGCCTGCGTCGACGGTCACGGTCAAGCTCGCCGAACGTCCCTTCTACCGTCGCAAGCGATTCGCGGCGTTGTTGGTGACGGCCGCAGCCATACCACTGGCTGCAACCTATTTGCCATCATTGTTTGACCATGGCGGGCAATTCGCTGTTCATGTTCCTGGGAAAGCGAATGTGGAAGAAACGTCCGTTTTGCAAAGTGAATTAACTGACCCTGAATATAAGTCTCCCGACGCTTCGAGGCATGTGCAGCTTTATGACCCAGATGCTGCTGTCCGTGACCTGTCAACGGAGTTGGGGGATTCCCATCCGAGTGTCGTCGCTAAGAGAAATGCTCGCGCAGGCTTATCGAACACTTTGGAGAACAATGAGCGTGCTACCATCGTTGCATCGCCAGACGCAATCAGTGCTGGAAGCGGACTAATCAGCGATGTCGACCTCTCATTTGTGCCAGAAATGGGCTTGGTGATTATCAAAGGCGACAAGCAAGCTGTTCAACGGGTGCAAGAAGAGATCGCCCGAAACAAGGATGGAAAGTCAACTCGGTCTTTGAGCGCTCTTGCCAGTTCTGGCGACGCTAAAGACAGGAGCGGTCTTGCTACTGACCCTGTAGCGTCTGGCGAAGCTGCATCGACTGGCGATGGTCGCCGCAATTTGGATCTGAATACCATCACAAGAAACAACCTTGATTCAAAACCCGAATCGAGCCGTCAGCGCGGAGCAAGTCTAAAGAAATCTGGAGGAAAACAATCTGGAGAAAAACCAATCGATGCGAGTCATGAAGGATATGACGTGCAGTATGACAATGTCGCGTTAGACTTTGGCGGAAGAACCACTGGTGGAATAGGGATGGAAGGAGGATCGGCCAGTGCCCCTTCAACAAATAAAGGCATGGCTATGGGCAGAATGGGGGGCGGCGATGGAGGTTACCCAGGCAGCGGCAAAGGTGGATTGTCCGGCGGTGGCATGGTGGGTGGACCTGGAGATGCTTATAATTCCGTTGACGGTGGTTACCCGGGCGGTGGCGGGTCAGGTGGATCTAGTGTTGCAAGAGGGATGAGTGGCCCTATACCCACGACAAGAGCTAGTAGTTCATTGGACTCTGAAACGAGTCCAGAAGCAGAAGCGTTTGGTCGCGTCGATCTTTTACTGACCGAAAGCCTCGCCCTTCACGACAAACGTGTACGCGATGATCTACTCCCCGAAGAGCTGCGTCAAAACGCACCACACCTTTTCAATAAAGCCAAAATCGCAGAATCGGGCACCGATCGATTCGAAAAAATCGTCGAGACTCCGTTCCTTGAATCGCAGAAGGCTCCATTATCAACCTTCTCGATCGATGTCGATACGGCTTCCTACAGCAAGATTCGGCAGACGCTCATGGAAGGGAACCGTCTACCAAGTCCCAACATGGTGCGGATCGAGGAGATGGTCAACTACTTCGAGTACGAGTATGCAGGCCCGCAAGATGAACGGCCCTTTGCGGCCCATATGAACGTCGACAAATGTCCATGGAATACTGAGCATCAATTGGTTCGTATCGGACTACAGGCAAAAAAACTTGACTCGCAAAAGCGGGTCAAGGCCAACATCGTTTTCTTGCTCGATGTCTCTGGCTCGATGAACGAACCGAACAAGTTGCCGTTGGTCAAAAAGGCACTATCCATGCTGGTGAATCAACTCACCGAGAATGATCGCGTGGCCATTGTTGTCTATGCAGGTGCCGCAGGCTGCGTTTTGCCGAGCATTTGCGGGGCTGAAAAACAAACGATCCTATCCTCGCTCGATCATCTCAACGCAGGTGGCTCGACCAATGGAGGACAAGGGATCCAATTGGCTTACTCGATTGCCAAAGAGCACTTCATCCCGGGCGGAGCAAACCGAGTGGTGTTGTGCACTGACGGTGATTTCAATGTTGGCGTGACCGGCGACGATGCTTTAGTGGCCATGATGCAAGAGAATGCCAAGAGCAATATTTTTCTCACTTGCTTGGGCTTCGGGGCTGGTAACTACAACGACACGATGATGGAAAAAATTTCCAATAAAGGGAACGGCGTCTATGGGATGATCGACAATGAGCTTGAGGCCCGTCGCATGATGGTGGAACAACTGGGCGGCACGCTGGTCACGGTGGCCAAGGATGTCAAAATTCAAGTGGACTTCAACCCCGCCAAGGTTGCTGGCTACCGGCTGATCGGGTACGAAGACCGACGGCTAGCCAACAAGGACTTTGACGACGACAAGAAGGACGCTGGCGAGATCGGGGCTGGGCACCGTGTGACGGCTCTTTATGAAGTGATCCCAGCGGGCAAGTGGGTTGGTGTCAATCCACCGTCCCAAGGCGAGTCCTCCAAGTATTTGCAAAAGCCGAGAGCGGAGCCCAAATTCGAGGCACCGGCGGTGGCTGAGGAATACTCGTCCGAGGTCCTGACGCTTAAGGTGCGGTACAAAGAGCCTGAGGGGATCGAAAGCACCAAGCAAGAGTTCGTCTTAAAAGAGACGGATCGGAACGACAGGCCGCTGATGGATCGGGACATGCAATGGGCAACCTCGGTGGCCGAGTTTGGATTGCTCCTGCGTCGCAGTGAAATGGCCCCGCATGCCGATTGGTCGGACATGCTTGAGCGGGCAACCAGTTCGGCCGGTGGCGATGCTTATCGACTTGAGTGCCTAGCCATGATGCGCAAGGCAAGGAGTATGTTCCCGTAGGTCCGTCGCTCCGTCGACGGACGAACTGCATGCTGGAAGAGCAAAGTTTCTACTCGTGCTCGTGCTCGCCGTTTCGAGGTCTTTCGAGCACGAGCACCATTTCATTGAGCACGAGCAGGAATAAGGTTCATCGAGGACTCGAGTCGGCGGAATCGTAGGTCAGTCGCTCCGCCGACTGACGAACTGCATGCTGTCATACCCAGGCTTCATGACTACTCAATGCTATCGGACCCGCCATCGCAAAAGCGGTTCGAGCAAAAGGGAATGCTTGGATGGGCGAGGGAATTCTCGCATCGAGGACTCGAGTCGGCGGAGCGACTCGACTACGTTCGCAATGGCTGTGGATTTAGTTTAAACTATTCCCAACGGTCTGCTTCTGCACCGTGACGATTTTCGAGTGCTTGGCGAACGGAAATGAAATCAATGCAAAAAAGCGCAGCCCACTGGCAACGGCAATGCATCCTTTATCACTCTTGCGCAATCGCGTTTTTTTGGTTCGCAGTCGTCTCAACCGCCAACGCTCAGACGGATTTTGCCCGCGATATCCAGCCAATCTTTCAGAAATATTGCTACGCATGTCACGGTCCGGAAAAGCAAAAGAGCGGCTATCGCTTGGATATGCGGTCTGTCGCATTAAAAGGTGGTGACCAAGGCGAAGCCGCAATCCTACCCAAGGACGCTGCCAAGAGCCCGCTCTTCCGTTTCGTAAGTGGCGAGGACGAGGACATGTTAATGCCGCCCAAGGATAGCGGCAAACCTCGATTATCGGCCGATGAACTCAAATCGATTCAAGTTTGGTTGGATGAAGGCGCGGTTTGGCCTGATGAATACTCAGGGCAAAAAAGGGAACCAAGTTCGCATTGGTCGTTGCAACCGCTGGCAATGCCAGTAGTCCCTACAGGAACCGCCAATGCAGTCGACGCGTTCATTCGTGAAAAGCTTGCAGAAAAAAAATTGACTTTATCGCCAGAAGCCGATCGACGCACCCTCATTCGACGCTTGAGCTTCGATTTGCTCGGACTGCCTCCTAGCCCTGCTGAGATCGATGCTTTCATTGCGGACGAATCGCCGAAGGCATATGAAACTCTCGTGGACCGACTCCTAGCTTCATTGCATTATGGAGAACGTTGGGGAAGGCATTGGCTCGACATAGCGCGTTACACCGAAAGCCAGGGGTTTGAATATGATCGTTTGCGCGAGAACGCTTGGCATTATCGCGACTATGTCATCCAGAGTTTCAATGACGACAAGCCTTATACGCAATTCATGAAGGAGCAGATTGCCGGCGATGTCATGGAACCGGTAACCAAGGATGGCATCATCGCAACGAGTTTGCTCATCTGCGGACCTTGGGATCAGGCGGGCAACGCTCAGTCCAACAAGACACAACGCGCCATCACACGCGAGGATGAACTTGAGGACATGATAGGTGTGGTCGGTCAATCGTTTCTCGGCCTTACGATCAATTGCGCTCGATGTCATGCGCACAAGTTCGATCCCATTCCGCACGAAGAATACTATCGAATCAAATCGGTGTTCGAAGGGGTAAAGCATGGAGAACGCTCTATCGCATCGGATGAGGAGTCCAAGTCGCGAAGCCGACTGCAAAAGGAGTTGGAACGTCAAGTCGAACGAGCCAGCGAGACGATGATTCGAATCGAATCCGAGGGTGCAAAGCAAGCCATCGCAAAACGCCCTGCGGGTTCACGCGAGCCAGGCCCCGCTCCCTTCGCCAAATGGAGCTTCAATGGGGCAGCCAATGAAGTCATGCCGGGCGAACTCAAAGGAGCTGCGGTCATTAAGAAATCGGAGTTCGAAAGCGGATTTTTGCATTTGCCAAAGGCTGGTTCCTTTTTTGAATCGGCGCCTTTGACGAAAGATATTCGAGAAAAGACACTGGAAGCATGGGTGTCGCTTGCGAGTCTCGATCAAGCGGGCGGGGCCGCGATTTCTATCGAGTCCGGAAACGGGCATTCCTTCGACGCGATCGTGTTCGGCGAGCAGCAGCCAAAGAAATGGATGGCTGGAAGCGAGGGTTTTGTACGAACGCAAGCTTTGGAAATTCCTGATGAAACGGCGGACCCAAGTACATTCATTCATGTTGCCATCGTATACGCGGCTGACAACAGTATTGCACTCTTTCGAAACGGGGAACCGTTAGGTAGTCCCTACACACCGAAGACATCGTTGCAGACATTTTTGGCTGGCGACGCTCATGTGCTTCTCGGGCGTCGGCACACCGGTGGCGGGCGGCCTTGGCTAACCGGTGGGATAAAGCAAGCCGCTCTTTACGATCGAGCGTTGAGTATCCAGGAGGTCTTGTCTTCGTTTCGAGCAGGTGGGCTTTCTGCGACCAAAGCTGAGATTATGGCCAGTTTGAATGAAGATCAAGCAAGCAGCCATTCTAGCGCGTTAGCTGACCTGCAACGAGCCAAAAAATCGCTGGCGGATCTGAAGAAACTACCCGTCTCGTATACGGGCGTTCGTGTTCAACCACCGATTACCAAGCGACTAAAGCGGGGCGATGTTAATTCGCCCGACGAAGAGGTTACGCCAGGAGCATTGTCTGCGGTTTTTGAGCTCGAGCCGGATTTTGGGCTGGCTTCGGATTCGCCCGAGAAAGAACGGCGACTGAAGTTTGCTGAATGGCTTGCTGACGCTCGCAATCCGTTGCCGGCCCGAGTCATGGCCAACCGTGTTTGGCATTTGCATTTTGGCCAAGGGTTGGTGGCGACGCCAAATGATTTTGGCGTGAGTGGTGATCGACCCAGTCACCCTGAATTGCTGGAATGGCTGGCGGTGAAATTCGTCGAAAGTGGCTGGAGCGTGAAAGCGTTGCATCGGTTGATCGTCCAGTCGGCGACCTATCGGCAATCGTCCGGGTTTAACGGTTCGGCAGCTTCCATCGATGCAGACAATCGAATTCTGTGGCGATTTGCACCGCGTCGACTCGAAGCCGAAGCGGTGCGCGATGCGATGCTTGTTGCGAGTGGGCAGTTGAATCCGGTGGGGGGCGGACCCAGTTTTCGGCCATTCACCACGACGGAATTCAACGCGACTTTTTACACGCCGGTGGACCGGTCCGAACCCGAGTTCAACCGTCGAACGGTGTATCGCATCAACGTTAATAGCGGCAAGGATCCGTTGCTCGATTCCTTCGATTGTCCAGATCCCTCGGTGAAGACACCGCGCCGCGGAGTAACCACCACGCCGCTGCAAGCGATTGAGCTCATGAACAATGCGTTTATTCAACGTCAGGCTGGTCATTTAGCAGAACGTGCGATGCAGTCTGCCAAGGGGGATGTCATTTTGGCGATCGAAGCCGTTTATGAATTGGCTGTAGGGCGAAAGCCTACCGAGAGCGAAGCCAAGCGGGCCATGGTGGCCGCCATGGAACGCGGACTGGCCAGCGTCTGTTGGGCACTTTTCAATTCCACGGAGTTTATCTATGTCCGGTAGTCGACTTCATGAATCCTCGCGTGGAAACGGGCTCATTACCCCGTTTCCACGACGTCATTTTCTTTGGAATGCAGGTGGTGGACTCGGAGCGATCGCGCTGGCATGGATGTTGAATCGCGACAACCTCAGTGCATCGGATTCCAAAGCGAAATCGGCGATTTCGCCTCATTTTACGCCCAAGGCAAAGCGGGTGGTACAAGTCTTTTGTGCGGGGGGAGTGAGCCATCTCGACACCTTCGATTACAAGCCCGAACTGGCAAAGATGGACGGTCAGACGCTCGAGGGGAAAGGGGAGAACCTGGGCTTTTTTGGCCAACCCGGTCGGTTGATGAAAAGTGTCTATGATTTCAAACAACATGGCAAGTCGGGTGCTTGGGTCAGTAGTCTGCTCCCTCAGTTGTCGCAATGTGTTGACGACTTGTGTTTCATTCATTCCATGGTAGCCAAGAGCAATAACCATACGCCGGCCGCTTTTCAAATGAACAGCGGTTTTACGCTCAACGGTTTTCCTTGCATGGGTTCTTGGCTCAGTTATGGACTGGGGACCGAGAATGAGAATCTTCCCGCGTTCGTGGTCTTGCCAGACCCGCGTGGGCTACCCGCTGGAGGTTCTATCAACTGGACATCGGGGTTCCTACCAGCCAATCATCAGGGGGTTGCCTTTCGTACGCAGTCTGGTGAACCGGTGCCGGACTTGCAGACACCTAAAAGCGTTTCCGCATCGGCGAGATTGGCGGACATGGAATTCCTAGCATCGATGAACCGAGAGTTCGCTGATGGACATCCAGGTGATGGTGCCTTTGCAGCGAGATTGCGCGCCTATGAGTTGGCGGCGCAGATGCAATCGAGCATTCCCGAGGCTACTGATCTTTCGGGTGAAACGGAGGCGACGCAACAGATGTATGGTCTAGATGAACCAGCCAACAAGGGTTTCGCAAGGAACTGTTTAACAGCGAGGCGACTGCTTGAGCGCGGTGTTCGATTCGTTCAGATCCTGAATGGTGGCTCGTTTGGTTCGCCCCGCATCAACTGGGACGGCCATGAGAACGTTAAGGAGAACCACGACGCGCAAGCCTTAACGATGGATAAACCAGTGGCGGCACTGATTCGAGACTTGAAGCAACGCGGCATGTTCGAGGACACTCTCTTTGTTTGGTCGACTGAATTTGGTCGCAGCCCAACGACGCAAGGAATTGGGGCACCGGGACGAGACCATCATCCAACGGCATTCACATGCTTTCTGGCAGGGGCAGGTCTCAAGAAGGGGTTCCGTTATGGCAGCTCCGATGAGATTGGTTACTTTACGGCTGAGAATAAAGTTTCGATTCCAGATTTTCATGCAACCATTTTGCATTTGCTTGGACTGAATCACGAAAAACTGACGTTCTATCACAATGGCATCAACCGTCGTCTGACGGATGTGCACGGGCAAGTGATTGACGGGATTCTATCCTAAGCGCCTACACCTAAGTTTCTTCGTTTAACCGCGTGCCCATCGGGCCGCGAGCACTGTAAAACGCGGGGCGATGCCCACGCGGTTAAACGAAATAACACCCCGATATTTCTGCCGAGGTGCTTAGGATGGCCCAGTAATTGCGAATGAAAATTTCGTGAGTTGAAACATACCTTCCATGGGGTGGTTATCATGGTGAAACCCATTGGTTCGTTCAAAAACTCATTTTCACGGTTGTCATGTCAGAAATCCCTGCGTCCGTCCCTGTTGCGTCCAGCTTTGGTACCGCCGAAAACTCGCATGTTCATGAAGCAAAAAGACTCTTTGAATCCGCTGTGGCGGAGATTAGTAAAGTCTTTGTTGGCCAGGATGAACTGGTCACGACCTCCTTGGTCGCCTTGTTTTCGGGCGGACACGTGTTGATCGAGGGGGTTCCTGGTTTGGGAAAGACACTCTTCGTCCGGACGTTGGGGCGGGTCCTTGGATGTCAGTTTGGACGCATTCAGTTTACGGCCGACTTGATGCCCTCGGATATTACGGGGGCGCCAATCCTGGATTTGAAAACTCAGGACTTTCGATTTAGGCCAGGGCCGGTTTTTACTCAGTTTCTACTTGCGGACGAAATTAACCGATCGCCAGCCAAGACGCATGCGGCCTTGCTCGAAATCATGCAAGAGTTCCGGGTCACCATCGATGGGATCAGCCATCCAGTGCCTCGGCCGTTCTTGGTCATGGCCACGCAGAATCCGATCGAAAGCGAAGGGACCTATTCCTTGCCCGAGGCCCAACTTGATCGATTCATGTTCAAAGCAATGGTGTCCTATCCAAGCGAACAAGAAGAGGCTCGAATTCTCGAATTGCATTCCAGGCAAGTCGATTTTTCGTCGGTATTAAAAGACCAAGTCACTCAGGTCACCAACGCAGAGCAAATATCCAGCCTTATTAAGTTGAACGGCCAAGTTCGCATCGAGCCCAAGCTGCTTGCGTACATCAACAAGATTGTAAGGTTAACTCGATCGTGGCCAACCTTTCACATGGGAGCTTCGCCACGAGCCGGCTTGGCGCTGGTTCAGGGAGCTCGAACGATTGCGGCGTTTCGCGGTCGGGATTTTGCTGTGCCGGATGACGTGGTAGAGATCGCTTTGCCCGCCCTTAGGCATCGAGTCATCATTTCTGCCGAAGCGGAGGTGGAGGGGCTCAAGGTTGATCAGGAGCTTACATCCCTCCTTAGAAGTATCGAAGTACCGCGAAGCTAAGCTATGTCCATATATGATTCGATAGGGACGTATCTTTTTTGGGCGCCGTGGCTAGGTTTGCTCGCGCTCATTTCTCCATTGCTGATTATTGCGTGGGGCTGGCGCATCTTTCCGACAAGCCGATGGATGTGGTTGCTGTTGCCATTGTGCGCTTCGACTCTGCTCATACTTCTGTCGCCACTGATGATCTATTTCATCGTTGTTTTCGATTTGTTCGCATTGTCCGTTGTCGTGCTGGACCTGCTTACTATAACGGGCCCGAGCGGTTTGAGCGTGGAACGCCAGATGCTTAAAAGTGCCTCGCTCGGTGGCACACACGATGTGAAGTTGTGTCTCGATAATCGAGGCGACAGAACCCAGTTGATCGATGTTTGCGACGATCTGCCGCCGGGACTGACCGCCGATCCGGAGGTACAGTCGGTCATACTTCCACCGGGCAAACGGATGGAAGTTGATTATCAAATCCGACCGTTGCGGCGTGGTTCGTTTCAATTTGAGTCGGTGTTCATCAAGCTAAAGAGCCGACTTGGACTTTGGCAGCGACAGGTCAAACGCGCTTGCCCAGGCGAGCTGCTGGTCTATCCCGATATGAAACAGTTGGCCGAATACGCGTTGCTTGCACGTACCAATCGGCTGAGTCTGATCGGGGTTCGCAAGACTCGGAAAGCTGGACAAGACAACAATTTTGAGCGTCTACGCGACTACACGCAAGATGACAACTACAAGCACATCGATTGGCGGTCGACGGCTAGACGCAACAAGCTTACGGTCAAACAATTCCAGACCGATCAAAGCCAACGCATTGTATTCATGCTCGACTGCGGACGGCTGATGACCAACGAATACCGGGGACTGAGTCTGTTGGACTACGCGCTCAACTCGATTCTAATGTTGAGCTACGTGGCTTTGCACCAGGGAGATTCGGTAGGGCTGCTTTGCTTTTCGGACAAGATTGAATCGTACGTGCCGGTTCGCGGCGGAACGGCGCAGATGAATCGATTGTTGCATGCTGGTTTTGATCGTTTTCCGAGTTTGAAACAAACGAACTACGACGAAGCGTTCCTCTATTTTTCCCGCAATTGCAGGCGGCGTTCTCTGGTTGTGCTTGTCACAAGTGTTATCGACGACGTTTCGGCTTCGCAGATTACTGGCTACCTTCGGACCTTACGGGGGAGGCATTTGCCTGTGCTAGCGTTGCTTCGGGACCGAGCGGTTTTTGACTTTGCGGACAACCCCAGCATGGACGAAAGCGTACTCTATCGAAGCGCGGCGGCGGCCCAGTTATTGGTGTGGCGTCACGAAGTGATCCAACGGCTCGGGAACGCGGGTGTCCTGAATGTCGACGCTTTCCCGGACATGTTGACGACCCCGCTCATCAACCGCTACTTGGAAGTCAAGGCAAAGCATCTGCTGTAGGGGCCAGTGTAGCACGGCACTCCTAGGTTGTGATTTTATTATTGTCGCCTTTCGCTCCGCGAAAGTGCGCCGCGTTAACACACTTTTGCGGAGCAAAAGGCGACAAAGTTCTGCACCTTACGAATAAATTCACAGCCGTTTGCGGAACAATACGGGGCGATCCACCAGTCCGCAACGCCTGAAATACCATACTGAAGATGGAAAACGATTGACAAAACCATAATCGAGACATGAACAAAAAACCGTCTTATCGACAGTGGTATTCGCAATCGAAAAATCGTCGATATCCAAACTGCAACGATGCAGGCCGTAACAGTGTATGCAGGACAAAGAACCCAACACTGAACGCAAACCGCTACCATGGCTGTGAGCAGAAAGAACTCCCATGTCTGAACTTGAAACCATAGCCTCATGAAACACTGCTTAAAAAAGGTTGGGATCAAAGGGCCCGTTTGGTATGAATGGAACTGGAATTCCATGGCGATTGCATAGAATTATGCGATCTTACTCTTTCAAGCGGTTGAGCTCCGTGCCACGGAACTCCCCCCTCATTGTAGCCGAGGATGGTGTTACAATGGTTCTGTTCCCAATTCATTCTATGTACTCCTCCTTGCCCCTCTTACAAGGATTCGATCATGAAAAGCCTTTTGAACGCATTCGTTCTTGGTTTGGCGTTGCTCACCAGTTCGTTCGCAGCCGACTTTCCGCCAGGTTTTCAGCGCCTGTCGATCGGTGACAAGGCACCGGATTTTTCGCTTCCAGGGATCGATGGTCGCGCCTGGGGACTGAGCGACTTCAAAGACGCCGAAGTCCTACTCGTCTATTTTACTTCTAACCATTGCCCCGTTTGCCATGCACACGATCCGCGACTGCTGACTCTGTTAAGGGAACTCACCGGAAAGAGTCTGGCTGTCGTCGCCATCAATCCCAACTCAGGGGACGGACTTCGGCCAGATGAACTGGGGTACTCTAAATACGATGACAGTTTCGAGCACATGAAACTCTATGCCAAGGACGAAGGCTTCACGTTCCCGTATCTCTATGACGGTGAGACCCAGGCCGTCGCCAAGAAATTTGGCTGTCTGGCTACGCCGCATGTTTTTGTTTTCGATCGTTCGCGCGCACTCAGATACCAAGGCTGGTTAGACGATTCCCGATTTCCAGACTCCACGACCGTTAAGAGACAGGACGCAAAGGAAGCCATCCTGGCAATGCTCGACGGCAAACCGGTACCGGTATCCGAAACAAAACCCTTTGGTTGTTCGACGAAATGGCGAGAGAAGATTGCTGATGTAGGCAAGGACAATGAGAACTGGGATCGCGCTGAAGTCACGTTGGATAAGATCGATGCCGCGGGAATTGCAGCCTTAGTCAAGAACGATACGAGTAAGTATCGACTGTTCAACGTTTGGTCGACCACTTGTGGCCCGTGTCTGGTTGAGTTCCCTGGTCTGGTACGTGTCTCGCGTCGAATGGGCTTGCGAGACTTTGAGTTGATCACGCTGAGTACCGATTTGCCAAGCGATAGCGAACGGGTCCTCGCGTTTCTAGATAAAAAGCGGGCTTCGCTACCAAAGAAGCTGAAGCCATCTTTAGAAAAGGAAGGCCGCAAGTCGAATAACTATCTCTATACGGAAGCGAGTATGGATAGCCTGATCAAAGCCCTGGATCCGGAGTGGACGGGACCGCAGCCGCATACTCTGTTAGTCGCCCCAGGTGGCAAGGTTGCATTCCGTCACACAGGCGAAATCGGCGAAGAAGAATTGCTCGATAAGATTCTTGAGGTCATGGGCACCGGCTACAGACCTTAATCAAGGACTCCAAGTCTTAATCTTACTCTTACTTCTACTCCACAACTCCACAACTCCAACACTCCATCCCTCCTGTCGCATCCCTGCAGCGCGATCTTAAAGCTGGGATGAATCCCAGCACTCCAAATTGGAAAGAGAACCAACAATGAACAAGGCAAAAAGAACACGACGCCAATTTCTTGGCACCTCTGTGGTAGCGGCAGCCATGCCGCTCATTGTTTCGCCGCATGTGCTTGGTCGCGGAACAGCCATTGCGCCGAGCAACAAAATCACGCTGGGGGTGATCGGTATCGGGCCTCGCTGCACGTATGATTTGCAGGCCATGTTGGGCTTGGCCGATGTCCAGTGTGTTGCTATTGCCGATGTACAAGCCAGTCGTCGCGATGCCGGAAAGACTCTCGTCGATAAACACTATGGAAATTCCGATTGCAAACTATTTAGCGACTTTCGCGAGTTGCTGGATCGTAAGGATATCGATGCGGTGATCGTGGCCACGGGTGATCGTTGGCATGCGACGGCCTCGATGCTGGCCGCCAAAGCTGGCAAGGATGTGTACAGCGAAAAGCCATGTGGATTAACAATTGAGCTTTGCCAACAATTGGCCGATACGATGAAGGCAACTGGACGCATTTTCCAAGCGGGGACGCAGCGTAGAAGCGTTCCGAATTTCCAACAAGCGGTCAAACTTGCCCAAAGTGGAAAACTTGGCAAGCTAGAAACTCTTTACGCCTCGGTCTATATCCCAACCCTCGATAACAGTTGGCTGCCTGGTGAGCCGACACCGCCAAAGGAAACCGTGGACTGGCACATGTGGCTTGGTCCTGCGCCCTGGCGACCTTATAACAGCAAATACGTTTCGGGCGGATGGCGGGGCTACTATGACTTTGACTCGGGGGCCAGGTTGTTGGACTGGGGAGCTCACACCGTCGATCTGTGCCAATGGGCCAATCAAGCCGATGCGACGACCCCCATTTCCTTTGAGCCATACGATACAGGCATCACCTGCATGTATGCCAACGGAGTGAAAATGATATTGGATTTCTTGCCAACGCCGTTTGGTGACCGCGGCCCAAATTGGATCACTCGGTTAGGAACTTGTCCGGTTCGCTTTGTCGGTTCCGAGGGGTCGATCGAAACGGGCGACAGTGGCGAAACGGTTGTTTCCTCGGATTCGCTGCGTAAGGAGCTTCAGGAATCGGCGGGCAAAGTAAAGGGCTTGGATGTTACGGCGCATGCAAGGAATTTTTTTGATTGCATTAAGACTCGCCAGCCGACAGTGACCAACCCGGAAGTCATGCACAACTCGCACGTTGCGTGCCATGCGGCAGCGACCGCCTGGATGCTGAAGCGCAAACTGAAGTTCGATCCAGTCAAGCAAGAGTTTGTGGACGATTTCGAAGCGAACAGTTTGCGTTCTCGCTCAGCTCGCACGTGGAGTTAGTGCAAGTTACCCTCCCTCGGGGAGGGTCGGCCAAAGGCCGGGGAGGGTGAACTGTGAAGCATTTCCGTTCGATCGGAGCTTGCCTCCGACGGACGCCAAAACAAGGTTGAGGGGAGGCTAGCTCCCGCTCAACCTAAGTGAATTGTGGGTGAAAATAATTCACTGCCGGGGAGGGTGAACTGAATTGCACAATGGTCGATTGCACTACCCCCTCCCCTCGCTTCGCTCGACCCTCCCAGAGGGAGGATTACTAAACCGGACGATCTCAGAGAGCGGATTACTAAAACGGACGATCTCTCAGGGAGGGTGTTTACGAATAGCCGAACGATCCGCTGCTCACCGCAATGCGTCATTATTAATGACTTCTCCGCCACTACGTGTTGCGATGTCGTTGGCCATCTTAGGATCCATATTGTCGGACAAGAAATGAACGGAACCATCTCCCATCACAGCGTTTCTTCCTCCACTGTGCGAGGCTTTGACCGCTGCCAAATAGCTCAGTTGGCTTTGGTCCTTAGGCTCGGCCCAGTGAACCGCATCCTGTTCATCCGTTTCGACAACGAATAGTGTGTTGCTGAGTCCGTCGCGGATATCACTAAACTTCAGCGGAACTTCACCAGGAAACGGGCTCGATGGGTCGTCGATGATTTGATAGGTTGTCATACCAACTGCGACCTTGGACGAAGGGCACCGAAAAACTGGAACCTCCGTTTGTTGTAGAATCGCGTTGTCTGGATCATCCCAAGGTTTGGTCAAATCGACCTGCTGAAACAGGTTCGATTGTTCGATGAATGGCAAGATGAGCGTCCGCCAACTATGCAATCGATTTCCATCTGCGTCGACGGTATATGCTGGCGGCAGTGATCCATATGCTGCATGGTAATTGTGAAATGCGAGACCTATCTGCTTAAGATTATTGCTACATTGCATTCGACGAGCGGCATCTCGACCCGACGAGACGGCAGGAATCATGAGCGCCACCATGATTCCGCCGCATAGGAGCAAGCATGCGAAGAAACATACAAGGACGGTTGCAACGATGATACTAGCGCTTGCCCCCGACTTCGATTGTTGAGATGGTGGCAGTTCGTAATTAGGTTGCGTGGAATTCGACATGGGACGTGCACCATCGAAAAGGGTATTTAGTTATCAGCCTGGGGTTTTACCAATTCTAACGTGTGGCACGCCCAAAGCGAAGCGTGGGCGTGGGGAAGTGTGGTACGCCCAAAGCGAAGCGTGGGCGTGGGAAGTGTGACAAATTTTTCTAGCAACTCCCACGCCCTTCGCAAACTCAGGGACATGCCACGATGCACTGACAAACTCCACGATGCACTACTCAAGCAGCTTGATCGAGTCCGCTCCACCAGCGGTGAGTAAACCCGCGCTTCGATAAACGTTGAGCTTGTCGCGAGAATCCGCGATGTCAAGATTTCGCATGGTCAGTTGACCGATTCGATCTGTCGGCGAAAACTCCCCTTTGCCGCTTTCCATCGTCAACCGCTCCGGCTTGTAGGTCAAGTTCGGACTGCGGGTATCCAAAATGGAATAGTCGTTTCCTCGCCTTAGCTCAAGGATTACTTCTCCAGTGACAGCTTTGGCGACCCAATGCTGCAAGGCCTCACGCAGCATCAACGATTGCGAGTCGAACCAGCGGCCTTCGTATAGGAGTCGACCGAGTCGTCGGCCCATATCGCGATACTGCTCCATCGTACCTTCGTTGTGAATCCCGGTGATCAGTCGTTCGTATGCGATGAACAGCAGAGCCATCCCAGGTGCTTCGTAGATGCCACGGCTCTTGGCCTCGATGATGCGGTTTTCGATCTGGTCGGACATGCCTAGTCCATGTCGTCCGCCAATGGCGTTTGCCTCTAGGACCAAATCGACTTTGGATTCGAAGGACTTGCCATTGAGGGCAACGGGCTCGCCCGCCTCAAAGGTGACGGTGACCGTCTCAGCAAGAACGGGGCATTCGGGTTTCCAAAAAGGCACACCCATGATTGGGGCCACAATCTTGATGCCGCTATCGAGCATTTCAAGGTCCTTGGCTTCATGGGTGGCACCCCAAATATTGGAGTCGGTGGAATAGGCTTTCTCTTTGCTCATGTGATAAGCGAGCCCTGCCTTTTCCAGCAGCTCGGACATCTCTTTGCGACCACCTAGTTCTCTATTGAATTGCTCGTCTAACCACGGCTTATAAACTTGCAGGCTTGGATTGGCGAGCAAGCCATAGCGGTAGAATCGTTCAATGTCGTTTCCTTTGTAGGTACTGCCGTCACCCCAGATGTTGACCCCGTCTTCCTTCATGGCTTGGACCAACATCGTCCCCGTCACAGCCCGACCAATTGGCGTTGTGTTGAAGTAAGGTACGCCCGCGGTCGTAATGTGAAATGCGCCGCATTGCAAGGCAGCCAAGCCTTCGTGAACGAGTTGCTCACGGCAATCGATCAAGCGGGCCTTCTCAGCACCACATTCCAGAGCTCGTTTTGGGATGTCGTCGTAGTTGGTTTCGTCCGGTTGCCCGAGATTGGCCGTATAACAATACGGAATCGCCCCCTTTTGGCGCATCCAATAGATTGCCGCACTCGTGTCGAGGCCTCCGGAAAACGCGATTCCGACATTTTGGCCAATAGGAAGCGACTGTAGGATGTTTGACATAAAGACGTGATTTTAGGTTGCAATTGGCGGTGGAATTACGTCACGGGCAACCCGTGATATTGGCAAGGAGAGTAGTGTAACCCAAACTCCTGGAATTCAAACCTTGACTGGTGCCCTCTCCAGATTGGAATTTGGACGCTTCTGGCGAATCTACCCCGCGGATCGCACCGTACTCGTACCCAATGAAATGGTACTCGATAGAGTGATTCGAGTACGAGAACGAAAAGCCAAGGACTGTGGACGAGGATTCGTTCTAGAATGGTGGCGATTGCCGAAACGCCTGCGGAAATTGGACACTTCTCGTTGAACGCACGGTTTCCGCACTTAAAAAACAACGAATTCGTAGCGTTTTCGTACTCGCGATCTTCCTCCATTTTGGCATGGGCCAACGGCGTGGTGTAGAATTTTGATTCTGTAACTTAATGAGGCCAAGCAAAAAATAAGGATGAACTGCATGTTGGTTCCGGCTACCCGACTGTTCTTTACGAGGTTTTTTATACCACTTGGCTGGCTTCTCAGTGGTCTGTTTTCGTACACGATGACCCATGGAAACCTTGGCGCCCAAGAAGCAATTAGTCCCGAGAGCACGATTCGGCTGCGATATCAAAAGAGCGAGCACATGATCCCGTTGCGGGATGGAACCAAACTGCATACGACCGTTTTTAGCCCGAAGGACACGACCAAGACCTATCCAATTCTGATGAAGCGAACGCCCTATTCGTGTGCACCTTATGGTGCTGACGCATTTCCCTCCTCACTCGGCCCTAGCGAATACTTCGTCAAGGCTGGTTATATCTTCGTGAATCAAGATGTTCGGGGCAGATTCATGTCGGAGGGGACGTTTCAACAGGTAACGCCGCACATCGCGAACAAAAAGTCGCCAACGGATTGCGACGAGAGTTCGGACACTTTTGACTCGATCGATTGGTTGTTAAAGAACGTGCCAAACAACAATGGCCGCGTAGGCATGTTCGGTATTTCGTATCCAGGTTTTTACGCGTCCGCTGGCATGATCGATGCCCACCCAGCGCTTCGGGCCGTGTCGCCCCAAGCCCCCGTTGGGGATTGGTACTTCGACGATTTTTTGCACAACGGCGCCTTTTTCTTAGCGCATGCCTATCGATGGCTAAACAACAATGCACAGGAACGAACCGGGCCAACCACCGAGCGACCTACGCCAGAAGTATTGCCTACGATAGACGGCTATCAATTATTTCTCGATGCCAACACCATCGAAGAAATCAATCGTCGGCATCTGAAAGGAAAAGTGCCGTTCTGGACTGAAATGATGGCGCACCCCAACCGGGATGAATTCTGGAAGAAGCGAGACATCCTACCGCACTTGAACAATGTGGCACCCGCCGTCATGATCGTAGCGGGGTGGTACGATGCCGAGGATCTTTATGGTTCATTCAAAACGTACCAATCGATCGAACGTCAGAATCCAAACTCCAACAATGTGCTGGTGGTGGGGCCATGGATCCATGGAGGCTGGGCGAATGGGGACGGAGATAGACTGGGTGCGGTTCCGTTTGGTTCTAAGACCGCGGCCTTCTACCGAGCGGAAATCGAGTTTCCGTTCTTCGAAAAGTACTTGAAGGACGCAGAGCACTCCTCGCCTGCGGAGGCGACGGTCTTTGAAACCGGTTCCAACACCTGGCGAACATTTGATCAATGGCCCCCGCGTGATGTGGCTGCCAAAACACTGTATGCCGGCGATCGAGGCGTGTTATCCCACGATCAGCCAAGTTCAGGAACCATCGACGCATACGACGAGTTTATCAGCGACCCAGCCAAACCAGTGCCGTACACCGAAGCCATCACACCGCGAATGACTGTCGAGTTCATGGCCGAAGATCAACGATTTGCAGCCCGGAGGCCAGACGTCTTGGTCTATCAAACGGCGCCGCTTGAAGCAGACTGGATCATGGCTGGTCCACTTGATGTCAATTTGTGGGTCAGTACGACAGGAACAGATGCGGACTTCGTAGTGAAACTTATCGATGTCCAGCCAGACGGAACGAACGCCGCCTTGCTACCCAACTATCAGATGATGATTCGAAGCGAAGTGATTCGCGGACGTTTTCGTGATTCGTTCGAGCATCCCGCTCCCTTTCAGCCCAATGTACCAGCCAAGGTGCATTTGGAATTGCTGGATGTATTGCATCGATTTAAGAAAGGTCACCGCATCATGATTCAAGTCCAAAGCACATGGTTTCCGTTGGTGGATCGCAATCCTCAGAAATTCATCGAAAATATCTATACGGCCAAGCCAGAGGATTTTCAAAAAGCGACTCACCGGATTCTGCGTTCTGCAATGCATCCGACCTCGATTCGCATGAGTGTGCTTCCCTGACGCGTCCTTTGGGAGAGCGAGGCTCCTGCCGAGCTAGCGTCCCATTGGTTCGGCATGAGCCTCACCCTCCCAATCTAAAACACCTTATTCGATTGCTTTCCGCAAGCCTGCCATGGCAGCCGTAATTCGCTCTTCTACTTTGGTATAGGGAGTTTCTGGGCCGCCGTGCAGTGTTTCGTCGAGTGCACCGAAACTCTCCTTCAACTCGTCGACCGATTTTTTGATTACCGATTGTTTTTCTTCCGACATGTCTTTGGCAAGTGCAGGAATCGATACGAACAGATGGTCGATATCGTGCAAGGCGTTGTGTGCGTCGTCCGGTTTTTTTTCCGTAAAGGCTTTCACGATCGTTTCCACATTCGCATTGAGTTGTTTCATGGCAGCGGGCAAGGTGGTAGCGGTCGCGTGTTCTTGTGATTGAACGGTGGTTGTCTTCTTTTCGATTGGCTGCGATGGTGTGCAGCCAATTACGAAAAGCCCGATTAGGCAGCAAGCAAAGTTCAATTTCATTATTTTTCACTTTCCAGTAAGGCTTCTAATTCTTTCAGACATTGTCGCCTTTTGCTCCGCAAAAGTGTGTGAAAGAGGCGCACTTTCGCGGAGCGAAAGGCGACAATAATAAATTCACAGCCTAGGCAGCGATAGGCGACAAACATTGCATTCTATCCAATTCCTGTGCGAAAGCCAACTCTGGTTGCAAGGCTTATGGTTTATGGTATCGTGTTTTGACACGAGGATGCGATCTTCGTGAAAAGCCGATTTGTCGACAGGACCTCGTACGCGATCCGTTTGTCAATTGGCCCTTAGCGAAGAACAAAAGAACTGGGTCGGAAAAGTTGGCAAACCCGCATATCCTTCTCATCGATGACGATGCACGCGTATTGCGCTCGATCAAGTTTCTACTTGAAGGTTGCGGATACCGGATCAGCGATTATACCGATCAAGAAAAAGCCTTGGATGCACTTCGACGGGATCCTACTGGGTTCGATTTAATATTGTTAGACTACAACATGCCAGGCTTGTCTGGGATCGACGTAGCACGTGCGGCGCGAACGATCCGAAAAGGATTGCCGGTCGCGATATCTTCGGGGTACATTGACGAAGAACTGAGTTCGCTTGCGGATGCAGTTGGGGTTCGAGAGTTGATCCCTAAACCATGTTCCGGTGACAATTTAATCGCGATCGTAGAACGGCTTGCAAAAGCGGGTTGCGAATAGTCTTCATCCTCATGCCTGGCGAGTTTTTCCGACTTCTGCCCCCGCGATCTCCGCCAGAATTCGACGAAGGTCAGTGGGGTTGATTGGTTTGGTAAGGAAGCCGTTCATGCCTGCTTCATGACATTGATCGGAATGCTGTTGATCGTGATGCGCCGTCATGGCATAGATGGGTACCGGGATTCGACGACTGCGGATAAGCCTTGTCGCTTGGACGCCATCCAACTCAGGCATGTCAAGGTCCATCAAAACGACATCGAATTCCTGGTTCTCAATCAACTCAACTGCTTCCCGTCCATTGTTAGCGATGATCGCTACATGGCCGGACAGTTCCAGCAAACCCACTAGCACACACTGATTCACAATACCATCTTCAGCAACCAAAATCCGTAAGTGATGATCGAGGATAGAGCGTTGGTTGGATTCAGGATCGTACTTGGATGGTATCAAGTGCTTACATGATTTGGCGGTTGTGTTGTGCTCTGGCTTCGAAAGCACCAGTTCCAGTGCCGTGATCATGTCATTCCCAATACAAGGCTTGATTAGATAATTGCGAATCGCATGTTGCGATGCATCTGGGCCTTGCGCCAACCAGTTTCGAATGCCAAGCTCGGACGCTTGATCGAGAAGACTATTAGCATCGAAGCCGGTGGCGATAACTCCATCAAAGAGTTCCAGATCAGGTCTCTCTAGCGAGGGCTTGTCAAACCAAGAATCAAAACTGATGGCGAATCCACCGTGGTCGACAATAGTCTGTTCCAAGCATCGCCTTGCCGCACTGCACGGATCGACGATCAAGAATTTTTGGCCAGAAAAACGTTTGACCGGCTTTTTAGGCGGCTGCGTTGGAAGTGAATTCACGTTAAACGGCAGTATGACCGTAAATTCGCTTCCGAAGTTTGGTTGGCTTTTGACCTCGATGGAACCGTTCAACAATCGAACGAGCTCAGTTGATATAGAAAGCCCAAGCCCAGTACCACCGAATTGCCGCGTTGTACTGTTGTCCGCTTGCGAGAACGATTCGAAGATTGATTTTTGCTTATCCTCGGGAATACCGATACCCGTGTCGATAACGCGGATTTTCCACGTTGGCGAATCGCCGAGAGTGACGTCAACACGCATTTCGACATAGCCTTTGGAGGTAAACTTAATCGCGTTTCCGAGAAGGTTGAGGATGATCTGCCTCACCTTCATCGGATCACCAGTCATGTTGCGAGGCATGTCGGGAGAGAAGTAGGCTGCAATCTCGATACCTTTTTGCCATGCGGGAATGGAAAGAAGCCCAACGGCATCCATGAATACTTCCCACGGATCAAATACAATCGACTCGACTGTCATTTTTCCAGCCTCGATTTTGGAGAAATCGAGGAGGTCATTTAGCAAACGGAGCAGCGAGTCACCTGAGCGATGAATGGTGTTCAAGTAGTTGGTGAGTTGCGGGTTGGAATTGTTGGCGAGGGCGAGTTGCGTCATCCCTAAGATGCCGTTGAGGGGGGTTCGGATCTCATGACTCATGGTGGCCAAAAATCGGCTTTTGGCCTGACTAGCGGCATTGGCGACTTCGATTGCGTCGCGGAGTTGCTCTTCGGTCTCTCGAAGCGCTTCGTTGCTCAATACCAGCTCCGTTGAACGAAGCTCAGCCGCGGCTGTACGTTCCTCCACACGTTGTTCTAAGGTGGAGTTCAATTCCTGTAGTTCGCCAAATCCTTCGGCATTCTCTAACGCGGCACCAGTCAATGTGGCAATGAATTCCGCAACTTTTAACTCTTCGTTTCCAAATAGGTTTTCAAGTTCGGTGTGTCCCACGACTAGATAGGCGACGATCGACTCTCGAACTCGGATCGGTGTGGCTAGAATACTACCTTTGCTAAAGCGATCTCGATCGTCCCATGGCACGACTCGTGTCACCCCATCCTTTCCTATTTGGTCGATGAAGCAGTTTTCTCGAGCCATGTTGTCCATTTGGGTGGAAGTGACTTGGTCTGTAGCGATTTTGTCGGATACCGTCCATTTCCCCTCCGGGACATCTTGAGAGAGAATGAGGATGACTTGTCCTCTCAGAAGGTGCTGCGCTGCTAAGCAGCCTTCGCGGAAAATATCACGTTTGTGAAGTGAGCGTGTGATTCGACGTCCGTCGGCCAACAACGTGTCAAATCGATCGGCTAGCGAAAGTGTTTCTTTCGAAGCCGTGCTTCCTTCGATGCAGCGAATGGAATCCGCAAAGTTCTCGTTCAGCCATGCAAGTCGCCCGGTTTCCTTTGCGGTCAATTGCAGGCGTTTATCAGCCAGATCACCAGCCAATTCGCTGAGGCATGTCAGAGACTCCCAGGCTTGCATTGGGCTTTGCAGTTGTTGAGCGATACGGACGCTTTTCCGAAATAGTTTCGCTGCCGAAGAAGTTCTTCCAACTAGCGATTCGATCAAGGCTGACTCGCGGAAGACCTGGGGAAGGTCCGCTGGGAATTTTCTGGCGATTCTTAGCGCAATCTTGGCTGCGCGCTTTGCTTGAGCAACGCGACTCTGAAACAACCGAACCTGATAACGGGGAGTGGTACTAGCTGTTTTCCGAAGTGTAGTTGCGAGCCAGGCATAACATGGGCTGATATACGAGTTCAAATGGCCTGCGTGCTTGCAAATCGCGATGGCATTGCGTAGGGTTTTCTCCGCGTCACTGAGCTGTTCGCTACGAATCTGAACGATGGCCAGAGCGAGATGCGTCTGAGCGTGGCTTTGGGCATCGGTTCGGTGAATCCTAGCTTGTTTTGCCACAATCCCTGGCGGGACTTGGTGTGGTGCCGAACGCATCCAGACGTCCAAGCTGATGCCCGCCGCTTGATCGTCGCCAATTTCAACGCCAGAATCGTGAATTCGTTTTGCATCGTTGGCTGCTTCTCGAAAACGGCCAGCACGATACAACGCATTGGCGCGTTGATATCGAGCCATATTCGTTTCCCAAGCGTCGCCGGTTTTCTCTAGCAAATCGATGCTTTCAGAAGCGATTTCGATGCATGACTGGAAGTTTGCGGCCGCCAATTGCACTACGCTGGAGTACGAGAGTGTCTGTCCCTGTCCCCAAAGATCCTTTTGATCGCACCGAATCTTCAGTGATCGCTTGGAATAAACTTCTGCACGTCGAAAGAACCGAAGCAGGCTACATACCGGGGCATGTTCAGAATAACTCTTGGCTAATTCCGGCGTATCCTGGTACTTTTCAGCGTCGTTCATGCCCGAAAGGTGTGCGAACAATGTCCAAACCGCTCCACGGCTAAACCAATAGGTATGGGCCAGGCGGCTAAAAAGGGTCCATCGCAATCGTTGTATAGGGGTCGCCACATTGCGGTTTTGTGGTAATCCAAGGAGCGAATGACGAGCTTGGAGGAGGGACTGCCTCAGAAGTACTAGGATCATTTTCGAGGCTGTGCGTGGGACGCGAATTCCACTTAATTCGAGCGCCGCCACATACTGCTCAGCCGCTTGGCTCATGCGTCCACGTTTGAACTCGACGTCACCTAACCGACCAGCGAGTTGGGTGCGGTCAATGGCTTGGTCTGCAAATGTGAGCGATTCCGAAAAGGCTGAACCGGCGGCATCGTAGTCGCCTGTGCTCAAAAAGACTTCGCCGATGCTCTCCGATATCTGTCTCCGCCGGTTGCGATCCGATGTCGGTATCCAGTTTTGGGCCATCCGATAATAACGAATTGCTAGGTCGTTTGCATACTGGCGTTGCGAATGCTTGGCTGCCTGAGTCGAGTATTCGATGGCTTCATCACGGCATCCCGCAGCGTCATAGTGGTAGGCTAGTTCGTAGGTGCGATTTGAATCCTCTTGAGAAATCAGTCGTGCGGCTTGCAGATGCAACCTGACCCTTAAGTCATGACTGAGCTGGCCCAAAAACATCTGTCGCACATCATCGTGAACGAACCCCATTTGCTGATGATGGCAATCCGACCAAACTAGTTGTCGTTGCACAGCCAACTCGAAAGCTTCTTGAGCCGAGTTCCAGTCGACATTGGAAAGCAAGTGAGCTTCGCGAAATCGAAAGCTTTTGCCGAGGACTGCGCCGGCTCTAAGGAGCTTAACGAGTGAATCCGGCAGCCCAAGTGTGCGCGTCGTTAGCGCCGTCGTTCCGTGGCCGTGGCTTTGAAGGGTAAGCGGTTCGCCGGTGCGGATCGACCAAGTGCCTTCTCGAAAGATCACGCTGCCCGATTCGATCATTCCTTGAAGCAATGATATTGCGACGAACGGGTTTCCGTTCGAGGCATTCGCGGTCATTTCCAAAGCTTCCTTTGGAAATTGGCCAATCGTCGAATTGAGAAGGGACGTGATTTCTTCGGGCAGTAGAGGTTGTAGGATTTCTGGGACCTGCTCTAGCGCAGACTGCAGGAGTATTGCGTTCGTCGAGTTTCCTGTCGCGACGAGCATGAGCGAATCAAGTTGTCCCGCTTTTCTACTTTGCAGCCAGCCCGTCAGCAAGTCTCGCGACAGTTGGTCAACCGAATCGACGTTGTCAACCAGCATCACGATGCGATTGGGTTGGGTATTCAATTGGTCGAGCAGGGACTCGACAGCTCGTTTCAAGCGTTGTCCAGCAAATTTCTCAGGCCCTACATTGGTTTCTTTCGCCTGCGACGGAAACAGCCAAGGAAGCAACGGACGAATGCTCTCCTCGTGCTGGGCGAGGCTGACTGTCAATTTGCGAGCAAATTCGAGATTGGATTTGCAATGCTCCTCCAAATCACGGCTGACCGAACCAAAGGCCTCGAGGGGACGAGAGTTTTCACTATCGATACCTGTCATTCGCAAGACCATCGCTCCGATTGCCCTTGCCTCCTTTTCAAATTCGCTCAATAGTCGCGTTTTGCCTTCACCTGGATTGGACAAAATTAGCCAGCGGCGGACAGGCGATTGCGCATCAGAAACATATTGAACAAAACGATGTAACCATGAATTTCGACCTACGAGCGACGGTTCACTCAGTCGTTCCCGTCGGTCCGTGCAACCAAGGACGACCGAATCCAATTCCCCGTCTTCCAGAAAACTTACGATGGCTTGCAAATCGCTCAATGCAGCTTCTGCGGACTGGTATCGATCGCGAGGTTCGCGTTTCAACAATCGCAGGATAAACTCATCAATGCAACGTGGGACCGACTTTCCACTCCACCGAAGACTTGTAACCGAAGTCGTCATTTGCCCCAGCATCAACTCGTTTAGATTGGATGCTGTGATCGGGTTCTTTCCACTTACCCCGCGATAGAGAAGGACTCCCAAGCTGTATAAGTCCGTACATGCCCCGATGGGTCGTTGCAGCACTCCGGACTGTTCCGGTGCCAGAAAGACAGCCTGCTCCAAGGAGAGAGGTAGCGACGTATTACATCCAATCGATTTGGTCGTCGACGCTATTACACTGTTGACGAGTACGGCCTTGCGCTCCGGCAAAAGAATACGAATCGTATCCTCGCGCAGCTCCGAAAATACGGCTCCAGAGTCATGTCGAGATTGTAGTTCCGAAAGAAGATCTGTTGAAAGTTGCAACAAAGCTAACACGCGCTGCGAACCGTCGCTTATGGCCAATAGCCAGTCGGCAAGGGAAATCGATCGCGAAGGAGTCCGCAGACTTTTCGGCGGCTCATCATTCGGTTTTGCTTTTAGGATTGGTGCATGCAAGGGAGGCAACCGACAACGCGAATGGAGGTATACGGCACCCGCCAAAGGGGGCTCGTCGAGATGTGATTTTCCACATTCTTGACGTACAAAGTGAGACTTCCTGCTTTGTACCCGGTGGATTATGCGATGTAGTTAGAGTGTCGCGGTGAAGAAACCGCTTGTTTCTATTCGCTTCCTGGTAAGAACAATCGATAATTCTGGTTGTGCGAATGGATGGGATCAAATTACAATTCGCATTATCCGCTTTTCAAGTCGATGCCCATCGTAAACGACGGGACAAGTTGACGGAAATTCGAGGCCATCACGCCCAGCCTCTCAAACGTAGTTATTGGTTCGCTAAATGTCGCTTTTGTTTGAGCTGTACGGGATAATCGCAAGATGAGCACGGAGTTTAAACCCTTTCAAGGGGATCGAAATAAAAACGTATCAGGAGCCTTAATTAGGCGTTTTGACCCGTTGCATGAGACCCTGCCAGATACAAAACTATCATTTATTGCTGAGGTCGCGATGAATTTGCGGGCCGCAACAAATGAATCGAATGAGTTGCAGGCCTCCGTTCATCGCCTGTTCGTTGAGTGCAAAAAGCTCCGAGATCATTTGGACCAAACCGAGTGGACCAAGTGTGTTAAGCAAATTCGCGAGTCCGAGTTGTTAGCTCTTGTTCACCAAGACCCGTTTACGAGTCGTGCGTTCAACAAGCCTCGCGGATATGCGGGCGATGCCGTGATGATGGATTATATCTATGGCTTGGAGGAAGGATGGCAACCGCCGGCGACAAATGCACTTGGCCAGGTGATCTTTCAGTATACGACCAATGCTGCAGCGTCTGCAGGAGTACGTGCGCGACGTGAACATATTGCTGAGAAACTGGACGAAGTTGCTCGCATGCAGTTCTCGCCAGAGGTTTTGGCTGTCGCATCAGGTCACCTTCGGGAAGCTTCGATGAGTTCTGCCGTTCGACGTCGAAAGTTCGGCCGATTTATCGCTCTGGATTCCGACGCGGAAAGCCTATCGGAGGTCGATCGCAGTTTTGGGCAATTTGGAATTGAATGTGAGTTGGCCGATATTCGAAAGATGCTTGCAGGTCGGTTGGATATCGGAACATTCGACTTGATCTACTCGACAGGGCTTTATGACTACCTTAACGAAAAGACGGCTCAAAAGCTAAGCTACCATTTGTTTTCCATGTTGAAATCGGGAGGTAGGTTGATCCTGGCAAACTTCTTGCCTACCATCCATGATATCGGTTACATGGAGGCATGTATGGATTGGTTTTTGGTGTATCGCGATCGAATCGACATGATGAGACTTACCGAATTGATCCCACAAAGCGATATACGCGACATACACGTTACCGTAGAGGAAAATCAAAACATCATTTTCCTCCAGGTGACACGGTTCTAGTCAGATAGCAGTCCAGACTCGATTTGCGGCACTGGTTGGGCAAAAAGATAGGTACCGATTGGATCTGGAACAACTGGTATCGCATTGAAGCATGCTGTTGTTGGGAGCACCAACTTTACGATTGCTTCACGACTTTCATCGAGCTCATAACGGATGCGACGCATCTGCTCTTCGACTTTTGCGAATGCATCCACCAAGTCGGGATCGAAGTGACTTCCTCGACTCGCATAAATGATATCGGCAGCAGTTTCGTGGGTAAAAGCAGGCTTGTAGACCCGCTTGGTAGTCAGTGCATCGTAGACGTCAGCGACTGCCACGATTCTTGCACAGAGAGGGATGTCCTCGCCCTTGAGTTGAAACGGATATCCGGTCCCGTCCCAACGTTCGTGGTGCTTAAGTGCAATTTCCATAGCCATTTTCAAAAAACTTGCTTCCGGATGGGCCTGAGCCGAAGCGCTGAGCGTTTCACCACCAATCAAAGTGTGGCGCTTCATCACTTCAAACTCATCCGAAGTTAGCTTTCCCGGCTTTAGCAGGACCCTGTCGGGGATACCAACTTTGCCGACATCGTGAAGCGGGCTTGTCAGATAAATTAACTCGACGAACTGCGCGTCAACCACGTTCTCAAATTTGGGCCAAGACATCAGTTCCGTGGCCAAGACTTTCGAGTACTCTCGTATCCGCTCTAGGTGAGTTCCTGTGTCTTGGTCGCGGCTCTCGGCCAATTTGGCGAGCGAAAAGATCATCATGTCGCGTCCCTCAAGCGTTAGCAATCTCCGCCCTCCTTCCAATCGCAATCGCAACTCTTCTCGCCGAAACGGCTTGCTCAAATAGTCATCAGCGCCGGCATCGAGTCCCAGCAAAACGCTGTCAGAGTCAGAATGACTCGTCAAAAGAATCAAATAGGTGTAATGTATCGACTGCCGACTTCGAATCGCTCGACACAGTTCAACCCCATTCATCTCGGGCATATCCACGTCAGAAATCACGATGCGTGGTGAATAGTGACGCAGCTTCTCCAGAGCTTCTTTACCATTGGAAGCAAGTTCAACGTTATAGCCAGCTACTTGCAAGAAATTGGCGAGTATCTCGAGCGCGATCGGATCGTCATCGACGATCAGGACCTTGAGTCCATTGGGTTTCGAACCTGCTAACGAGGAAATTCCAGTCATAATGCACACGAACACTTCCTGGTAAGGGAGTTCATTAGCATCTCGATACTCTGATTCAAGTCAAACCATTTCTGGGAAACCAGGTCTATTTCGTTAGAGCGTGCTGCTAACTCGACTTGAAGTGCAGCTTCCGATAAAGGCCTGGCGCACATATTCAACGCCGTACCTCTCAACTTGTGTGCTATCCTGGCGACGGAACACAAATCGACGGTCTGGATAGCTTCCTCCAACAACTTCTTCTCAATCGGAAGTGAGTGCAAAAAGGCCAAAAGCAATTTCTGCACTAGTGCGCCGTTTCCCATGCATCGTTCAAGCAGTTTATTTTGGTCGATCGATGCGGAGATCGCCAACGCTTCGCTAACAAGAGGCATTTTTGACAGTCGTGGATTAGAAAATGGCCTGAGCAGAATAAACGTGAATAAAAACTAGCACGTGGATTTGGCCACGATCCAACGAATCGCATTCATCCATATTTTTTCGGCGTTTTTTCTGAAACTACTTTAAATATTAACCGACCTGGGCCGCAAATTCGTACTACGTTACCGGCATTGTCGCTAATACTGTTCGTGGGACGGTAGGGTAAAGGTGAGACCTAATCGCCGAGCGAAAGGCGAAAATGCGTCGGAAAAGAGTTCAAGGCTTTAGGGGATGACGTTGCCTTCCTTCTTCTCTTCCTTGGGGGGGACCTTGAACGCACCGTGATCGGCTGCAAAGTGCGCTGCTAAGTAAAACAGCTTGGCTGCAGATGCGATCTTGTGAAAATTGATTTTAGAGACTTCGTCGGTAGGCCTGTGATAATCGGGATGAAAACCACCGAAAAGAAACGCGACGGAAGTTCCCTTCTTGAAGAAGTTGGCTTGATCGCTTCTGCCAAAAACCCCCTCCTCATCGTATTCGAAGGCAAAGTTGACGTACTGATTTGCCCTCATGATTACTTCGTGTAGGTTTTGGTCCCCTTGCTTGCTGCCCACCAAGTGAATGGATGTTTCGTTCTCACTTGCGGGTTCACCTGGTTTCTCTTCGTTCCGCCCCACCATATCGACGTTGAGCATGCAGACCATCTTGTCTAGTGGCAGCAGTGGGTGTTCAACATAGTAAGCCGATCCAACCAATCCAATCTCTTCTCCAGCGAACCACATAAAAAGGATACTACGCTTGGGTTTGATAGGATTGGTCGAGATGGCACGCGCAATGTTCAGCAATGCGGTCGACCCGGAGCCATTGTCGTCGGCACCAGGAAATAGCGAGCCATTCGACAGACCCAGGTGATCCAAGTGAGCGCCAATTACAACATACTCATTCCTGAGATCAGGATCGGAACCGGGTTGCCAAGCAAGGACGTTGGGAACAGCTGTCGGTTCTTCACGATAGCGAAGCTCGAGTTTCACGTTTCCGTCGGCAAGGTGGACATCTGCGCCCTCTGCCTCAAGTTGTTTAATCCAAGTTGGATCTCCGTTCATCGCCTTCACAATGGTGGTTGCAGCGGCCATAGAAATAGTACCCGAAAGACTAGCTCCCCTTTGCCTTCCTCCTTCCCTTTGCAATTGCGATCCAGATTTTGGTTCGGCATCGATGATACGGAAAGTGGCCGCAGGTCTTTGACTTGCCAAAAGGCCGGCTGCTCGTCCTTGTGCCTTCCCGTCGGCAATGTAGAAGACAATTTTGTCGCGAAGTGAAATGGATTGATCAAGCTTCGGGGATTCACCCGAAAGACTTACGAATGCAACCCCTCCGCCTACTTCAGCAACGTTAGTAAATCGTTCGAGTCCGATGGCCTTATCGAAAAGGATCGATAGATCATTGGGGCCTGTCAATTTGGATTGGGTTGGCTCGACCCACAGTCGCGACATCGGAAGCATCTGAAAGTAGGTGCCACCGTCGCCCATTGGATCGAGACCAAATTCGGCAGTTTTTCCTGCGACCCAGTGGGCGGCTTTGGTATATCCAATTTGTCCAGAGCCTCGACCTTCGAAAACGGGGCCAGCAAGAACCGACAGCCACTCTTTCGCTCGCTCGTCGGTAATCACATCGAATCCTGGTTGGAATTCATCGGGAGGTGCAATACTGCCGCTGAATTGAGCATGAATGTTGACAGCAAAAAGCGTTGTGTAAAATAAAAGACAGGAAGCAGAACGCAAGAGTCGGTGGAACATGAAGTTTCCTTGGAAAATTGATGGCTTAAACGCCTCGTTGAATCAACTGGGTATAGTCTAAACTGGGGCGCACGTATCCTGCAACCACTACGATCTTACTTTCCTGATTCCTTTTTGGTTGGCGATTCGAATTGTTGAGATGGTGACGAAAGAATGATCGATCGTTTGGATGAACTTTGGCACACGGGCAGATTGGTGGCGGAACATCCTGTCGCATCGTCTGAACCAGAAACGGATGTCTTGATTGATTGGCTTCGAAAGGCGGAAACCGAGTATCGAAAGCAATTGCCAAGTACACCGCCGCCGCTCGATATCTCATCGGCAATTTGGGCAGTTCAGCAGTTCTATAGGGCATCGCAGTTGATGGTTCATCGCGAACTTGGCGAAGAGTTCATTCAAAGCGGCTTGGAAACAGAACCGCCGGAGGCCCCAATGCCATCTATTGATTCGGCATTTCTTGCATCCGCATCGATTCACTATTCCGTCGATTTGTTCTTTCGCTTTTTGCCAGATATTCAACGACTCGCAATAGCTGCCTGTTCGTCGGATCCTTTACTAATGCAGATGGACGCCTGGGCAAAGCGATGGCCACTTTCCGCAGCAAGAATGCAAAACCAAACCGTTGATCAAGAAAAATTAGAGCCAATTCTAGTGAATCGCTGTCTTCGTACCATGTATATTGAAAGAGTCCTTGATCGCAATCCATTTTCCCAAGTTGAAATGGAGCGTTGGTCCAAAATCCATGCCCAATACGAATGGAAGACATTTGATAACCATCGCTGAATCTTCGCCTCTCTTTGAGTCCACTCGCCGACTCAATATCGATGTTGTCCAACCGCTCAAGCAGATGTTTGTTGGCAAAGATGAAATCATCGACTTATTGGCGGTCGCCCTCGTCGCTCGCGAAAATTTGTTTTTGCTCGGGCCTCCAGGAACCGCTAAGAGCGCTTTGGTGCGATCACTCGCCGAAAAAATCGACGGGCTTTTTTTTGATTACTTGCTTACGAAATTCACAGAGCCAAACGAATTATTTGGGCCATTCGATATTAGGCGATTGCGTGATGGAGATCTGGTTACCAATACCGAAGGCATGCTTCCTGAAGCAGACTTTGTCTTTCTCGATGAGTTGTTGAACGCCAATAGCTCAATACTGAATAGCCTTTTGATGGCACTCAACGAACGGGTTTTTCGGCGAGGTCGAGAGACTCGAACCCTTCCTGCATTGATTTTTGTCGGAGCCAGCAACCGCTTGCCCGAAGACGAATCGCTGAATGCTTTGTTTGATCGGTTCCTGCTGCGAGTGCGTTGCGAGAATGTCCATCAGGAGTATTTGCCGGCAGTTTTACAGGCCGGCTGGGCTCTGCAACGAAATCCAACGAAATCATCCGGCGCCATTTCGGTATCGAGCTTGCGCGAGTTGCAGGACGCGGTTGACTCGATCAATATTTCTGAAATCGCAAGCGTCTATATAGAGACCATTGGCAAGATACGACGCGCCGGCATCGCTATCTCGGACCGTCGGGCTGTGAAATTACAGCGTCCGATTGCGGCGAGCGCTATGATCTGCGGTCGATCCATCGCCAATGTTACGGATCTGTGGATCCTTCGTCATATCTGGGACATTCAAGAACAACAAGAAGTCCTTGCTGCGATTGTGGATTCGGCAATGGAGGCGGCTTCCGAATCACAGCGTTTGCTATCCCACCCCCAATCTCAGAACAATGCGCCCCCCAATGCAGAGGAGCTTGCTCAATCGCTTGATCGACTGCTCGCCATCCTCGTCAGCGAAACTGGGAATGGCGAGCCCGCGACCGAAAGACTCTTTGCCCGCGATCAATTGTCCGCCCTGGCGACACGCAGTCAATGGATTGCAGACGAAACGCAGAGGACCTTTCTTCAAGAGAAATGCGAATCGGTTTGGATCTTTCTCCAAAAGATTGAGAGGACGTAAGGGATGGCCACTGCAACCTCCCTTATCCTAATTGCAAAAGTGCAACCGATCGATGGAGATGCAAGTCGATGGTTGACTCATTTGCGAGAACGGCCTGGGTTCGAGGGGAGCTTCGCTGAAGAACTCTGGTGGATCCGCGCGGATTGTTCCGTTGCCCAGGACGCGATGCGTATCTTGTCGCTCATGCCAGAAGCGGAACTTTTTCTTTTGGACGAGCGCCAACGATTGATACCGATTGGGAAGTCGGTTCCAGTCGGTGTGCTGCCCGTTGAGATCCAATGGAAACCAATTCATCAATTGTCTCGACTTTGGCTACCTAAAAGTCAGCCGATTGCGAGAGACAGCTGTGCACTTCCGATCCCTTATCTGGTGCAATGGCAGCCTTCCGAACAACTCGGCATACCGGGCGGATTGCTTTGTCGCTTTTCCGATTGGTGTTCCTTTGTACTCAATACCATTCAAATGAAGTGGCGAGGTCTGCGTTTTGCTTACGGTTTGAATTCACGTAGCCAATTCGATACACTGGTCGTTGGCTCACCCATACCAAGCATCCGAGGTGCTCGACTCGTTGATTGCGGACGAATACTGACACCGATCGCGTTTCAATGGTCTCCTCCTGTTCCGGCACAAGCTATTCGCCGGTCGCTCAAAATCGCCGAATCCGATTGGGTCTTGTGGGAGCGTGAGGAATCGATTGAGATCGTGTCGGACAGCGATTTTCTACCGACGACCCGCGTATCGATTCGAGCGACCGAAAACGCGATCCATGAATCAGCCAACTCTGCATCATCGGAGACGCGTGATCCATGAGTATGGTAGCCGCCCAGACTTATCTGACGCCGCAGACGCATGCCTTTTGGAAATGGGACTTTGAGGATAGATCCGTTCATTGGCTGACCGGAACGACTATCGCTTTTCCACAGGAACTAGTTGCGGTCTTGGAAGGCTTTTCGCCGCATGGCTATCCGAGATTCGATTGTATCTTGCTGGTATTGGCTGCATTGCGAGATAGTTGGTCACCCTTCAATACCAATCTGGAGTACGACCAACTTCAACTGGGTTGTTTCAAGTATGCGACTTTGAGTGATCGTGAGGCATTGCAATTGATCCATCAACTGGATCGTCTGAACGCATTGCCACGTGAGTTGCGGCAGTCGTTACAAATCAAAACCGTTCTTTGCAACATGGTACTTGAAGATTCGGAACGCCGATGTATGGGCTCGGATATGGAACGAGTGCTTTCCGGTTTGAAAGAACGCAGAGAGGATGTTCCATCGCAAGAATTCGGTTCGCTATTTTCAGTGCCACTATTTTTTTGGCGAATGGATTTGTTGGCTCTGACGGCTGGACTTGAACGCATCGACGAGCAAAGGCTTCGAAGTCGGCTGGCCACCGGAATCGATGAACCGGTCCAGCCTACGCAAGAATTAGCGGACGAGGAGTTTTCGGATGCGACTGAAGCCAGGGAACTAATGGAGACGCTATTGCAGGACAGCGAAAGTTATCCGTTTGGCAAACTGGCGAAAGACCTGTTGGCGGCCTTATATCGACCAGCCCGATTAACTCCAGAGAGGTCGCTTCAACTGGAGGGCTACTCGGATATCACGAATCGCGGGACATTGGATCGACTGTTGATATCGGAACTGGCGTTCGACAACGATACGTTGGCCGTTCGGATAGCCAATGCGGAAGCGTTGTATATGCGACGCGAACTACCGCCAAGCAGTCAGTCAGTGGATCGATGCATCCTGATTGACTGTGGGATACGTTCTTGGGGGACTCCGCGCGTGTACAGCGCAGCAATTGCACTCGCATTGACGGCAAACGCACCGGCAAAGTCCCAAGTTTTGGCATGGCGTGCAATGCATGCGGTTCTAGAACGTTCTTACTTTGTCGACCAGAGTGGCCTGACGGAACACATGGGGGCTTTCGATGCTGGCCTTCATCCTGGTCCGGTGCTAAGTGCTTTTTGCGAAGAGCTTTCGTCACGGCAAACAAACGTCGAGGCCTATTTGATTTTGAGCCGCGACGCGTGGAATGATATGAGTTTTCGGACTGCGCTGCACGCCTCGAAAATTACCCGATTGACCGCCGCTGTGGTCGATCGCTTTGGCGATCTCGAACTGATCGCTTATTCACGAAGCGGATTGCAGACAATTAAGAAAGTTACCTTGAAGCTAGAGGAGATTCAAAGAGAATCGAAAGCAAACCAAACTGCGTTGATAGTGAGTGAAAAGTTGCCTCGCATCTTCGGTTGCAACCCGTTCCCGCTTCGGCTTTCTTTTTCCAATTCAACTTACTACCTCGTGGACAAAGGGCTATTGCTTGGAAATGCCTCGGGAAACAAGCTTTTGCTTTGGGACAATCCAAATCAAGGTGGAGTCATGCTGCACTCGAAGATGCCCATTGGAACAATCGCATGGGCAGGACGCGATAAAGACCGACAATCGCTGTTTGTCGCTTGGAGGCATGGTAGCGATGCAAGTCATACCATCATGCGATTCGACCTCAAAGACTATGCATGTCTTGAGAAGTCCGAACTGGTTTTGCGATCGGATTCCTTGCAGTTTTCAGTGGACGGAAGCGCCCTGGTCGTATGCGATGGCAGACTTCAACAGATTCAAGCATGGAATATCGCTAATGGCGAGATGATCGATGCACTTTCGGTAAGCCAAACTGGACTATGCAACCTTTTCCAAGATCGATCCGAGAATTGGTTTGCCGCGCATTTCAACGGGCTTGGCTTTGATGTTCTTCCAATTTTGTTTAAGGGTCTGCCTCGCTCAAAGAACATTATTTTTGTAATGGTATCTCCAGAAGGAGATGGCTACATTGCCATAACAAGCTCTGGACGCATGCTGCACTCGAAAGGATCAGACTCGAAAATCCAATATGCAAACAGGGAGAATATCGTTGCAGAAAGCGTAACTGTGCTGGGGGACAACCGATGGATTGTGTTTGGTACCGCGAATGGCTCGTTTGTAGTCGAGGTGAATGACGATGGAACTGCTGGCTATTGCACACCGTTTCCAGAGTCAAATCCTCCACAAACGAACCCGACCCTAGCGTGGAATATGGGTTCAAATAGAAATCCGATCTCGCAAAATCCTTATCGAAATCGATTCCATCGAATCGCACTCTACAACGGGTGTCTTGTCCTGTTGCGGAACCAGCGTGCTTTCATACTGCAAAATGTCAACAATTCTTTGAATTGGGTCGATAGCCCACTGGTGTTCCGTGAGTCACTCAGAATCGAAGCTTTCTTTGAAAACGACAAAGAAATCGCCAAGCAAGTTGGTTTTCGTGTGGAGTTCGCAAGAAGGAATCAAATTGAAGCAATCTTGGATGCGCGTGGTTTGTTGCATTTGCGTTCGTTAAATAGCTTGCTTACAGAATTGACATTGACCATCAACGACGGTTTGGCCAGCGGCTGGACTAGCGACGGTCGTTGGTTTGGTTCGGCTTATCATTGTGGAGCGAAGACTGTCTCATCTGGCAGCGAGATTGATACGGACGTTCTGCAACCACTCTTGGAACAGTTCTCAGGAGGAGTGCCTTGATCGATATTACGCTCAAGCTGCAACTGACGACGGCAGAGGCTAGAAACGAACGGCCACCGCGTGGCGTAAGCGAGGCAGTCGGATACTTTGTTGAGTCGGAACATGCTCGTCGATGGATTGATGTTGCCTTGAGCGTTTGTGATTACCCGATGAGCTGCGACTTCTTTCCAATATGGAAGGATGGCGGGCTGAAAGGTGTCTTTATTCGAATGAATCCGAGCGCAGAGAGGGCAAGCGATGAGGGGGCGTTGGGGCTTGATTCTGGATTCACGGCAGGGAGTGCCGTGCTACACTTGGCATTGAAGTCAGTGTCGCTTCCCCATTCGATGTCCAAGTATCAGCTTTGGATTCCAGTTCAGTCACAGATTTTGCCGACACCCCTTGCGAGTGAGTGGCTGTTGCTCGTTTCTGGTCAATCCGAATTGCAAGTCTGGCATCCGGCTTTGGGTTTGCTGTCCATCGACCCGAGGAATCGACTGGGGATCGAATCGTTGATTGCGACCCCTATGCCAGCGAGACGAAGTTGGAGTCAAGCAGTGGGGGGGACGGCGTTACCAGAGAGATTGATTCGAGTGGATGCGCCTCCACCACCAACGCTAGAACAATGGCTTGAACAATCGCGAGACGGCATGGGGGATCGCAGCCAAGAACTAACGGCCTTGCCTCCGAGCGATAAGGAGAAGCTTGGACGACCGCTCGAAAGCTTTGGCGCAATGACTCGATCTGCAATAGGCAAGGCCCTGACATGGATGGCAGATCGGGTAGGTACATTGTCGAGCGATCAAAGCAATCAATCGTCCAAGCAACGCAAGCCTGTGCAAACAGGAAACGTTGCAGGCCGTAATGCGGTAGGTCGAAAGGCATTGTCCTCGGCTCAGTGGGTTCAAAACATTCGCATTTGGGCCAAGAAGCAGATGGAACAGTGGAACGAGACCCTAGAAGCACGACGCGAGGCTGCGGTGAGTCGTTTGCTAGAGATGCTCGAAAAGAATCCGGATGAGGGGCTCAGGTATGCGATACCAATGTCGGAGGAGCCAGGACGAGGCCTTGCGCCGCCAGGAGTGGATTTGGTCGCACGTGATCTGCGATGGGGAAATGCCTCAACTGGCGCCGTTGACAATTGGTCATTGGGTTTAACCGCACAAAGGCGATTGCGTCAAAAATACTTGGAATTGGCACGCGGAGAGTTGAGCAATGGAAGATATGAGCGCGCGGCGACAATATACGCTCAACTGCTCGGCGACTTCCAACAGGCTGCGCAAGCTCTGGAAAAGGGTAAATTCTACCGACAGGCCGCGTTGATTTTTCGCGAGCGACTAGGCAGTCATCGCAAGGCCGCCGAAATGTATTGCCTTGCCGGTGACTTTGATTTGGCGTTGGCCATATACCGAGAAATGGCCGACTATCTCGATGCCGGTGATTTGTACCAAAGGCTTGGGCAAACGGATCTGGCAACCGCAGAGTATTTGAGGCACGTTGATTACCTCTGTAAGAACTCGCGACCGTGCGACGCAGCAGATGTATTGGTCGGAAAACTGAATCAACCAGACGACGCCATCGCGATGCTGACCAGTCGATGGCCGCATGGTCAACAGGCTAGAGCTTGCGCGCAGAAGACGATGGATTTATTATCGCAATTGGGGCGACACAACGAAGCGAATAATCAGATAGACCGATTGGTGAACTTCCCTGGAATGGCCGAGATAGGGGTATGGCCATCGGAATTCTTGTCTGGGCTCGCACGCAACTATCCTGACGCAAATGTTCGCGAAAACGCACAGCGAGGTCTATTCGTCAATGCGAGTCAAGTTATTCAGTCGTCGCAAAATTCAAAAGCGGTTTCAGCGATCATGACATCTTTGTGCAAAGCGATTCCAGAGGATCGGCTCTTTCATCGCGATGCGCACCGTTATGCACAAGAAACAACGAGCGCCTTGGATGCACAAGCCAAACTGAAAAAGAGTGCGGCACGGGCGTACCTCCAGCGTGCTTTTCGCAAGAATTTGTCGCCAGTCGAAACGATCTCGTTGTCGAAAGAAGTCGAATGGTTTGGATTGATTCCGACGTCGCGCGGCCCGCTTTGCTTCGGTGTGCGCGACGGAGCTTTGTTGGTGCAGCCCATGTTTCCATCGGAATCGCCTAAGAAGGCTAGCCGTTTTGGACGGGGGGTCGAGATACGTTCGTTCTTTCCAAGTATTGATACGTTACCTTGGCTTCGATATACAGGAAGCAAAACCCAGACGGGAGAATCGTTTATGGTGATCGTTAGCAACGGCGAAACAAAGGCTGAGTTTGGCGAGGGTTCCGCGTATTGGCTCGATGAGCGGTTAACCTTTTATGTCACACCTGCGAGCACCGAAATCTGCGATTGTACATATCCATCTGACTTGGGGCCTTCGAGCCCCACTAGCCGAATATTACCTGACAGCAGCAGCACATTTTTCGTCAAGAGGAGCCATGGACAAGTTCGATTGGGGATTCGCGATTTTTTTGGACGTGTCAGTTATCCCTCATTTCCTCCCAAGGACGGATTTCGCGACTTCGAAGAAATGATTTCGCAAAAGATGGGTTTGCAGCTTCCTAACGCAACCCAATCGGAAGAATACGAATGGATCGCGGCACACTTGACTAGTCTACGATGGTGTATTGCCAAACATGACTCGCAGCTACTGCTTAGTTGTAATACGCGATTCAATGTTTATGATCCATCGAGACTGCTGCAATCCATTGAAGTTTCTTCACCGGTCGAATCGATGCGGGTCAGCAATCGTTTTACACGCCCCCGAGTCATTCTCGGTTTGAATTCAGGAGTGATGATGCAATGGTTGAAAGCGGACGAATTCCAATCCGCTATGATCGATGACTCGGCGAGAAATTCGCTCAGTTGCTTCGTGAGAACCGGTCACATTGCCATCGCGCACGATGCCGGGATAGACATTTACAGCAACCAAGGCTTCAAGATCAAGTTGGTTGCTTCGCATGTTAGCCCTCAAGGCTATGTTGCTATCGAAACGGACCAAGACCTAATTTGGACGCTTACAAATGAAGGTTTAGTGCAAAGATGGGAATGTCTGTAGGACAGGCTGCGGGCCTGTCTCTTAGCCTTTGCGGATGAAGTGGGCTGCGTAGCTTCGAACATGTTGACCGTTCAAGACGTGAAATGTTCGAAGTTGTTGTACGACAGAATCGGAGAAGTAGCTCAGCGGAACATGCACCAATGCTTTTTTGAACAATTTGGCTATTTTCTTCAACGCTAATCCAGGCGCCGACCAGCTCAACAACGCAATGTGCCTGGCTTGCGAGTGAAGGCAAGCGGCAGCGACTAAGCGTTGTTCAAGCGTATCAGCAAAGTCCAGCAATTCGTCGTCCCAAATGTCGGCGATATGCCTCGGAGGGAAAAGGAACAGCGCGCCCCCGTAAGTCGATACGGCAACGCCGGGGCCGAGCATTTCTTTTTGGAATGGCGTTGCGAAAAAAGCGAGTGTGGACTCCTGCTCATGTTCTGCAAACCAGGTGGCTCGCCATGAATACTCGCGGGGGTCGGGCTCGTTGTCGAAAAGCATTATGGCGGCGTCGAGGTGGCCAATCGTCGGCGGCTGAACTTTGACATAGAGCGAGCCGTCGTACCAATGGCGAAGTGTCTCCCGAAGGTCGATTCCGTCCATCATGCTAGTCGTGAATTTTTCGGTGCGAGCCAAATCGGCACCGATCATTCCCTGGGCTCGTTCGATGACCCGATTGCGAAAACTCTCAATGCGTGTGTCTTCGTCCGGCCATGAGCACTGTTGGTATGGGTTCCATCGCATCTTCCACTGACGCTGGTCCAGTTTCTGCGGTCGCCGATTTAGTTCTAGCGAATGCCATTGGGTAGGGGGACCGGGCAGCCGACTGGTCATCGAAACTTGGCCGACGCCAGGTAAGTATGCTTTGTCAATTCCCATTCGGAGCGTGGGCCAGGGCAACGGCTCGTCAAATGGATAGTTCTTTGCGGCTTCTACTAGGTGAATCGTGTACTGATCCCCCATTACTTGTTGCGATGAGCGGGCAATGGTGTAGAAACTAGGGGTGAATCGTCGTTCCAACAGAGTCTGGTTTCTGATGAACTTGAGGCACTGTGATAACAATAGAGTTGGGATTTTTCGAGCTCGATTGCCCAAGTCTGCTAGATAACTTTGGCGAGTTGAGATGAGCATCTCTTTGATTCCGTCGACTACCAAAGAACTGTCGTCGTCCAAGGATTTTCTCGCGTTCTCGTACAATCCTGTAATGAAAGGGAGTTCCCCCATGAAGAACATCAACGTTCGCGAGTCGACAGCGTAATTCTCGGCGGGCATAACGTCTTCTTCAAGGAGTATTGGAGTTCCTCGCTTGTACTTTTGTGCTGAACCTATCGTTAGGGCTTCGCGCAGCCATGGCCAATCCTGCAGATCACAAAGGCAGACGATGCTAGCGTACTTTTGTTTCAGTTCCCCAAGGCGGGCAGCCATGAAATGGATTCGATCGAGACGCTGTAGGCTCGTCGGATTGGGAATGGCTGGTAATGCGGCCGTGCAAAATCGCTCGATAGTCGTTTCTCGCAACGCAAACGGATCAGGGAAAATCGATGCGTCTGGATCAAAATCCTCGCATTCCTGATCGATAAAATGGAGCGGTGTACGATCCGAGATACCGAACCGGATTGCGGCAACGACGGCTTGGCATGGGTCGATCGGAACATAAGATGCGCTCCGAACCACTTCGCTAGCACCATCCGGATTGATAGCTGAATTCTGGGAGTCGAATTCCAATTTGGCAAGCTGGACGACTGCGTTCGGCGTTGGAAGTTGCTCAACGCCAGACAAAACGGAATGGCGAAAGGAGTCAGGAAGCGGGATTGCGATGCAATCAAAAGAATGCTCCAGCAAAAACCGGCGGACCGCAACTGCATAAGAAGCGCTGCCATGAACTATCGGTAGGAAAGTTAATGAGTCGTCAAGTTGAAGTGAATCCATCGTCAACAACAGTATTCGCAAAATGAGACAACGCACTGCTTATGAGACTGATTGTACCAGGCGCGATCACTCCCCATAAGCAACCTTGGTGAATTTTCATTTTTCGTCGTTTCCAAGCGAATCCTAATGCAATCGGTCCGTTTGGCACCACCACGACGTGAACTCACGTAGGATCTCAATGGAAATCTGGTATTTGGCACGAAACTTGCTTTTCTTGTTAGCTTATAAGGTCAAATTGGCCGCCTAAATTCTAGGAGCAGATGATGAAGTCACCAATGAGCAGGAAAATTCAGAAGATAGTCTTAGCGGCCTCGGTGGTTGCTGGTGTTACGCTTGGACAGCAGGTACGCGGCCAGGGGCCGGCCATTGCTCAACCTGTTGCGAATTGGTCTTATACCGGACACTCTAGCACTCTTGTCGAAGGAGCTCTACGAGGCCAGTCGGCGGTCATCAGTTCAATAGGTCAAACCGTTTACTTTGACAGCCTTGCAGCGATCAACTACGCGGAAGCGTATAAACGTGCGATTGAAAACAGTGTTGCCGTCACCAAGTCCTATTACGAGCGGCGGGCGATTCGGGATGAGTACATGCAAAAGTACGCTCCTCGAGCGTTTGTAGGAGAGGCTCGAAAGAAGTTCATCGAGTACTATTCGCCCAAGCGTTTGTCTGCGCAAGAGTTTGATTCGCAGCGGGGAAAATTGACGTGGCCGCACATTCTGCGTCAAGAACAATTTGCCCCGGTGAAAGAGCGGATTGACCAAGTGTTTGAGACTCGCGAGGCTGCGAACACGGGCGATGGAAGTACGACTCACCGAGAGATTTATCAGCTTTGTCATGCACTAGCTGGTTTGCTTCGCGAAAACATTGGGAATATGACTTCCGACCAGTACATCAACGCGATTGAATTCGTGAGGTCGGTTGAATTGGAAGCAAAGACGGCGATGCCAGGGGAGTTTAAAGCGGTTCCTGTGGCCGCTGAAGAGGAAAAGCCTGTAGAAGTGGCCCCTGCGTTAAATAAAGATTCGGACACGAGCAGCGTGAAAGCTACAACCGCCCGGACCAAGACATAGTTGGAATTGTAAGAAGATTCTCCTCTCGGCTTTTTTGGTAGTGTGTGTGGGGTTGAGAGGGGAAGAGGCTGCCGAGGAGAGGTTTTGCGAAAGCGATTCCTCTCCTCGGTTTTTTTATGGATGAGAGGTGTCAGGGGCGAAGTTGTTACGCCAGATTGCAAGGACAATTTCTACGGTCAAATACCGTAGTTCAGTTCAAAGAGCTATGATATGGGAATCACAATTCTACCTTCGAAAATTTGTCGATTTGTACCATGCCACATTTGGACGCAATTACGGGCCCTGCAATGGGGCGTCGATACACTTTGGAAAACGGCCAATACGTGATGGGGCGGCATCCCGAGTGCGATATCGTCCTCGAGAGCGGTTCCGTATCGCGGCAGCACGCAAGAATCTCCAAGAACGGTCCAGGTTTCGTATTGGAAGACCTAAAAAGCCGTAACGGTACGTTTATCAATGGCCGATTAATCAATGAAACAACCAAATTGTCGGAAGGGGACACAATTCGGATTTGCGATATCGAATTGAACTTTCACGAAGAAGTTGAATCCTCTGCTTTGACGGTCAATCCATCCGGCGAAGGTTCGGAGTTGGGAATCATGATCGTCGACGATGGCGACAGTAGTTCCTCCTCCAGATCGGTTACAGCGAAGTTGGATGTTCGCGGCAGCCAATACGGTCTTCAATTGAGTGCGTCACCGGAAGCCAAACTGGCCGCTATTCTGGAGATCATGAAGAATCTTGGTAGAGCGGTTACGCTCGATGATGTTTTGCCGAAAGTCCTGGATACGTTGTTCACAATTTTCATTCAAGCGGACAGAGGCTTTATTATCCTCAATGACGCCGAGGGGCAACTAAAGCCAAAATGGGTAAAAACACGGCGACCGGACCAGGAAGAAATGGTACGCGTTTCCAAAACGGTACTTCGTGAAGTCATGCAAACCAAAGAGGCCATTATTTCGCTGGATGCTGGTAGTGATGCCCGTTTTGAATTGAGCCAAAGCGTGGCGGATTTTCGCATTCGATCCATGATCGTTGCTCCTCTTCTCAATAGCGAAGGCCAACCGATCGGAGCTATTCAAATCGATACCATTCAACAAAAGGGTGGTTTCGAAAGCAAAGACTTGGAAATCCTCGCGGCTGTCGCAAATCAAGCGGGCCTTGCAATCGAAAACGCGCAATTGCATGAACAAATGGTTCAACAGCGATTGGTCCAACAAGACTTAGAACTAGCGAGCCAAGTTCAGTTGGCCTTTCTACCCAAGGCTGCACCCAAGATTCCTGGCTATTCTTTCTTTCAGTATTACAATCCGGCACAACAAATCGGCGGCGACTACTTTGACTATATCGAACTAGACAACAGTCGCATTGCAATTGTTATTGCGGACGTCGTCGGACATGGAGTTGCGGCCGCCATGTTCATGGCCAAGCTATCCGCTGAGTGGCGGTTCGCCTTTGCGACAATTCCAGATTCGCGACAAGCCCTAACGACGCTCAACGACCGAATCACCGCTTTGGGGGTAGAAAAGTTTATCACCATGGCTGTTATTGTTTTAGACTACGTCGCACACAAAGCAACCATTGTCATTGCTGGCCATATGCCTCCTATCATGCTTATGAAGGATAAATCGATTCAAGAGCCGGGTGCCGATGTAGGTGGGCCTCCATTGGGGATTATGTCCGATATTCCATTTGATGCCTTCGAACTGGATATCCAGCCGGGAGAATCCATGACCTTATACACGGACGGAATCTTCGAGGCTCCGAATGCTCAGGGAACTCAATTCTCTATCGATCGGGTGCGTCAGCAAGTGGCGACATGTGCAGGCGACATACAACGGGCGGGGAACGAGATCATCGAACGCGTAACCAAGCACATTGTTGGCTGCGACCAAGAAGACGATATGTGCTTGGTAATTGTCGGACGTGACGTTTAGACTACATTGCATTCCCCCTGGCTTCAAGCCAGACACGCTGACCTTCTGATTCTTGCTAGCGAGTGCGACCGCCACGCGTGAAATCAGGGGCTTGTTATCCGAGTAGCGGCCTTTGGACTATCTAGCCTATTCAAAATAATTCTCGAATCGGTTCACCCGTTGTGAGTCGATGGGGCCTACCGGTTTGGTCGTGAATTTCTGCGGCGTGGTTAATTCCGAATCGCCAATAGATAGAATATCAAGATGCATGAGCGAATGGGATTCGACGTGATCGCGTCTGCACCCAGCGCCGCTTGCGCTCGCCATAGCCCGCCAAGATGGAGGCCCAGGTAACCACCTGCCCCTCCGAGTTGGAACAATTGGCGTCGTGAGATAGTGGCGGATGGCATGACCTAATGGGACTCGAATGAAAAATTGCGATACCAAACTTCGCTCCCGTGATCGGTTAGCATCAGTTTGCCACGCGGCTTCTGACTGAAGTCTTCGTATTCACTGAATTTGCTCTCACTGATGCGTTTCTTCCATTCGCTGTCGCCAACTGTTGCGGCGACGACCTGTTGACCGTTGAGCCAATGTTCGATTCGATTATCGCGAACGACAATCTTGGCAAGATTCCATTCGCCTGCCGGTTTGAGTTGCTTAGACGAATTCGGTTCGTAAAGATCATAAAGCGCGCCGGCACTATTTCGAGGAAGCATTTTCTTTTTTCCCTCGTCGTCGTAAATTTGATATTCGCAGCCGAGTACTTTGTTGCCATAAGAGCGAACACGGTACTTCACACCGCTGTTACCGCCAGGAGCAATCTTCCATTCGAACGCGAAAGTAAAGTCGCCGAATTCGTTGACGGTGATGATATGTCCTGAGCCCTTGCCTTCCTTCTTGAGATGAATCATACCATCTATGACTTCCCAACCTTCGCCTGGAGGTTTTCCGTCGATATTTGTCCAAGCGGCGAGTGACTTACCATCGAACGGATTGGGCGGATCGTTGGCTTGGACAGCACCGCCAAGAGTCGTAGACACAAAATCCATGACTAGCAGTGCCACAAAGAATGCCGTTCTTCGCCAACAGAAAGAAACCGTTGGTCGGATCAAAGCAGCAGAAGAAAAGACAGGGAACACGGCGGGAATCCTTCACGATCGAAATACGATAGCAAGATTTGAGTCCAAGTGAAGATAACAGATGTATGTCATCGTCGGTGAAGCCGAGATTGGAGCCTTCCACACCGCGTTGACTTTCCCTTTAGTCTTCGAATAGATTGTAATGCAACTTTAGAGCGACTTAAAGGATGCCTAATCAACCGTCATGGGGTTTCAGGCTGATTTGTCGTGCGATTATGTAGTTTGAGCGGTAGCTTTTCTCTCGTCAACCTGGTTTGGGTGTTTTTAAAGCGCGCTGAATACGGATATCGCGTCCGCTTCACCCCCTCATTGAGGCTTGCTCCTTTTCCGAATATGCTGATCGAGGTAAACGAGAAAGCCTCGTAGCAACTTGTATTTCGTTGAGACACCCCTGTTTGGTTGAGACACCCTGGAAGAGAAACCCATAGTATGGCCAAAAAGAAAAGCGGAACGCCAACAGACATACTCGTTTCGTCCTCGAGTTTAATGCCTAACCCTGCAACTGGCACTATGCCACAGGCCCCAATGCCGATGGGCACGGCCAGCGGTCAAATGCCAGGCAACCCAATGGCCAGCAATCCTATGTTTGCCATGATGCAAATGATGCAAGCCATGATGGGTGGCGCCGGTGGAACGATGGCAACTGGCGGAATGATGGACCCATCGGCTATTCCGTTTGCTGGGAGCGCACCGGCGACGGATGATGATGCCGGTCTCAACTCCGACATCATCCGACCTATGCTCTTGAAGAACCGAATCAAGACCCAGCAGGGCATCTCGCTCGGCTGCGTGCTCGATCATCTTTGCTTAACCAACGACCGCAAGAATTCGCTCGGCGGCGTACCGAAAGGTTGCACCATCGCATTGGCTGGCCCCCCAGGTAAAGGCAAGACCCGCTCTAGTTTGGCAGGTCTTTGCAAAGTTGCGATGACTGGGATGCCCGTGGCGTTCGTAATCGCTGAAGAAGGTTTTTACAATCCTCCTGAATTTGGCCGAGACGATCTTTGCAGCCGCATGACCAAGATCGGTATGAAAGCAACTGGACTTGGTGAAGAGGAGTTTGCGAAAAACGTTCTGAGCAATATCTTCGTAATGCAAAGTCAGTACCACCGCGGCAAGAGTTGGGATGATTTTGTTGGCAAGTACCGGTACTTAGTCGAAAAGGAAAATATTAGATTTGTGGTGATTGATTCGCTGAACATGCTCGACCCGACTCGCAATCGCACCGCGGACAACCTGTCCGCCCTAAAGACATACAATCATGAAAAAGGAATCACTTGTCTTTGCATAGGCCAAATCCGCGATACGGGTATGCCTGTGGGTGGTGAAGCCCTAATGCACACTGCAGACGTTGTATTCTTGGTAGAAGAGATGAGTCTCGGCTCCAAAGAGATAGCCGATTTCTGGGGTGGCAAATATCGGGAGAAAATCGAAGTGGTTACCGCGATCAAAAGTGTCACCACACCGATCCTGCCGTATCCGATTCGAACCGATAGAGATCCGGAGACCGGCGTCATGATTGCGCATGCTTCTCAGCCATCAGACTATCCGGTTCTGCCCACTGCTTCGCAGTAGGCAGTGAGGATCGTGGCTAACGCCGATAGCGTCGGAGTGTGTTTGCTGGTCTGTAGAAAGAACTCGGCCGAACGCAATTCGTCTTGGCGGGTGATATCGGGAGCCAGTTAGGCCAATAGGTCCGGAAGTTTCATCATTCTCGACAGCGAAGCGACAAACGCTTCGGGCGTTTCTCGCCAGGCGACCGTCGCGCTCACCTTGGTTGCCAAGTTCTTGATTTGAACTTCCCCTGCCTCCAGTTCTTGCGAACCAGCCACCAACGCAATTCGAAATCCTCGTTGGTCTGCGTACTTCAACTGTTGCCCAAGTTTTTTGGCCTCGGGGTAAACTTCCGCCGACCAGCCTGCGTTGCGAACAATGGAGGCCAATTGAAAGTAGTCATTGATGCGATCGGCATCGAAAAGCGCTATGAATACGTCTGCAGACGAAACCGTCTTGGGAATTAGTCCCAATTGCTCTAATGCTGCAAGCAACCGATCCAGCCCAAGCGAAGCACCAATTCCGGGAAGATGTTGTTTGGTGTAGAGTCCTGCTAAATTGTCGTATCTCCCTCCGCTGCAGACGCTGCCAATGCTAGGTAAGTCTCCTAACACGGTTTCGAACACAACGCCAGTGTAGTAATCCAACCCGCGAGCAATCGAAACATCCAATTGATAAAACTGATCCTTGACCCCAGCCGCCTTCATCGCGCCACAAATCGTCCTCAACCGTTCGACTCCCTGCTGTCCGATCTCAGAGCCTTTTAGCAATACATCCAACTTCAAAAGCACTTCGTCGGTCGATCCTTGAATCGCTGCTAACCCCAAGACGTGATCTACTTGGGCGGTGCTCAATCCCGCCGCATTTAGCTCTTTCGTAACCTGCTCAGATCCCACTTTCTCAATCTTGTCGAGAGCGCGCAGGACGACCGTGCTGCAAGCTTGCAAATCCAATTGCTCAAGCAACCCAGAAAGCACATGGCGATTGTTGATTCGAATCTTGAAACGATGAACCCCCACGCTGTGCATCAATTCATGGATGACCAGCGCGGTCTCAATATCCGAAACAACGCCCGTGGTTCCAATGGTATCGAAATCGCACTGCACAAATTCTCGGAATCGACCTGCTTGTGGCGTCTCGCCACGCCAGACTGTGCCGATGTGGTACCGCTTGAAAGGAGTTCCAAGTTCGTTGATGTGCTGGGCCGCGAATCTAGCAAAAGGTACCGTTAAATCAAATCGCATGCCAACGGCCCTGCCGCCTGCATCGACGAAGTGGTACATCTGCCGATCGGTTTCTTCCGATCCTTTACCAGTCAGCACTTCCAATAGTTCAAGAGCGGGCGTGTCGATGGGCACAAAGCCATAGCGGCGGTACACTCCTCGAGCGATTTCCATCAGTTTTTCTCGCGGAATCATCGCCGCGGGCAGGAAGTCGCGAAAGCCCTTAAGTGTTCTAGGTTCAATCAAAGCCATCGAATAAGCTGTTTTCAACGAGGATTTTGTCCGATCGATCCGCGATCCATGCTCAGACACTAGAGAATCGGCAACAGCGAAGGTTCGGGGCTTCGTAGCGTAGAAACATCGGACGAATGAAAGCGAGCTTCCATGTACTCAGCCACTTGTTCGGAGGTTTCGAAATACATTTCGTAAACTGCATCCTCGTCGAATTCGCAGTTTGCGGTAGCATAATCCCGGCAAATCTGTGGGCGAGTGTGGTAGATTCCGCAACGGTGGTCGGATTGCAAATGTTTGCAGTCGGTGTGAACCAGCAAATACCAAGTACTATCCTCTATAAACACAGAAGCCCTGTCGTGCAGCAAGTACCAACGAATGAAGTCCAAATCTTGCTCGGACGTCGGAGCATCGATCGGCAAAGCGAAATAACGACAACATTTAGCCGTGCAGTATTCGCAAAGCGAGGCCCCTTTCGGGACCTGTTCCCGCGTTGGCTTCTTGCCTTCAATCGTTTTCGCAGGCAAAAGCTGAATTGGTTGAGGAAAGGATACAGTGCTCATGAATATGTCTGGGTAAGTCCAATCGACGATCGAGGCCCGGAATTCGGCCACCTTCGGGCACTAGTTTGAACCATGTGCGACCATTGAGCAAGTAGCAATAAAAATGTTCAGTTAATTCGCCCAAAGGCCCTTAAATCATAGGACTTGCGTCGAATCGTGGCCAATCTGCCCAAGTGGCAAGTCTGGCGGTTTGCGAAAAGGGTTTTCCCCACGCCCACGCTACTCTTTGGTGCCACAAGCTGATTTTGTGGCTGAGCGATGCCCTCGCTCAGGAATGCGGCAACAAATCGAGCGAAGGGCCTCGCTCGCCCGCGTTGGGAATGCATGCACACAACTTCGTGCTAGCATTTGCCTCACATACTAAATGTAGCAACACGTTTGCAATTCACTTTGGTAACGACTACTTTCCTTCCATCTGCTCGCGACTAGTACCCGTCTCTAGTCGGCGAGAATGAGGGATCGGATTCAAGCAACAAGGGGTTGAGTTTCCAAGCGAGACTGCAAACGAATGATTCGTTAATGGCCTTTGATCACTTCTTAGTGCGTCAAGTTCCTTTTCCGATTTAGAATGGCGAGGTGTAGGATGGAATCCTGTACTTCGCAAACTAAATCGCACGCGAATCCGAGTCAGCACCGCTAACTCCATCTGCTTGTCGCAAAGGACAAGATCTGCAATCCACTCGGCTTGCACGGTCCAAACTCAGATCTACTCAAACATTTGCGACACGTCACTTTTCATTTAGGAGGATCCTATCGAATGAACCAACGGCCGCTCATTGGTTTAAATTGCGATTTTCGTGCCACGAACCAAGGTACACCTGCTTACTGCTATTTAGCAGCAGGCTACTTCGACTCAATTGCCAACGCAGGTGGAATTCCAGTCTTGGTGCCACCCACGACAGATCAATCCAGTCTAGAACAGATGCTGGATCGACTAGATGGTTTCTTTTTGGTAGGTGGAGGCGACTTGGATCCTCGCAACGATGGATACATGTTGCATAGTTCGGTTCGCCCAATGGAAGCGCGACGCGAAGAATTCGATCGTAGATTGGCTCAGGAGATCGCTAACCGCCAAATGAGCTTGATGGCTGTTGGAGTTGGACTTCAACTCATCAATGTCATACGAGGAGGAAATCTCTTCTATCACCTTCCCATCGATATGCCATCGGCCATCCCACACAAGGATCCACATGATCCGAATCATCGGCACTCCTTGGTTGTAGAATCCAACTCCATTTTGGGACGTGTCTATGGTGAAGGAGAAATCCGCGTCAATAGCCGTCATCATATGGCTATCGATCGATTGGCCGATTGCTTCCGAGTCACAGCTCGTTGTCAAGACGGAGTAATCGAAGGCATCGAAAGCAATAGCGATGATTGGTTCGTTGTGGGATGTCAATTTCATCCAGAATCGACTGCGGCGAGCGCACTGGACATTCGCATTTTCGAAGAATTCATTGAAGGCGTCATGGCAAAGACGGGCCAGGTCCAGTTGGCTGCTGCTTAATGATTAGACCGTTCCGCTTTGCTATTTCATTCCGCTCGGCGAATCCACGGGTCGCCGACTTGAAACGAAATGCCTTGCAACGATGCAAGCTGCAGCGTTGTTTGCAAGCTACTTTTTAGATGCTTGCAATAGTGCGATGCATTGGGCACGGACGCCCCGTTTCGTTTAATAATGCATGCGGATGCAATTGCATTAAGGCTGGGGACAAACGAAAATGGCGAGATTAACTCAACGAGAGCTAACCTCGCCACGGGGGAAGGGAAATGTGGGATGCGAAGCGAATCATGCAGCCGCACCCCACAATGAACTTAGGTCGATGGCGATTTTCCCGCCAAAAATTCCGTTCAAAATTGCTATTTTTCCCTTAAAATTTGCAGACAAATTGATGTTTCGTACCAGTTGTAAGGGTCGTTCTGCTATTCGCGGCAATTTCCCAAATTGGCAGCTAGTCATGCTTGCCTGTGTGGCCGTCTGGGGATTGGGTTGCGTACCACAGCGTGAAAAGAACGTCGTCCTGTACTCCGCCTCGGATCGCGAGTTTGTTTCGCCGATCCTCGATGCGTTCGAGCGAACCAATTTCGGGACGGAAATAGCCCGCCAGTTTGACGTGGAAGCCTCGAAGACGCTGGGTTTGGTTACTCGAATCGAACGAGAAAAAGAGCGGCCTCGATGCGACGTTTTCTGGAACAACGAGATCATTCACACCATTCGTTTGCAAAAACAAGGGCTGCTTGCAAGCCGTCGTTGGAAAGTGCCAGACTCTTGGCCAAAGGGTTTTAAGGCAAAAGACGGGACATGGATCGCGTTCGCTGCCCGCGCCCGCGTGCTTCTGGTCAACAAAGTCAAATTGCCTGATCCTGCCAACTGGCCCAAAAGTGTTCTGGAACTCTCCGATAAAAAGTGGCACCATCGTTGCGGCGTAGCCTATCCTATTTACGGAACAACAGCCACGCATATGGCCGTCCTAGCTTCACATGCCAACAATATTCGAGCCCACTCGAATTCCAACAGCGATTACTTCAAAAACGACCGATCGCTGGATTGGATTCGGTGGTCGGACAGTTGGATCACTAACTCTGTCGTTTTGGCCGGAAACAAACAAGTTGCCTTGGCGGTAAGTAGCGGTGAACTCGATTGGGGCCTTACCGACACAGATGATGCGATCGTCGAAAAAGAAGCTGGCCATCCCGTTGAGATTGTGTTTCCAGACCAAGAAAAGGAAGGTTTTGGAACAATCTTTATCCCAAATACGATCAGCGTGCTCGCCAAAGCACCCAATCCATCCGCGGCCGCTTCGCTAGCCGATTATTTGGTGAGTGAGAAAACTGAGTCAAGACTAGCCATGGGCAACAGTGGACAGTTTCCTGTGTGGCCCGAATCCAAAATCAAATCGAGGCTCAGTGGTAAGCAAGAACTTTTCTGGGCCGAAGTTGATTTCGAAAAAGCCGCCGAAAGTTGGGCAGCTACTATGGAAGGCCTCAAGCAAAGGCTCGACCTTGGACGCGGGCTATGAGTGTGGCTCGATGCTTGACGAGAATCAAAGCCTCGGAGTGCCGTGCTACACTCCAGGGTTGAATCCCAGCACTCCAAATTACTCCGACTGCTTGTACCCCAATCGCCCTAGTACACCGAGCAGTTCATCGGTCGTAATGTACCGGCGGTGATGGTCTACCTTGTAAGCGTCAATTGCTTCCGCCAACTGACGCCCCTCCGTGGACAGATTCTGATAGGAATTACCGAATTGCCTTCTCTCGCCTCGTTCGCCTGTGCCCGATTGTTGACGTCGATCCACGAACGTAGCATCCGTGACGGGCTGCGAGGGAGTTAGCGAAGAAGCCTGACTCATTATTCGTTGTTCCTAGTTGACCGGATTGAGTTGGAGGGAAGCCATCAAAAACGTAGGCCATACGAAGGAATAGGCAAACGGATTCTCGTTGGAACACACTTGAGTCGGAAAAGCCAACGAACGAATGCAAGGATTTTGGCGATTGGAGCAAAATTGGAGTGCTGGGATTCATCCCAGCTTTTCAGTGAGCAATCCCCTCACTAAAGAAATCGCCCGTCAGGGCAACCCTCCCCCCGGAGATTGTCCGGTTTAGCCCCCCCGGTAGCGTAAAGCGAAGCGAGGGAGGGTTACTTTTCGTGTTTTTCGAAGTTCCAATTCACGGAATCTGAACTCTAGCCGCCGAACATGCGACTGAGATTGATGGAATCATTAATGATTACCGCCCCCATCAGGCAAAGTAAACCCAAAACTCCGACCATCGTCAACTTCATTTGCAACGCTTCGTCGACCGGTTTGCCTCGCACCGCTTCTGCAGTCAAAAACATCATGTGCCCACCATCCAGCGCGGGAATCGGTAAGAAGTTGATGATGGCTAAATTGGCGCTCAACATGGTCAAGAACATCAGCAGTGGCGAGATCCCTTTGGAGGCTGCGTTGGTCGCTTCGACGGCGATCATGCCCGGCCCGCCCACCACCTTGAAAGGCATCCTGCCCATTACCAATAGCTCGAGAAACTCGAAAACGTTACCCATTCGTCGGCGAATCTCGCCAACACCCATCATGATAGCAGTCGCCATGGTCGGGGCTTTGTGTTCAAACTGCAAAAGCGTGAAGTTAACGCCACGTTCGGGCCAGAACCACTCCGTTTCGGCATGAACGTCCGCTTGGGTTTTATCAACTTTTCCCTCGCGCTCGTAGCTTATTTCCACAGGCATTCCTGTTCGGAAAGCTTGCGCCAAATTGTGGAAATACTGGATGTTGTGGCTCTTGTTCAATGGTTTCTCTTCGATAATGGCTTTGTAACCTGATACGAAGACTTTCGACATGTACTCGGAGTCTTCTTTGCCGCTACCATCAAACTTAAATTGCTTGATCACATCCCCCGCGACGATTCCGCTCTTGGACGCCAACGAAGTTGCTTCTACGGCGCTGACCACGTTGGATGGTGCGTAGACGATTCCGGTTCCCGGCAACTCAAAGCCAGTCGGCCCAAGCGAGCCTTCGCCGCAACTGACAACGAAATTCTCTGGCACTTGCCAATCCAATTGAATCCTTGTTTTGTCCTTGTGCTCCAAAGTTAACGAAGCGGACTTGCCGTGCAGTGCAGAAACGATCAAGGGGAGAGTCATCGCGTCTGCAATCGGCTGGCCATTGAATTCCACCAGTTCGTCTCCTTCGATGACGCCTGCGGCGGCGCCTACGGAATCATCGCGGACGGCCACAATGGGCCCCGGCTTAAATCGCAATCCAAAGCTCTTCATCGGAACGGGCGGCCATTCCACATCGACCGTACCCCCCTTGCGTTTCACCTGCAATTGCAAAGTCTCACTTAGTCTCGGGTGCATCTTTTCGTTTAGCGAATATTCCATCGGGACATCGCTATGACTGGAAATTGGCAACATCTCGCCATTGACACCAACGATAATATCGGACTTCTCCAACTTTGGAATTATCTTAGTTGCATCCGCGTAGCCCAATTGGATGTACTTGCCGACCGGTGGGTCTTTGCTGACGAGAGTTGTTGCGGCATTAGCGAGCCCGAGCGTCAATCGCTGAATGACCTTGGGGTCAGAGTGCGACGTTGTTCCAACAATTTTTTTGGTAAGCGTCGTTCCTTGTCGGTCGACACTTATTTCGACTTCCTTTTTGGGATCTCTCAATCCGTGAAAGATAACGGACATAGCCATATCCCTGAAGGATAGCTCTTGTTCCTTCATAGAATCGATCTGAACGACCTTATCCCCGGCAGCCAATCCGTTTCTCCAAGCGGGATCGCCCGGAATGACTTCGCCGATAATGGC
>JANMHA010000048.1:0-73839 GCA_031374925.1 Pirellula sp. | reverse complement strand
TCCAAATCGACCATAGTCCTGCGCGTCGACGTCCCGGTCACCATCCGAGTCACCAAAGAATCGGAAGAACTTGTCCGCTGCCTGTTGACCAAAGAGCAGATCGTCTCCCAATACCCCATCTTTGTTTCCGTCCAGCAACCCTATCGCGCTATTTACTTTGGAGCCCACAATGCGCAGATCGTAGTTGCCATCGAGCAACGATCCATTCAACGTAAATCCGCCACTGAAAACCAGCGTGGCTACTGTTTTTCCGCCGACTAGCTGAGTCGTAAACGAGACTCCAACTAACCCTCCACCCGTACCACGCTTGCGAACTTCAAAGGCATCGCTGTCAATGGACACCACTCCGTCGAATCCAATGACAAGCGACCTAACCATGGATCGTTGGACTTCGCCACCGTTGATCCCAACGGACTGCACTTCGGAAACATCCGTTACCGACAAGATTAAGCTCTTCTCATAGCTATTCGACGCGGAATCGGTCACTCGCACTCGCACGGAGTAATTTGGGTTCGATTCGTAGTCGAGCTGCTGGCCTGCTTTCAAGAGCAGTTGGTTACCTGAGATCTTGAATCGAGCATTGTCCGTGTCGCCGGCGCCAGGCAAAAGTGCGAAACCAAAACCGTCGTTACCATCTGGATCGCTCGCTCCCAACGTTCCGAACAACAAGTCGACAACGGTCGAAGAATTCTCTCGTACCGTTTGTGGCGCAATCGAAATGTCTGTCGGTGCGCTGTTGACCACATTGATCGAACCACTCACGAAGCTGAAACTAAACGGTGGAACATTCGCGTTCCCACCCACCAGGATCGGCGAAACGCCAAGGGCTGCGTCCGATCTCACTTGGAAGGCTACGTTGGCAATCACTCCCGTAGTCGAGGCCGATGGCGTCGCACGGTAGATGGCTAATCGCAACTTGCCCGTCGCATCGTCCGCAAATGAATCGATGGTCCAGCCTGTTTCGGAGGTAAACATGCCAGCCAGTGTCACGCCACCAACGTTGAGCCCGCTAGGCAGATCGAGCACGTTCGTGTTGTAATCCAGGAAGACATCCACGCCCCAAAGACCAGCTGCATTATCCGTAATGCGGATCGGCATATTGGCGATTGCACCACGTCCGGCGATCACCAACGCATCGGCAGCGATGGTCGGGTCGACACCCGCCTGAACGGCAATGCTGCCGGCTGGCAAGTTGGGGATTTCAGGCTGGAGAGCATTAGAAAGTCCCTTGCGAGCGATCCAGGACGAGTCGAGGCCATCGAGAACGCCGTTTTGATTGACGTCAGCCACAATCGCGGGATCGGTCCATGAATAAGCGTCAAAGCCCGTATAAGCTGCAACACGTACACCTGCAGTCCAACCCGCGTCTTGGGCTGTGTACAGTCCATCCCCGTTGGTATCCCCAACGAAGATGGCTTTATGAAGGCCCGCATCGCCGATGGACGGTACCGGCGAAGCCCGTCCTGTATCGGTGTAAACAGCCAAGGCTTCAACTTTGACTAAGTCGGAAGCACCGTAGGGTGCGTTGGCAGGAACACTTGCCAGGAGCCTCGTAATGATCTGAGGACCCGCAGACAGTGGCGTGGTTCCCGAAAGTGTCAAACGCATCCGACCGGTCGAAACCAAATTGACCGTCGTGCTCCAGCCATTTGGCAAAACGCCAAAGAACGTGCTTGAGAAATTGATCAGCGCTGGGTTGTAAACCACATCAAAGTCCACAGCCAAGACACCCGTCCCATCGCTAATGGTGACAGGCACGCCTGGATTGCCATTGTCGTACGACAAATTAACGCTCTGCCCAGCGGTGCTAGTCGCACCCCGTGAGAAGTCGGGGATGGATACGATGCGAGCGGTTGTCGGTGCGACCGTAAACGTTCTAACTAGATCGCCACCTGGAATGCCATTGTTATCCCCATCCAACAATGCGCCAGCCGCTGTTTTCCAACCATCTACACGACTGAACAAAGTGAGCGTATAGGTGTCAGCTACCAAGAGGCCACCCGTTTTGACGAATTCGATTGTGTTCGTGCTGGCGTTCCAAAGTAGCGAACCGCGTACTGTCCCGCTATTTGCTCCAACCAAGGAAACGTCTGCCAAGTCCAACGACGCATCAACGCCGTCATAGAGGTTAAGTACGGCGAGATCAGGAACCGCATCGAGTTCTATCTGCACACCCATGTTGGTTGGAGAAACGTTCCTAACCTGCAACGATTGGGCCGCCAGAACCGTTACCGTGAAAGTGTCATCAACGCTCAATCCGCCAGCGTCCGTTGCTCGCACGGTTATCGTAGCCGTTCCGACGTTGTTCGGGTTCACGGATAGATTGAGTCTACCACTAGCAATCGAGGTTGCCACCAAAAATGCATTGCTGTTGGAAACAACTGTGAACGTTAGTTCGGTAACAGGGCCATCTGAATCAACAAAGACTTGAGTCAAATCCACAAAGGTGCTTACGGATTCTGTTCCTTGCGTGACTGTTTTGTCTGAGATTGGATGCAGTACCGTTGGGGCCGAGTTGGGCATGACCTCCACTTGGAAACTGCTCAACGTTGTTGTGATACCGTCAAACACTTCTGCTCGAACGGTGAAAGTTCCCGGCGTTGCGAAAGCGTGATCGAGGACAAAGTTCTTTTTGGTCGAATCAAACGGAATTGGCGACAACCCTTGGCCAAAGTCCGCTTTGACTACCCAGACATCTTTTCCAGGGTCCACAAACGACAATGTTCGATTGAAATTGCGGCCAACCGCAATCATCGCATTGAATTGCGTATCGATCATCGGTGCCACGTTGTCGATCGTTACATGACGCGACTGTTGCGAAGAAATGGTACCATCGTTAATTACGAGCAATACATCGTAGCCACCTACAATATCGGCGTCGAAAATTGGATCAAAGCGGAACGTTCGATCGGATGCGATAACAATTGGAATCTCAATACCTGGATCATTAACCACGCTCGTCCGTCGAATGACAGCGCGAGCGGTGAGTACATCGGCACCTGGGTCGACAACCGAACCGGCGAATGCGATCGAGCTACCCTCATTGCCGGTTGCAGCACCAGCAAATGAAGCAATTTGCGGGGCCACATTTTGAACGGTAACCTGCAATGAGTATTCACTGTTTCCTCCATCTCGGTCATGAATACGACCTCGGAGGGTGTAGATACCTTCTTGGGGGAAACTGACTGGCTGCGAACTTGAGGAAACGCCCGAGATCTCGAAGATTCCATCGTCGTCCAAGTCGTAGCTATAAGTGAATCCCGCAAGAACATCGGCCGACGACGGATCGGTTGCTCCTACGAATCGAACCGTTAGCCCACTGGCCCCTTCGTTGATGTTGCCAGAGGAAGACAATTCGAAGGTGGCTGTGGGCGGCCCGTTTTCGGCGGTAACTGTGCGCGAGTAATCGCGAGAGGCTCCATCCTTGTCCTTGACTCGCAGTCGAAGGACGTATTGCCCCTGGTCGGGCAGAACAATATCAACATTCGACTGATTCGAATCGACGACTTCAAACAGGCCATCGTCACCAATGTCGATGCTGAATAGAAGGCCTGCCGCCAAGTCAGCCGGACTATCGAGCAACGACGTGAATCGAATTGTGTTGGTACCTTCGCGCGGAGGAGTCGGTAAGTTAATGGTCGCACGTGGGGCCACATTCGCTGCTGTGATTGTGATCGACTTGGAATCGCTCGCTCCATCGTTATCCGTCACAATCAGTGTAACGCCGTAATTGCCTTGATCGTCCGGAGTAAAATTCAGTGTCGGATTGCTGCCAGTTGCAAATGGCGATCCATTTTTGGTTACTGTCCACGCGAATGCATGTGTGTCGCTCACACTCGGATCGGTAAACAATCCCGTTAGCGAGACGGCAACACCCTCCTCGACATTCGCATCCGTTCCGATGGAGGTAATTGTAGGAGCACGGTTGGTGATAACCAGGATGTCACTTGCAATACGGACACCACCATCATCGTCACTGACGCGAACTGCAATCGGGTAGGACACGGTTCCATTGCCGATTCCAATTGCAACAAGTTGCTGCCAAGAGAGAGTCGGGTTCACACCCACAGCATCGTCGAAGAGGCCATCGGAGTCTAAATCCCAGGCATAGGTTAAAGGGTCGGCTGTGCCAGCGGGGTCCGTTGCTATTACGACTAACTGCAACGAATCGCCTTCGGTGATGGGAAACGGGGGAGCGAGCGTGACCGTGGGACTAGTGTTGTTAAGGACCATTGCAAAATTCACAAAACTGGACCGACCACCATCGTTATCGATCACGCTTGTCCGGACCGAATAGGTCTTCGTTCCATCGCCGAGTCCGGCCGCGACCATGCTGGACCATGGGATGGCTTGTCCAATGGCTTGCGAAAGGTGCACGTCACCCAGTCCATCAAAGTTGCCATCGTTGTTAACGTCGAAATCGACGACGAGATTTAATGGATCAATGTCTGAGGAAACCACATCAATCAACAGGTTGTCACCCTCGGCCCATGCCGATGGCGGCGTGGCGGAAGTGAGTATTGGAGCTACATTGCGTGCGATGACACGCGTTTTGGCAGTGTAAGAATAAGGGGTCGCGGCCCCCTCTGCCGACGAAACCACCAAAGTGATCGAGAAGTCACCTTGATTCAACGGTGTAAAAGTTGCAGTGGCAGAGTCCCCAGGATTTGCAAACGAAAGGGGCGCACCCTGTTCGCCAACAATCGTCCATTGGTAATGGGGATTGATCAAGATGGGATTGGTGGCTGCGGACAAGAAGACGAGTTGTCCCTCGAGGGCGGGCGGAATCAAACCATTGGTGCCATCTGAGGTAACTAGTATTCTTGTTTGCTGTTGACCATCGAAGTCGTATGTGGCCAGATGGGTCGTTGCATTGACGGCAATACCGTCGTAGCGAGTTACCGTTGGCACTGAAGCCAGACTATTCGCTTGCCAGACCGAGTGGCCGGTCGTGGACCAAGGCAAGTTGGTAAAGGCGTAGTCTCCATTTCGATCCGTCAGAGTCGACTGGTCGGCGATGCTGTCGCCATTCACGTCGAGAAAAATTCGCCAGCCTTCAATACCGGATTCGTCTGCATTGCGGATACCATTGCCATTGACGTCGTCAAACTTCGTTCCATAGATGCCAGTGAATTTACCGACGTAAACGTCTTGAATAGCGGTTGCGGTGCGTCCGAAGCCAGCTGTAGCGGAGGAGTTGTCGGTGGCGGTCGTGTAGACTTTTGCTACCCCTGAGAAGCCGGCTAGTTGGCGGAGCGAGCCATTGGCCGAGTTAACGAGCAATCCGTTTCCAAGGATACTCGTCAGTCCTGGAACAAACTGCGGAGCTTGAGCAGTGTTGCCTGCACCGCCAACCGTGTCACCATAATTGCCATGATGTGGGAGACCGTTGGAGTAGATGTCAACAAAATGGGTGGTCGTCAGTGCTTGACCATATATCCCAACTTCATCGATCTTTCCTTGGAAGAACGCACCCGTAAAAACACCGGCAACGCTTGCTCCTCCGATTTGCAGTGGGTTGGTCGAGACCGTAATCGGTCCCGCCGGTGCAGCGGACGCTATGTTTTGTACCCCATTGATGTAAATGGCAATGCGACCCCCCAAGAACGGATGGTAAACTCCTGCTACATGGGACCACTGATTGAGTGGCAGAGACGAGACGGACGTCAACTGACTCACACCCGGCAGAGACAAACCAACAGTATTATTGGAAAGCGTATAAAGCTGAAACCCGTTAATCTTCCCTGCAATCAAAGCGACTTTGTTGGCTGTTGGATAGACCCAGGCTTCGATTGTGATTTGGCCACTTGGGTTCTGAGAAGCGTTGTTTGGAATATTGATGTAGTCATCGACCCCATCGAAACCGAAAGCCTGGCGGTTATTGTCAAAACTATTCGAGTATTCGGCCCCGTTTCGAGCTTGACCTACAACTCCTGTTATCACGTCTGTTGCATTGCCTTCGCCGCGCCACCATCCCAACATGTTGGCTGGACGTGCCGAGTCCCTAGCATTGTCCAGGGCCATCGTGCTAGCCTCTACGTCATCGAAGGTGTAGTCCGCGCGAAGGAACGGTTCGTAGCTCGTCAATCGCAGGCTGCGATCGCCCGTGATTTGACTTGGCGAGCGCGGCTTGGACCAAATGCGTAGTTCATCTAAAGTTCCGATGAACGCATTGGACGCGATATAGCCACCGCTAACGGAACCCTGTGCCTGACCCAAAACAACGCCCTCGAGCGTGATCGATCCCGATGTTATCGAGGGAGACGCTATTGCAACGCCATCGATGTAAACGGTGGCGGTGGCTGCGACGTTGCCTAGATTGTTCAGCGCGACGTACAAATGATGCGGTTTCCCATCGGTCAAATTGCGGAAAGCAGCGACCGAGGTGACGATGCTGCCGAGTTGAAGTGTGACCGTCGAATCAGTTGCGCCGACAAGATGTTGTGTTCCGATGCGGAGCAAGTTCGCTCCGTTGGTGGCGACCGCCGAAAGGAGCGTCTGCGCCGCTTTATTGGTCGTTGAGAACCAAAATTCGAAAGCCACATCGGTTGACAAATCCTTCTGCAACGTGTTTGGAAGCACCACGACATCGTCGCCGCTGAAGTAACGGCTGCCCGTATTGGCATCGCGAGGTGGCGAGTCGCTGGCGTAGCTTAGCGTGACACCACCACCGTCGAAGTCGCCGGTGATTGGAGGAACGTAACCAGGAACGCTAGTGATGATACTTGTCTCCACAATTGGGATGCTAATCGGTGTGGTCCGGCCGATCGTGGGCGCGTTTGGATTCAGACTGTAACGAAGTTCATTCCAAGTGGTTGGGCCGCTGCGGTCTTCAATTGCAGGCACAAGGATGTTTTCGACGAATTCCAATGCTAGATTGCCGAGGGGATTGTTGTTCAACGTCAATAGTTCTGGTTTTTGAGGCTGTACTTTTCGTACCAAACGGACTGCATCCGCTACGATTACGCCGTTGGCGGGCGCAGTAAGCAGATCTTGCAATCGAACATTCAAAAAGCCAGAGTTGGCCAAGGCAGCAGGATTGGAAATCACAGAAACACTATTCAACAACTTCCACTTGACGCCACCCAAGGTCACTCCACCGGGACTGAGTCGCTGATCGACGGTCACTGTGTCCGTGGTCAGAACTGGCAAGCCTGAGGCGAAGGCCGTAGCCCGCTCGATCGCAAATGAGGCATTGGATGCGCGATTGTCGAACTCAGGCCATGTCACCCAGACCTCATATTCGCCAGGCACTAAATTGTTGAATTGCCAATTCGCGATGGCGATTTCGCCGCTCACGGGCACATGGAAACGGTAGTCGCCATTTATGGCTCCGGAGACGCTTTGAATGTTGCGTTGCCAGTTGCCGGTTTGCGCATAGCTTGTGCTTACCGTGCTGCTATTGGCAATGGGAGCGTCATCGGCGAGCGACTGACCCACGAGGGCATCGATCCGTGCAAGCTTATTGTTGGCTAGATAGACATGTTTGAGATTGTCCAAATAGGCCAAGGCTGAGATGTCACTAATGAAGTTTCTGGCCAAGCTGAGCGTCTTTAGTTTCTTTAGGCTAGACAGTGGAGAGAGCACTCCGGCAAGCGCGCTGAGATGATTATCGTCAAGACTTAAGAATTCGAGATTCTGAAGATCGACCAGTGGGCTTAGGTTACCATTGTCCCCGATGAAGTTGTGATCCAGCGAGAGTCCTTTCAATTCGTGCAATTGCGAAATAGGATCGAGGAAATCGACGTAGGCATTGTCGACCGTTAGGTATTCTAATCGCGAGGGTCCTAACGGTGCCCCAGCGCTCAGCTTCGATGTGCTCGTCGATAATTGCAAAGTATCCAGCGATCCAAGACCAGATCCTGAGAGATTCAGCGAGCGAAGATGGATCGCGTATTCAAGTCCAGACGTATCAAAGACCGAGCCGTAACCCAAATCCAGTTCGATCAAACTGGCCAACTCGCTAGCGTGAATCGGTCTACTCAGCGACGGATTCAATCCCGCCGAGTAAGAGGCTGTGATCGGGATGCCCAAGATTTCGGCAAGCTGTTTTCGCAGTGCGGGATCGTTAAACGATACGACAGGGTCAAGCTGAGCCAGTTTAAAGCCCGCCATGGAATCGCTGGATGGTACGTTGGCGAGATGATAGTCTGCATTCGTATCAAAATCGCGAGGTTCTGAGCCTGGGTAGAAGTATTGTTGAGACAAGTCATAGGCAGGTTGTGAGACCACATCGGTGACGAACAAGTCACGACCAGCACCACCGAACAATCGGTCGATGTCACCACGTCCGGCGAGCACATCGTCACCATCTCCACCGCGCACTACATCGCGATCGTGGTCTTCGTATTGTGGCCGCGTTTGTCCAGCGGCCGGTGCTTTAATTTCAATCGTGAAAGGCCGGATTGCGGTTGGCGTCACGGGCGAGTAAACGCGAAGGTAATAGGTGCCAGCGTCGAAGTTACGAAGGTCAACTAGGGCTTTTCCGGTGGCGAGCGGTTCACCAATGTCATTAAAGACATCGGCCAACACACCGGGGCTTGGCGTGACAACAAGTCGCGTGTTGCCAGGGCCACCTGGGCCGCTGCCAAAGCTAGCTTCGGCGAGAGACTGTTGGAGGTTCAACTGTGCGTTTAAGGACGAGGTACTGAATCGAACGATCATATGCGTCTTGCCAGTTCGCAGCGCCTCACGAACCGCATCGTTTAAGCCGTCCATAAGATTGATGTGTTGAAGTCCGCTTGGGCTAGTCACCAGCGAAGTGAATGTGAACCGTGCTGTGCCAAGGAGTTCGTCATTGCCGATTGAAACAAAGCCTTGGTCGTTGAACCCAGCAACACCCTCGTCAAACAGCGTTTCGACTGTCAACAACAAACCCAGGTTCTGATCGACTCGTAGGATGTCTCCAGCCGGGTCGTTGTTGCTGTGCAAAAACATTTCCTGTCCATTGTCCGCCACGGCGAAAACGGTCGTCGATCCACCGGTGATAAAAGGCTCAACGCTTGAGAAGCCGCCAGCGGCTCCTAGCTGAAATTCCTTCGACAGGACGGTACCGGTCGAGGTGCCGTCGGTTCGCCAGAGTTCTTTGTTGGTGGCCGAGGATCCTTGGAAACCAGAGAAATAAAGCTGGCCATTGACAAACGACAAGCTCGCTGGAGACTTGACGTGACCATCGTAGGTGGTCGATGCATTTATATCCCCGATGCGTTGCGTACCCGCCAGAGTTCCATCGGAAATCCAGAGCTCATTGGCGTTCAGTTGAATCCTCGCGCCAATCTCGGCTGCGGACAAAATTAGTCGCGGTCCGTTGCCAAAGTCGACGGCAGTCAACTGGCCAGGACCTTCGGAGGCAGCGAAATTATCAGGATTAAAGTTCTTTACGAGTGTTGCATCGATTCCGCCAGCGGCGACCGCTCGAATCGTGAATCCTCGCAACGCGAACAGGGTCCCGCCAACATCGGTTAGTCCGTTGCAATCAGCGGCCGCTTGCCCATTTTCCGACAACAAAACGCGGGTCGAGACCGCATTGATACCCGATCGAGTCAGCCGCCAAAGTTCGCCCTGTTGAAGCTGATCGGTCATCACGGTGAAGTACATGGCTGAACCTGACGCACCGCCAACCGTAACCATTTGGTATTGATCGACCAACCCGGACATGACTTCGACAACGGATTGTGTTGCAAGATCGAAGCGATAGAGCGCTCGCGTTGTATCGGGATCGTCAGCGAAGAAAAACAAATTTGCCTCATTCGCGGCAGTCCCCAAATTGAACCTTGTCAAGTTTTTGGGAGTTGACGCAACTGTCCCCTTGACGACGATGGCTATCGGGGACGCATTCGGTAATTGCGAATACAACACATTGCCAGACGTGAAAAATACCCTGTCGCCGATTTCAACTACTTCGCCCAGCGAAGTGAAACCACTGGCAACAACATGTGGTATCGATCCTTCTGCGTCGATCTTCCAGATGTTTCCGCCGGAGATAAAATACAGATGGTTGTCGACTTTGCGGTAGTCTGTGGAGTACGCGAAATTCCCCGAACCCACCGCGAATGTCCCAGACACAGTACCGTCACTCTGAAAGAGGGTCCCACCGTAAGGGTGGAAGGAGTGAAAGTAAAGCGTATTCCCCAAGACCGCGCTCCTGTTCGGAACAATCGACGAGAAGTTTGGCGAAATCTGAATGTTGCTCGTGTAGTCAAGATCGAGCGAGGCGGTCGCCATCGCATCGTCTCGTAACCTCAAAACGCTAGACAAGTCAAATTCAAGTTCGCTTGATCGCGCCGGGACGGTTGCAGGGGAATTGGAACCGACGACTGAGATCGTATTCGCAACCGTCGGTGCTATCGATGCCGGAACGCCGCCTACGACTTGAAACGTATCGGCCGCGACGGCACGAATAGCATACGGCTCGGTTGCGTACGGCGACACGCTCAAGTAGTTGCCAGGCAAGCCATCACCTAGGGTAGTAAAGCGGAACCAGCTTTCGGTGACCCCAACGCCGAGTGTCCGGTCGAATTTTGCTGGTTGGCCAGTCGCGCGGTCCACCACGTAATCGCCACTTCCTGTCACCGTCCGGTTGGTCAGAATATCGATTGAACTTGGCAGCGAGCTCTGCTTGGCTTGCCCCTGAATGACGTAGACGCGACCGGCATCGATACGTAGCGATCCCGACACGACATCGGCCGCGGTTGCCCCAAGCAACAGGTCACTTCGCCCATCAGCGTTGACATCGATTGACGGAGAACTGTTTATTCGGTTGAGGATCCCCGAACTGGAATCGGAGACAATTATTTTGTCGGCGTCGCTGAACAGATTCAATTCCGTAGGACGTGTCGCATTTGCGATGTCCCAGAAAAGATAGACCTTGCCTGAAACAACCGAACTGCCATTGCCTCCGTTCGGTGCCAGCGATTCTAAAACAGCCAAATCGATGCGTCCGTCACCATCGAAATCACCGGTGGTTGGCGTCAATTTCACATCGAGTCCAAGCGATGCCCCCGTGCGACGGATCACGCGGAACGGCGATGAGGTAATACCCGATTGAGTGCCCCCTAGATAAATCCGCACGGATTCATCGACGGTTAGTTTGTTTGCAGCATGCGCGACCATGGCCACGTCGTCGTAGTTGTCAACGGTCGATTCGAGCAATGGAAGCGGCGTTAATGCCGTCGGTCGCCCGATGTCACCTAAAGCGTAGAACGTGGGGCGTCCCGTGCTTGCCGGAGCTACGATTGTTCTTGACGATGCACTAGCGTAACTCGAGTTTCCAGACGTCGTACGACCAAACAGCAGGTTGGCTGTAACCGTGTTACTTGGGCCATCGACGATAATGTCGTCCAAGCCATCGCCATTGAAATCACCAGCGTTGATCGCGCTGAAACCACTGGCATTGAACCCTGCAGTGTATTGGTTTAGCACCGTCAACGTTCCAAACGACCTTCCGTTGGCCGCCAATATCGTAGCACCCGAGTAAATGGTAAGCCGTGACTGAACCGTGGTGCTGCCGTCTTCAAACAGAGCGATGTCGGCATACTTGTCGCCGTTCCAATTGACCGCGAACACTTGCACGTTTGTCGCGAGCGAATTTCTCGTGATCGCAGGCGAGGTCACTACTTTTACACCCGAAGCGTCGCTATCCAAAATTGAAGCAACCACAACATTTCGCGGCAGAACAGGGCTTCCAAACACGACATTCAAGTTGAAGGTTGTGGTTAAGAATCCTCCCTGCGACCAATAAAGCAAATCGTTTGTCCCATCAATCCCGCTCGTATCGCCATCAATATTGCCGAGCTTTTCAGCAAGGTGGGAGGTCGTGAAAATGAAACCCGACAATATCAAGTCCGCTCGATCCAGCACACTTTCCGAAGTATTGAATGTCGTTGGCCCATAAAAAAGATAGGTGTTAAGGTCATCGACGATGGCAAAGTCGGAGAACCCATCACCATTGATGTCGCCTACACTCATGGGTGCGCCCAAGTGCTCGTTGGCCGTCGCTCCTTGCAAGACGGCAGTCGTCCCGACATTGTAAACCGAAGTACTCGGATCACTCAAGTTGATTTCTCTCACCGGATTGGCTGGCACTAGTGGCAACGGTGTCGCTAATTCATATTTGTAGAGATCGGTCGAAGCCGGTAAAGCAATAACGGAAGGGTTGCTGCCCAGAGCGCGTCCGCTGTAGATCGATAGCTTTTGTCCAGCTAGCGAATCGGCAATCGCAAACTCAGCTAAGCCATTACCGCTCACGTTTCCTAAGGATCCGAAGAACCAGGACTCGAGCATCGTCGAATAGTACAGTGGTGCACCTGATTCAACCACCAAGTCCGGTTTGCTGAACAACGTGCCGCCCGACGCACCCGAGTTGATGTAGATTTTTGCAGCAATGTGTTGGATTCCATTACCGCTTTCGTTGACGCCGTCATTTGTCGCTGCGAAGATCAATCCTAGGTCATCCACTCCCAGACCATCAACATTGCCCAACGGAATCGCATAACCGCTTGGTAATGTGACGCCGGCAGAAGCCAGCAAGGTACTGCTTGCCGACTGAGCGATGACAGCACCCGAGATGATGTAGGCCGGCAGGCTGAGCGATGAAATGCTGTTAAGGATGAGATCGGGCAACTGCGTATTGACGTCCGGTATTACATTGCCCGCTGTGGTGAGCGCGTAGCCGGTCGTCAATAGTCCGGTTACAACCGAGTACTTGATAGCGTCGTCGTTGAAAACCGCCCCTGGCGTCCAAGGACCAGAAGCTCCGGAGAACACCATAACGCGACTGTTGGTGCCTTGGGCGATGGCAGCAAACTCAGGCACTCCATCCCCATTCAAGTCGCCGATTCTCGCCACACTTTGCCCAAAAATTTCGTTTGCACCACCTTGGATTTTCGCTAGATTTGTCGCGGCGTTCAGTGCCACTCGGCCAACTCGCAAACTTACATCGTCGACATAGAACCCCTCGAAGTTGTTGTAAAGTGGATCGACACTATCAAAATCGAAGGCTATTTGCACAGTCGTTCCCTGGAACTGGCCCAAATCGAAATTGACTCTTCGCCATCCGCCACTGGGATCGACCAGCGTATTTTGGTTGCTTTGCACAGTCGTAATCGGAGCCGCCAAGTCTGCGAAGTCACGGCTGACGTTGACGATTGCGCGATCGTAAAAACCGAGCTGACCTTCGGTTTGCAAAAAGTAGTTGTACGATAAGCTGATCGTTGCCCCAATCGGCGTGTTGGTCAAGTCAAGTGAATACAGAGTTCGACCTAGGACGCGTTGCGCTACGCCGCTAATCGACAACTCGTAATTACCGCTTGCTTCATTTCCAAAGTACAGACTGTGTATGGGAGTATGTCCGGCGTCAGCAGCTCGCCGATCGCTCACGTGCCATAGGTTCTGCGGAGTGGTTCCGATTACAGTCGCCCCGTTGTATGTGGCCTTGTCGCTAATGACGAAACCGTCAAGCCCACCATCTTCGAAATTGATTTCTGCTAGCGAAGGCTGATCGGCCCACACTCGCCAGCCCTTGGTGTCCGAGTACAACTTACCCAGGAGTACGAACACGGCTCCATTGCCGGCTCTATCAGGGTCGCCAATCAACAAATCGTCGACACCATCGCTATTGAGGTCACCTGCATTGGAAATCTGCAAATGAGAGCTGTCTGCATTTGATGATTGTGTCAATCCCGTAATGTTGACATCCGCGTTGAATGCAACGTTCAAGGAAGCGGGCCACACGGAACGGCCGAGCACAATACGAACCTGGCCTGCCGGTTCACCGCTTACCGACGCGACATCACCGTCGGTGAAGGCCATGTCACCAATCCCATCGCCGTTAAAATCGCCAGTGGCAATTGCGTTGGCGATGATCGAACCAGTACGATTCAAGCCCGTAAATGCAAAGGGTAACTGCAGTCGTAAATCCGGCGATGCGAAGTCGGGTGACGTGATATCAGCGGCACCGAAGTAAGCCTTCGCGAGCCATGGAGTCAGACCGTTCTCATGCACAAAGCCGATAAAGTCACCATAACCGTCGCCGTTGATGTCCCCTAGTGGAATCGCCACGGGTCGATCCAGTCCATCGGCGGATTGCAATCGTGTGTCTGCACTATTCGCACCAACATGCACGGTACTGCCAATGCCGAGCGTATTCAACGCGTCGGCTTTGAACGTCAATGTATAAGAGCCAATCGCCTCAGGTGGACGGACAGAAGAGATGTCGTCCTTGAACACAGAACTCGCTTCGAGATGTAGCCGTGTTACGGCATTGGCGTTGATACTACCGATCGAAATAGATGCTCCACCTGGCTTAGTAAGCCAGAATCCGATGCGGTTGTCTTGAATCCCAAGTCGCTGGACGGTGACCTGAGGCAGACCACCAATGGGTGGGAATGCGGTTGTCGCATTGATTAATCCCTGCAATGTGGAGACCAGCCCGGCCGCGCTAAACCCAGTGTTTGCAGCCAAATTAAGCGTGATGGTCTTTGCAATCGAATCGACGCTTAGATTGAAGGTCAAACTCTCCGCGGCAGCCAGCGTTGAGAATGACTTGACTTCGCTGGCGCTGGCTAACAAGAGGTTATTCACGTTCGGAACATGAACAAGGTAGTATTCCGGTACGCCATTGAATTGGTCGATTGGCACCGGCGACAATCCCGAACCTGGATCGCTATCGGTCGCCGCGAATAGGAAAAACGAGCGATCGGGATTGCTCGTATTGCCCACCACATGATAGCCAAAGTTCGATAATACACTTGCCATTGGCGCGCCCGTGGTCGTTGCTTCGATCGCGGTAAACTGCACGTCGATCATGCTTCTGACTAAATCCGCAGCCTTGGAGGCACCGAAAGACTTGATGGCTTCTGGCGTTCGCAATACATACCAATCACCACGATCACCGTAGTGTAAATTCAGATCGCTGACGACGACATCTTTGTTCAGAGGATTAACGGTTCGTAACGGCAGCAAACTATCGGTAAAGAGCGAGGCATATGCCACGACATCGTTGGCGCGCCCACTGGAGAATTCGTAACGGTCCGGCACGAGTTGCGAAGTGCCACCCGCTATCCAGTCGTCACCGGAATTGCCACTCAGATCATCGTTTCCGCCACCGCCTACGATCACATCCGCGTCATCGCCACCTTCGATCACGTCGTCGCCGGCACCCCCGAACAGACGGTCGCTTCCCTTGCCTCCATGGATGATCAAATTCGGATTGGCTCGTTGAGGTCGGTCCTCAGGATCGATTCCCCATTCACTACCGCGAATGAGATACTCTGAATCCGCGTGTACCTCGTCGTTGCCCCCCCGTACGTCGAGGAGCGTTGTTTCTGTGCGGACAGTGGTGTAATTAGCATAGTACTGAGCGAATCCTGGTTCGCTATTGCTACCGCTGAGACTTGTCGTCGTTGCCTTGATACCCATCTTTCCAGCGACAATCCCTTCTGGCGTGTTAGGGACACTGACGGCTAACGTCGCCGTGGCGCTGATCCGAACCGTCGAAAAGACCAAGTGCCCTGCTCGCACTTCCGCCACCACTTCGGTTGCCAGGCCCGCATTTGCAAAAGACTCATTGATTTGCGCAACAAGTTGATCGAATTGGCCGTTGAATTTTGTACTCTCCTTTTTGACTGTAATCGTTTTGATAATTCCATTCACGTTGATGTCAAAAACTGCGTCGCCGGGTAACTGACCGACGGGAATTCCCGATGGAGAAAGGTCTGGCGACACTGCGATATAGACGGCTGCTGCAGGAAACAAGGCAGGCACGAAATCGTTGCGTACCACATCCCAGACCCGACTCGTGAACTCATATCGGTGCAACAATGTGTTCCAACGGATAGCGATATTGTCGTTGATAGGGTCGCCTTGGGCGTCCAGGTCGCCACCCAAAAACAAGACTTGGTCCGTACCGTCGCCGCCATCAAAGCGGTCGCTATAGGTTGGAATAAACGTCGTTCGGCCGCTGGCGGTGATCGAACGCTGTCCCGATCGGGTCAGAGCAGGCGCGTCCGGCAGGATTTGATAGATGTCATCGCCGTCACCGCCCCAAAGAAGATCGCCATGCTGCCGATCGAAGCCACCCGACAACACGTCGTTGTCGGCGCCGCCGAAGATCCAGTCTTCGCCCGGTCCACCTTGAATAATGTCATTTCCCTCGCCACCAAGAATCACATCCCGTCGAGCGATGATCGTTGGGTCCGCCTTATTGATCAAGGTGACAGTAGACAAATCGATTTGGTCGGCCCCGCCCATTCGAGGCGCGATCTCGTATCGCGCTGGCCCGTCGCCAGATACTTTGAGCCAGTAGTCTGTACCGGACTTAAGTCCCTTTAAACTCAATGAAACACTGTCGCTGGCGATACCGGAAACAGCGATTCTCTCACCCAAAGCATCGACGAGCGTTAACGTAACCGCCCCAGTCGCTTCGAACACATTCATCGCTAGATCATCGCCGACAACCGTGTCGCGAGAGAGTTGAAATTTGTACCAAGCTTGGTCTGGGCCAGTACGCAATGCACGCCCAAGAATCGATGCGAAGCCGTCGATCGAGTTGCCTAAGTTGGTTGCCGAAACTTTCGAGGTATTGGCGGCGGTGCCCGTCACGAATTCGATTTCATAAGCTGTCGGGATGAGATCGGTCTTTACATGCAAGGAATACTCGATACCGGGTATCAGACCCAACGCAGCTAAATTGAAAACACCGCCAACAGTACTCGCGATCGGAGTCCCAGCAGTGTCGACGATTCGAACTGTCATACGATCGTCCGACGAAATGCTGCGAATCCGAATTTGTTCGCTCGCAGTCGGAATAGATGTCAATCGGAACTTGTACCAGTCCTGATCGGTGGGACTGTCGATAGTCAATCCTGTTACCAGCGTATTGCCAACAATATCGCCAAATCCATAAGCATGAGCCTGGTCGCCATTGCCGATTCCGTTACTGCGACTATCGGTCTGATCAATCAAGATCGGTTTGCCCGAGACATAAAGGATCGTATCATCGCCGCGTCCTCCATCGGTCCAGACGCTCTTGGTGACTGTCGGTCCGACGGTGACTTGATCATTGCCATCGAGTGCGTCGATGATAATTGCCAAGAAATCACCTTCGCCAGGTAACAAGCTTGTCAGCCCATTCGAACCGACAAAACCAGTCGTCGCCTCAAGCCCTCCGGTGAAGCCAAAGTAGGATTGAGCAGTCGCATTGGCTGATACAACGAGGAATGATCCGTTCCTAGCCACCTGCGATCCCAACCGCACGAAGCTGATACGGTCCCCATTCGGACGCGCGCTCAGAGTCGTCCCTAATCCAGCTTGCTGCAACGCACTGTTCCAGTCGAGGGCGAGATCACGAACACTTCGGTTGTCGAGTGTCAAACTAGTTGGCAACGTCACCGCAGTTACCAATCCATCTATTGCTAACGACACAACTGCATCCGCAAGTGGCTGATCGCTTGCGTCCAACACACGCCCATTGGGTCGGCCAGATAGCGTGCTGGTCAAGGCAAGACCATAGAACGAATCGTCGGGGCTCCAGATCAATCGACCGTTCGCGTCCGTCGCTTTAAAGTCCAATCGCACTTGCGCATCGAACGTAAAGTTGCCGTTGTTCTCAGTCAATCGCGTGATTAAATGATGGCCTTGCAACACTCCTGGCTCGGTTACGAAATCGACGGTTATCACGTCGTTCAAATTCGATCCGCCGTAGTACCATACTTTGTCGGTACTCCTGGCGTATTCTTTCCATTCGTCCCCGGCCAAGCTGCCGTCTCGGGCTTCGAATAGATTGCCGTGACGGTCGAATAGCCGATCTGGATCATTGGCTGGAGCACCGTTGCCATAAAGAAAATCGAGGCCAGAACCCCCGTACAAATCGTCGTGGCCAAACAACGGGTTCAAGTTGGCGCTGCCGAGCACTCGGTTTAGTCCAGTATCCTCAAGTTGATACTGTCCGCCACCGTCGTCGTCGTAAAAATTGCCTTGGTTGTCGACAAATATTCCGAACTGCGTTATCGTATCTCCATCCAGATCGGCACGTGGGTCAAACGACCAAGCGTATAAGAAATTGCGACCGACCCCACCCAGCAAATCGTCGTTTCCCTGGCCACCGTAGATGGTATCGACATTCGCCGGATCGCCTAAGCCCGGCCCACCATCGCCCCACAACTGGTCATCTCCACCGAAACCGTAAAGGATATCGCTACCGAAGCCCCCGTCGATGCGATCTCGGGCTCCTGTGCCCGACAATATATCATTGCCAGGTCCGCCATCGATCACGCCGACCCAGTCGTCGCTGCGTGCGTCCAAATCGGCAACGTCAAGTCGGTTGATAATATTCGTGCTCGGGGTAACAAATCCATTCGTTGCAACGAATTGAATGGTGTCGTCGTTGCCTAAACCGGAGATACGGAACTGCTCGACCAACGGAACGCCATTCGCATCGGTTGTGTCAAAGAAGTCTCGCCAGTCAGCCGTCAAAAAACGACCGTTGACATCAATGGCGAGTCGGGATCCCGTGCGATTGCCAGGCAATGCGTAACTGACTTGCCCCAAAATAATGGAGTCTGCAAGATCGGTGCCTTCAACCAGAAGGATATCGGTGGCATTGTCGTCCGGTGTATCGCTCGGCGCAACGTTGCCGAAATGGCCGTCGAACTTTTCGTGTTGACTAACCGGAATGGCGGAGTAAGCAGAGTTGGTATCCAAATAAAGCATGTCGATGCCGCTGCCACCGTACAACGTGTCGACGCCGTTTTGACCCTCGAGCCAATCTGAGTCGAACCCGCCCCACAAGGTATCATCGCCACCACCGCCATACAATTTGTCTTCGCCGCTGCCACCATAGATCGTGTCATTACCGCCGTAGATTGCACGTTGATCAAACGGTGCGTAATCGGCCCCAACAAGCGCGTCCCCTTCGATGGTTTCGTTGCCCGCATCGCCGTAGATGATATCGCTACGGATACTGCCGTAGATCCAATCGCCACCAGCGCCGCCGTGCATCTCGTCGCCTGCCAGAAGTCGCTCTTGGTCGATGTTGGCAAGCGAAGTGCTGAACGAGAATCCGTAGAGGTAATCAATGCCATCGCCGCCGAACAAACGTTGGCCAAGCAAAGACTGAGTCAATCCACCGCCGGTACCGGCGTCGCCGAAGAGATGATCCACCCCTGCATCCCCGAACAGTTGATCAATACCGACGTCACCGCGAACTACGTCGTCGTTGGCTCCACCCCGAACGATGTCATCGCCGCTGCCACCGCGTACATTGTCGTGTCCACTGCCGCCGTCAACGTAATCGTCATCGGCCCCCCCGTCCAAGTCGTCTGCATCGCCGCCACCGAATAACCAGTCCGTACCCGCGTCACCCGTAATCTTGTCGCGACCGTCGGTGGCCGCACCATCGACGGAAAGGCCAGCCAAAGCGGTTGGAACTAGTCTTTTCATACCGAGCGTGCTTTGCTGCCAGACCTGGCCAGGGAAATTGTTGGGCAGACTCAGCGCGCTAACATCACGACTGAAGACATCGAAGCCGATCACATCGTTGCCACCCCAAAGAACGTCCGATCCATTGCCACCATTGATAATGTCATCGCCGGTGCCACCAACAATAAAATCTTCCCCATCATTGCCTTGAATCGAGTCATCGCCACCACCGCCAAATACCAGATCGTTGCCTTCGCCGGTCTGAATGGTGTCTTTCCCATTTTCGCCGTAGACGGTGTCGTTACCACCAGCAGTATCGATTACGTCGTTGCCGTCGCCGCCATAAACGATATCAGCTCCCGCCAGGGAATAAACAGTATCGCTGCTGGCTCCTGCATAGACAGTATCCGGGCCAATATCACCATAGATCAAATCCCGATGATCTTCAGATGTTTCTCCTCCGGCTTGGCTATCGCCGTAAATGGTATTCGCATCGGTCGTCGCTCCCCCGCCGATCTCATTGCTACCAGCGTAGATTGTGTCGGCTTGCGGTCCGCCAACGATTGTGTCACTTCCTTGCAATCCATAGATCCTATCGTTGCCCAAGCCAGCAAAAATCGAATCCTTACCGATGTCGCCATAGATCGTGTCGGCTTCGTCGGTCACTCCACCGGGAGCGGTGCCGGTTTCTGCATCACCATAGATCGTATTTATGTCGGACGAGGAACCGCCTCCTACAGTAGAATCTCCTCCATAGATGCCATCACGGCCCCATCCACCTAGGATGCGGTCGCTACCTTTGCCCCCATAAACAACGTCGTTGCCTAGGCCCGCATCGACAAAATCGTCGCCTGCCAATCCGAAGATCTGATCCGCGCCGTTCCCACCGAAGATGATGTCAGGGCCGATATCGCCATAGACCACATCGTTCCCTTCGCCTGCATCGATCGTATGCACCGAGTTGGGATCGCCACCTGCCTCGGACAAGCCTGCAAGGATGCGATCGTTGCCAGCTTCTCCGAAGAGATTGTCACTACCCAGTCCGCCGATGATCGTATCATTCCCTAGGCCACCGCGAATCGTGTCGTTGTGCCGCCCGCCGTCTAAGAAGTCGTCGCCGTCATTCCCCTCAATGGTATCGTTGGCTAATCCTCCATCGATGAAATCGTTGCCTTTGCCGCCATACAATCGATCGACACCGTCGCCGCCGGCCATGCGGTCATCGCCATCATCACCGTACATCTCGTCATCGCCAACGTCGCCGTCGAGTCGGTCGTTGCCTTTGCCTCCGAGCATCACATCATTACCAGCTTCGCCCCAAAGCGAGTCTAAGCCATCGCCACCTTCGAGGCGATCGTCACCACTACCGCCGAGCAGATCATCGTCGTCTTCGTCGCCATACAACTTGTCATTTCCTAAGCCGCTGCGGAGTTGATCACGACCCTTGCCACCGTGAAGCTCATCGTCACCACGGCCACCCTTGAGATCATCGTCTCCGTCGTCACCGAACAGTTTTGCAATACCGCCGGAAAGGCCCGCATCAATTCGGTCATTGCCAGCGCCGCCATGGATATCAGCTGGTCCACCACCCAGAGTGATCACGTCGTTGCCAGCACCTCCAAACAAAACTACCGGTATGTTGATCGTCGCAGCGATCAGGATGGTGTCGTTGCCTCCGCCAGCATCTCCAAAAATCGAATTCACCCCTTGGAAAATTTGCTGTTTGCCTCGGGCTTTGACGGTTACACTTCCATCTGCACCACCGACCACACGATAGTTGTCGTCGCCTGCTTGATCGAACAACAAGGTCAAAACGCCGCCGCTGAGCGATGCGAGTCCCGGACCTTGGACCGGCGTTTCACAATGGTGTTTGAATTCCAATAGCGTCGCACTCGCAAATTCATAACTATCATCAAACACGGTGAAGCCCAGTGCCTCGACAGTCACTGAGATCGAGGCCGCTGCCTTGACGCTACCGGTCAAATCGACGAGGCACCCAAACCCCTGTTCGACTACGGACGCAAGTTCGGAAGGGTGCACCCGACCACTGTTGTTAGGATCGTTCAAGTTCGCTTCGATGGTTGCGTATATACCACCTTGAGCACTCGCCGAGATATCGACTGGTCCTGCTCGCACGCCGGCAAATGCGCCCACTTCGATGACTCCATTCACAACCACTTCGGCAATGTCAGGGCCGGTTCCATCGGGGTTTTTGCGATCGGAGATATAGAAGCCGTCGAAAATATCGGCAGGTTCACCCGAATCAACGAACTTGGCCATGCCTGACGCATCGAAGCCGAAGCCGAATTGCATATCGGCGCTGATGCCACCACTAAGGAATGCGGTGAGGAACGGTGGGAAGATCGGAATCTGCAGGTCCAGCAACGCGTCCAATGAGAGATTGGGCGTTTGGAAAGTAAAGAAAACGATACCCTCTGGCTTGCCACCCAGGAGTGCTTGTATGACCGACAAAGGCTTTTTTATGATCGGGAAATCAAAGCCACCTTGGTTGCCACCCAAGCCGCCAGCCGCGCCCGCTAGTAACTCCGTTGCATTGACAAACTTAAGTACGTCGCCCAGGAGAGGGACATTTCCCAAAACACCTGCAATCTGAGAAATCCTGGTTTCATCGAGCGATGCCAAAGATGTGTTGCGCAAGTCGAGACCAGCAATGGCGCCTGCACCACCTGCGATCTTAAAGCTACCTAGATTGATCGCGGCCTTGCCGGTCTGGGAAGCAGTATTAGCAAGGTCGTTGATTTGAGTCGCCAGCCTGATGAACTTCGCCGCGTTGGCCAGTCCTTCGTTGTTGCTAACCGTTGAATAGACTTCAGCAAGAGTCAAGAGCGACACAGGACTGCCCAGCAGGTCGGTGACGACCGGCAGAGGCGCGTTCAAGAAGTCGAGGATGGGCTCGATGGGTTGAAGGATATCATCGATCGTTGACAGGATCGGACCCAGGAATTTCGAGATAGCTTGGCCCGCATCGATCGTGACATTGTTGAGAGCCAGAACAGGTGAGCTACTTCCACCAAACGAACTGGCACTGGTCGAAGAGTTAACGAGATTCCAATCCAAGTTGAAATCGGCGTTAATGTTTGGGAAGTCAGCACTGCCTCCGAAGCTGGCACGCAATTTTAAATTGATGTCTGCAATGCCGGTGAAACGAGCATCGACGATCTGAGTAAAACTGCTCAAAGAACTCAACTCTCCCAATGTCAAACGACCGTCACCAGACGGGTCGAGCAGATTGACAACAATTTGGCCGGTCAAGTGCGAAGGGGCAGTGGGATCGTCGGTGGCGTCCACTTGAAAAAAGCCGAGAGAGCCCTTGGCCGCGAAATTCGGGATAGTCGCGTCGATCGTGAACTTGAGTTCGTCGTTGGCGGCTGTAGATAGAAAAAAGCCTTGTGTTTTGCTGATACCAAAACCAAAGTTCCAACTGAAACCCGCCTTGAGCTGAATACCACCGTCAAGTTCAAGGCCTATTAAGGGTAAGCCGAGATCGAAATCGAGAGGCAAATCGACAAGCGTTGCGGATTGAGCAAGCGTCATGTCGACCCGTATTTCGCTGGTTGCGGAGTTGATGATACCAGGCGATAAAACGACGTCGTCGATTTGTACACCGTTGCCGTTGCGGTCCTGAAGCCAGTTCAAGCCACCAGGTCCAACGGCTTCGTAGATCTTCTGTCGCATCACTTCGGTGGTAAGTCCTCCGGCTTGATCGAAGTTATTCACAACTCGGTCGCGAAGGTCCTTGACGAAGCTTGCAGCGTCCTTGAGCTGATCGCCGATCAGTGGGATTTGGGCTAGGAAGGCTGAATTGTCGAGAGCTACGTCAAGCACTTGAAAGACAGAGTCCCAACCATCACGAAAACCATCAAGCGCCCCGTCCAAACGGAGTGCGTCAAACGCGGCCGCGAAGTTAGGTACGGCGGTCGGAGCAGGCGGCAAAGACAAATTGTTTAAATTGAACTGCCATGCAAGGTTGGGATTGGCCGCGTCGAGCACCGTGCTCTTATCGGTTTTGTAAACCGGCAAACGCAGATTCATCTGCCCGACAACTGCTGGAGATGAAAGATTGCTTGGGGTTAGCGATTCGAAATAAACCCGTCCATTCGCATCCCCACCAGTGATACCCACAGTCAAACCTGCTCGATCATTCGGATTCGCGTTTGGCTCCAATAGTCCGTCGCTATCGAGTACCAAGAATCCGTTGTTACTGCCTCCGTTGCCAATGGCGATTCCCAAAGGTCCTAGAGCTGCAATGAAATGGATGCCTGATCCGTAGATCTTGGCTCCCAGTGCGGCCGTAGTCGTGTTGTACACGAATGGTCGCGGGTTGGCCGGATTCGTCAGGTCTAGGCCGACATCCAAATTCACATTCACACCCGCCGTTACGCTAAACATGGCGGTGCCGCGAGCGTCGACCAGGTTTCCAATGGCGGGCACACCTAGCGAATCCAAGTCGAGATTTAGCTTATGCTGTTTCGTGTAAGTTGGGTTGTAGTCGATTTCGACGCGCAGCGCACGACGCCCGGGAGTGTTGTCTGGCATAAGTTCTACCGTGGGACCATCGCCTGGCGTAACCGGTATCCCGAGCACCTTTTCCACTGCGGTTTCCAGACGCTCTTCCAACGACACCAGCGAGTCGATGACGTCGTCGCCGAAGTCGCTCATGGCGTTGCGGAACTTTTCGGCTGCGTTGACTAGTGACCCAAGGTTTTTATCCAGTAGAGGGATGTTGTCACGCAGGAAAGACACCGCTTCGATCTGCGCAAGGTACATGGCAACTTGATCCATCAACACCGTAATCGCGTTTTTATCCACCGCGCCGAAGTCGCGAAGCTGCGCGAGCTGTTGGCCGTAGTCGATTGACATTGTGTTCGGGTTCGCCAAGTCCGTCCATGTAATCGTTACTCCCGGATTGGATGCGACCGTTCCCCATGGCAACGAGCCACTTGCAGGCAGCGAAAAATTAGAGGAGCCACCAATGACCGCTGGATTGGCAATCGTGCTGACGTTTGCCAATCCGTTTTTCAATTCTGCAAACGTCAGACGCCCATCGTTGTTCGGATCCTTCAACGTCGTGGAAAAAGTCTGATGACTTGTGCCGCTACCCGAGGGACTTGCAGTTGCCCCGTTACCCAACGCAACGGGAACCAAGTTCAGTTTCGCGGAAGCGTCGATGTCCGCCGCAACCAAGTTCACGGTCCCTGATAGTTTTGGGACGTTCGCGCCATTGGCAACAAGAAACGCATGATTGGACAACGAGTCGCCGTGCAAAGGGGATCCATCGAGTACAAACTCACCTGTTGCGTTGGGTTTATCAATTGTTGCGATGATACCTAAGCCAATTCCAGCCAAACCAGCTAGCGAACCGTTCGCGCCTTTGACGGAGAAGGCGTTCGCGGCGCCATGCGTTTTATCAATAAGCAGCAGATGATCGCGTTCGACACGAACTTCAAAACCAGAGGTACCGACAGCAATTGGCACTGCGGCACGAATCTTGGTCACGATGTCGCCCAAGGTGTTTGCACCATCCAAAACAACTTCAAAGGATACACCGTTGCTCAGTCCGATCCGGAGATCCGTCAGGCCATCGGCCGCCAGTCCCATGACCCCGCGTCCGCCGTTCAAACTGGCCAGGGTGGTAGCATTGGTAAATGTTGCGCCTCCTCCGACAGGTTGGCTTAGATCAAACGTTAGTGTGAATGTCAAATCGGCCGAGCCGCTCAAGTCACCGTCGCTTTGTGTGGCAACGTCCTTCAAATCGCCTAGTCCGTCGGAGAAACCGAGACGCACTTTTTTGGCTGGTGTTTCTCCGGCAAGTTTGAAATTGAACGAGAGTAGCTTTGTGGCGGTGTTGTAACTGCCACCATTAAGGGACGATCCCAATCGCGTCACCAGTTCTTGCAGCGTTTTGACTGCAGGTTGTCCTTGCTTCTCAACAAAAAGCTCTTTGACTTTGTCGTTCCAGATCTTGGCAGGATCAATTGCGTCACCGAGTTTCGAGGTGGCCGTGAACTTGATGCGATCGCCGAGCACATCGCTGGTGCGTAAATTTTGAAGCAGTGTCCCCAACTGGCCCATAGCTGTACCAACCTGGGATGGTTCCAAATCCATCAAAGCACGGAGCCCAGAGAGTCCGCTTAAGTCAATGCTAGGGGCTTGTGCATTAAAAAGATTGCCTGGTTCGCCGACAGCCACCACACCAAGGAAATTCCCGCCGAAGAGGTTGGTGGTTATGTCAATCGTCCCAGCGGCGGAGCCGGTCGCGTTGGTCGCGAATTGGCTGGAAGATGGGAATTTGATTAGGTCATTTAGTGTTAGTCGAGCATGGTTGCTATTGGCATCGACCGAAAACACTTGAACGATGCCGTCGATAAGGAAATTGGATGTCGTCGAATTCAGATCTAAAAAGCCCCCTAGCATATCGAGGGTAGCGTTGGAGACCGCATGGACAGAAGTAGTCAGATTTTCGATTTGAACATAGATTGCGTCGTTCAAGTTAGGCTTGTTCAAGTCGATGCCAATCCGCAGACTCGTGACGAGTTCGGTGACGACATTGATCATCGGTGGCTGACCGATTCTAAATCCAGCAGCCAGAGCTTTGCTGCCTAGATCAAGCGGCTTCGGGGTAGTCACCGATTTATTGAACGCAACGTTGACCCGAAGCTCGTTTGGTTGTAGATCGAAGACGATATTTGAGAAGCCGGCAGAGTCGGGAGTGCCTTGTATAAAGTCAAGGAATTCTGCACCGGTGGGTGTATTATCGACGAGCAAGTAGTTGGCAAGTGGAATGATTACCTGATTACCGATAATAGAGCCTGGCGATAGAGTGTTACCGATGGTGACTTCTTTGGCTGGCGACAACGCGATTTGTGCTGGATCGATGGATCCGACCAGGGGCAATGGCTGATCGATAGGGTCGATCGAATCAAGTAACCCAAGCTGTTCTCCGAGTTTTCCAAATCCAGCCAGCACGTCGGTTTGAGTTTTTGTCGACAGTGACAAGGGCGCGGCTGGATCTAGGTTGAGTCTCAATGATGTTAGACTATCGACGACTGCCGTTACTCCCGCTAAGTTACCCGTCAGTTGTGCTTTGAAATTACGGATGGCCTGTTCAGTCAACGGTCCTAAGATTCCATCGACAGCTAAGCCTTTTCCGGCAAAATCAGTCACGCCGTGAAAATTGAGACGCTGCTGCAATGCCATCACACCAAACAGACTGCTCGTTTCTGTGTAGTCGATGTTGTTGGCACTGCCAGGTCGAATATCCATGTCAAAACTAACGGGAGTCGTACCAACTCGATAGTTGAATCGAACGACTCCTTGCAAACCAGGCACCGAGGGCGCATCGTCGAATGCCAGATTGGAGAACGAGTTTGGAGCAAAAACAAACGAGCCAGTGTCCGCAAACGATGCGTTGACAAAACCGTCAAAGCGCTCCGAGAAAGCCAACTCTCCGACGAGCTGACCTTGGTTGAACAATTGCAGATCACCTCTGAGTGGATGACGCTGCATGACCAACGGAATCACTGCGCCCGAGTTGCGAATCAACTCGACGCTAGTCATCGAAAACTTTCCTGCAACGTTTGCTGGCAAGCTTACGATTTCGACCTCGCCCGTTTCTATGGACTGATGATTTAACTCCCGGCTAACGTTGGAAACGGTGAAGACGCTTCGCCCTAGCGTTGCAGCCAGCAGTGTGTCACTCCTCTCGTCGTACTCCAAGTCCTGTATCCGAAGCGATGGCAGTCCGATTCCGACTGCTTTCCACACAGGTACAACGGGAGTAGCCGCAATTTGGATATCCGCGACTTCAGAAGTGAACACGCTGAAAGTGGTACCGATAAAAAGCTGATCGATGCCCTGCTGCGGCAAGGAGGTCGTGACCGTCGGCAGCTTTACTAGCTCCAGGCTGTTGACGAATCCTTTGAAGTCGACCGCGGCGTCATAAAGCTTCGTCCAATCACCGCCGTCGTTGTCGCTACGAAAGACTTGAGCGGCGGTTGCGACGTAGACGGTGTGTCCGTTTCGCGGATCCATTTTGATATCGACGATGGGCTGGTTGCCGTTTAGCGACGCCAGCGATTTTGCAGTCCGGGCAATCGCTCCACCATTTGTCGTACGAACGAAGACCTCACCAGAGCCGAATCCGACGTACAACAAACTTGGATTGGCCACGCCTCCAACGAACCCACCGGACGCGATGGCTGTTATGATGCTGGAGCTTGCGCCTTTTCCTTCCAACGGTACGGCTGGTTGAACTTCGTCTGCATCGTCGATGACCCCGTCAGAATCGTTGTCGATCAAGTCGGTCGTAGCCGATACGACGCCACCTTGCACGCGAAACGAATCGCCGCGATTGGTGGACTCGTAGAGGAACTTGGAGCCGACGAAGAGGTTGCCGTTGCGAACCGCGTTGATAGCGATCGCTGGTATGAAAGGCAACGTCGGATCAAAGCCTTTCTTACTTGGGTCGGACACTTGCACTGTCAGCCTCGATTGCCCTGCAATCTGATTGCCATTGAGAATCTGCAGCTTGGCTCTTTCCGGTCCAAGGTCGACAGACCCCGTCGGCAACTTAACTTCCGTGCGTCTTTCGAGCACTCCTAGATTTTGCGTGCTGTAGTAGACCACGGATGAGCTATCTGATACTTGGTCCACTTTCACCGCTACGCCGTCGCCAGCCAGGATTTGGGTAAAAGTTGGGCCCGCAGAGGCGAATGCAGTGCCGTTGTCTTGCGTACTGACCACAACCCCTAATTTGATTGGGTCAAAAGCAACCGAAACGGCTTCGAATGTCGACAAATTGCGATTCAGTGATAACCAATTTCCACTTGGAAGAACCAAAGCGGAGGGGCTGTCGAACTGATACACACCACCATCGTCAACCTCGATTAGATTGCCGACTGCGTCAAAGGCCAGACCGCGGCTATCCGGATGCGGTCCGCTGGTTGCGGTCGTAATTCGCGTGGTAACTTCGTCGCCTAATGTCGGACCTAGAACAACACGCACGATGTTTGCCTTGTTGGTCGTTTTATCGACATCACCACCGACAAACACCACGTTAGGAAACACCGGGTGTGCAACCAAGGAGAAATGCAAATCGCCATGCTTACCTTCGGTCACCGAGGGAGTAGCAATTTTCCGCCAAGCGGATTGAATTAAGGGTTGGGTTGCGTCGAAACGGAAGAGTCCTGCGATTGTCTTAGTGTTCACAATGCCGACGTAAAGCATGTTCTGTTCGACGCCAAGAACATTGGTGTGGTGCAACGAAAGCAAGACGCGGTTGGTAAAAAACGGCCCCGTCGACCCATCCGCCCGTCGACCATCCAACAGTTGGTTGACGATATCAATACTGATCCGATCCCAAGTTGTTCCACCATTGGTCGAGCGAAAAATGCCCCCCTCTTGTGTTGAGATGGAACCCACAACGCGACTCGCCTCGGGCAAAGCGACATAGACCGTTTGCGGGCTTAACGGATCTCGAATGATATCGACAACTCGGCCCGTTCGTGTCAGCGTCGCGCCAGGGCCGATACTGAATTGAGACGGCAGGATGAAAGGGTTGCTATTCGTTCCCTTGAGCGTGATGCGTGCGAGGCCGGGGCCATTGACGGACGCCACGTCATCCATCGCCACAAGAACCTCTGTTCCCAAGGGCGAAACCGCGCTAATCTGCCGTCCGGAAAGAGATCCATTCCCGTTTTCTACTTGCCAGTCCGCGCCACCGTTTTCCGAAAACAGCAGCCCGACTAAAGCGCCACCCTGCCTCTGAAATGAACTATTCGTTCCGACTCCAGCGACCAATCGTTCGGTATTGGGGTTTCTGGGATTCTCGAACGACGACAGATCGTACTCAAGATCGGTTATCGAAAGGGAAGGCTGATTGGGAGTCAGGTTCACCCATGTCGGGCCTGGATTACCGCCCCACAATTCCTTAGGTGCGTTGGTTGTTTTCCAAATGCCGCCGTTCACAGCCCCCACAAAAATGGTATTGGCATCGCCAGGTCTAGGTCTTGCTACATTAATCGCGCCACTTACGGCTCCCGTGAATGCTGATCCGCCAGGGACTGGGGGGGCGATCGTGTCTACATTTCCCGATCCGATGATTACGTCGGGTCCAACTGAGTTCCATTGGGCGGTATCGAGCGTTAAAAGTCGCCGATCCTCTAATAATTCAATACGAAGTAGACGCCGACGAGTTTTGCGGTCCGACTGGCTAGGGCGAGTTCGTTTCGCGAGGTCATTGGAGGTTCCGCCGAACAGCTTTTGCTTGCGTGTAGCCATGATTTCTCTGCACTATCGTTTGGTTAAAAAGATCCCTCCATTGACTTCCATGTCGGAGGGCTCCGCCTGCCGAGGGTTATTAGCGTTCTGAATAAAGGATTCGCAGCGCTCGTTACCTAGTTACAATTAGCCGAACGAAGCGCTGACACCGCCAAAGATTTATCAAATTTGGAAATTCGCATTTTGCGCACCCCTCCCTCTACTGTTCGCCCATCGCATTCATCCACGACAATTCCAGGAAAATTAAGGGTGTCAGGAGGAAAATTAAGGGTGTCAGGAACCGTTAATTGACATTTGGGGTTAGATTTGCGAGATTTCATTCATCATGGGACGACCGAAGAGAGCGGCAGATGGAGGGTTGATTTATCACGTGCTCAATCGAGCGAACGCGAGGCTTCCCATTTTCGAGAAGGATGCGGATTATGAGGCGTTCGAGCGAATTCTGGAGTTGGCAGTAGGGCGTACGGGTACAGGGGAGATTCAAATCTTTCCTAATTCAAGATGACCAGCACTTCCTCAATGTTTGTCGCTATGTCGAGCGAAACGCACTTCGAGCCAAATTGGTTGCCAGTGCTCAGGATTGGCGCCGGTGCAGTCCTCTAACGTTGGCATCAAGGAACTACTAAGGAGAAGCCGAAAAAGCGAAAACGGTTCCTGACACCTTTTTCTCGGCCTGACACCTTTTTCTCGGCCGCAATTTGGTTGATGACTACTTGCTTCTCGCAGCCTCTATAGATGATAGAATCTTCTTTTTCCGTTCTTGAAAATACGGTTCTACGACGTGAGATAGATACTCGTTTGCATTTTCGAACTCACCGATGCGTACTGCGACATCCGCAGCTGTAACCCAAGAGCGTTCGTCGTTACTAACCGATCGCTTAACCAGATCTCGAAGATATTCCACGACGAGACTTTTTGGGAATTCATTTCGCTGAATTAGTGAATCCAACACAATTCGATAAACACGAGGATCGTCTCGTCGAAGCGCCACAGCACGTTGAAAATAGTAATTGCCATCCGCTTGCCCTTTCCGTTCCAAGCCGACTTGCCCACGAAGCAACCATATTTCAGCAAACGTTTGATCCAATTTGAATGCGGCCTGAAGCCGATCGATCGCGTCGGTTGTCTTGTTTTGCTTAAACTTGGAAAGCGCAGATAGCCCGATTCCAATCGTTTCGAACCTTTGCAAGGCTTGCTTCCTCGCTTCACGCTCTGCTGGCGAGAGCAGTTCGGCTTGCCGTCGCATCTGATTTAAATTGCGATCCGGAATTTGGTAGTCCTCTGTCCAAATTGCCGCAGCCGAGTGCAATAGGTAAGCCACAAAAAAGTCCGGCTCCGAGGCAGTCCAGTTTTGAGCCTGTACAAGAATCCGCTTGTGCACTTCGACCGGCAATTCTGCAAAAAAATCGATTGACAGCATCATGCCATCTAAGGATTCTTTTTCTTTCTTGCAGGTCTCAACAAATGCCTTTTCGCTTTGCAACATGGTGTTTTGTTCGGACTGCCATTGACGCTTTTTATTTTCGGTGTCGAGCACGAGTCTGGGCAACAAGACGTTGAGTTGATCCCGCTCGGCCTTTTCCTGATTGATTTTTTGTTGCAACTGAGAAATCAATCCGGCGGGATTCGCAAGACTCGCATTCAGATCGGCAACGCGCGAACTGGCTTGGTCGTACTTAAGCTTATTTTCTTTGATGGATGCCTCAAGCAACTCCACCTTCTTTCTTGCCTCAATCCAAGCCGTTCGGCTAGCTTGAATACTGTCATTCGTCTTTTTGTAAAAGCTAATCTTGGCTTCGATCAAATCATACATTTTGTCGGCAATCGACTTTTGGTCGAGAATGGCAGAAGCCGATTTCTCCGTTTCAACAACAATGACTTCTTTGTCGCCGATAGGCTTAGCCGGGTCGGCAGAAGCGGTCGTCTTCGCTGGAGCATTTTCGCGATCAGACATTTCCGAATCAACAGCTTCGCTCGATGCGTCTGGTTCTTTTTTTAAAGCCGCCAATGGAAGTTGAGATGCTCCACTCGAGGCCTTCTGTTCGGAGCTTTCAAGATCTTCCGCAAGTTTGTTTGCTGCAAAGGCAGTCAATGCTGGATCGTCGTTGTTTTTTCGTGGCGTGTCAGAGGCTAAGTCCTGATCGATTGGTACTTTCTGTCCCGGTTCCGCTTTAGGTTCGTCCGAGACTTGGGCAGCAGTAGGAGTTGTGTTTAATGCGACCTCAGCCACCCGGTTGTTTTCCGCTGGAACTGCGTGAGCCATGCGAGGTTTGGCGCTGATGTCAGGCGAAGGCCAAAGCGCATAAATCGTGCCAAATCCTACAGCCAGCCCAAAAGCCACCATCGCAACGATCGTAATCTTTTTGCGTTTGGATGACGTTGCATTGCGTGTGTCAATTTTGTCTTCTTTCCACCATCCAGACTCTTGCGATGATGATTGCTGGGACTTCACCCCGGCTTGGACTGCTTGGACTGGTTGGCTAGGCTGAGTTGGGCTCGGATGAGATTGAACAGTACGTTGCATCGGCGCATTTACGTGTTGACTCAGTTCTTGAAAATCAAAGGAAGAAATTGGGCCCCAAGTTCCGCCAATTGCTCGAATTTCTTCGTGTCCCTTAAATCGTCCCTCTCGATGGATTTTTCGCAACAGTTCTTCCGAACCGACGACGTATACTTTTCCATCGCTACGTATTTGCCAGCCTTGGGCTCCAGCGCTGTTCTTCGATTCCGGCATGGGATGGTCTTTCGATGGAAGAGTTTCAAAGAGGATAACGAGCGAGGCGGTCGTCTTCACCGTAGGAAAAAACGGCCGAATGGTCCTCGTTCACATCCAGGCAAAGTGACGGACTTGAAAATTGAATCATGTCAAGAACGCCTATACCGTATTCCAAATCGACAACACGAATCCCAAGGCGGCCAGCCAACAGCAGTCTTTTGCCGTCCATGGTGGTGTCGCACCATAAAACGTCTTCTTCCGAGGCGGATAAAGAGATGACACGCTTCAGTGACGGCCATTCATAGACTCCTATCGAATTGTCGAAACCAATCGCCAGTAGCAATTTGGATTTAGGATTCAAACGCATGTTTTGAATGGGAACATCGGACAAAACATTCCCCAGCAATTTCTCTTTGTTCAGATCCCAAAGAGTAATTCGTCGATCTTCGCCTGCTGCTGCCAAGTACCGACCTTCTGGATCAAGGGCCAATGCGCTTTTTGCCGTTCGCTGTACTCTGAACTTCTTGAGCAATGTGCCGTCATTTTCAGATAGGATTTGAACTTGGCCGAGATCATCGGCAAATAGAACGCGTCCATTGGTTTGTAGGTAGACGGAATTTGCCCCTACGGATGCAAGCTGAGTGGAAAGCTTTTTGTCAACGGGATCGAAGATGCTTAGTCGGTCCTCTTGCGCGACGAATAGAACTTTCTTTTTCGGATGCGGCTGTACATTGCGAAGACTTCCACCTACAAGAGCCTGGACCGCATCCACCTGCCAACTTTTCTTGTTTGGCTCTCTTTTTAATGCGGTAATTCTATCCGGGAACCCCAGTGCGATTGAAGACGCATCCGAGGATAGCCTCAATACAATGGGTCTTTTGCCACTGGCACCTTGCCAAACTAATTCTCCCTTTTCCGAAAGGGGTTTGACCTCTTTCTGAAAAAGGAATTGGGCCCTGTTCGGCAACTGCAAACTCACCCATTGCTCAAAACGATCTGCGACAAGGCTCGACTTTTCCCACTCCATGGTAAAGACACCTTTTTGAGCAGCGGCCAAGCGATTTGTTGGAATCTCGAGCATTTTCCCAAATGTATTCGAACTGGCAATCATTCGAGGAGATGCGCGGCACATTTTCCACGAATTGCTTTGTCGGCTATAAAGGCAAAGCTCCAATTCCTCCGGGGACTTATCCATAGAGGGCACATAACGCACCAGTCCCAACATTCTTCCATTTCGAGAAAAATGCATGCCAAGTGTTGGAGTCGAAGGCCAAGTCGTCACAATGTCCTCAAGGATTTTGAGCGTCGATTCCTCGAGTGTTAACAGTCGGCTTTTGATCGATACCACGACCCTATCGTCCTCGGTTCGTAGCGCGGAAAATGGTGACTTTAATCCTCCTTTGGAAAGGAGCAGACTTGAATTTGGAGTTGCCGATCGATCCGTAAGTAACCACTGGCTGAGTCTACCATCTGTCCCGTTCAACAGCATAAATCGAGAAGAGTCCTGACTAAAAACTCCATTGAAATAGCGCCAGTTCGAGGAATCTGAAATTGTTGCGGTTAGGCTTGCACCGACCTTACGAAACAAGACTCGTTCGGTGAGCCATCCGATATCTAGCTTGCGTCGAAAGTACTCTTTGTTCTGCAAGTCAAAAAGAAATCCCTCCAATACCACGAGCAATTCGAAACTGGTTTCGTCAATTTCACGACGTTCCACTCGAGGCTGAATGGCAGCAACAAATTGTCCATTCGGACTTATCCACGCATGTGTTGCAATCTCAGAAAAGTTTTCGACCGATCCATTGATAGAGTAAGCTGCAATCATCGGAGCAACAAACACACCCTTTAGCACTGGATTCTGCCCCAAAGGAGGTGGGTTGGGTACGTATTCAGGAGGAATAAACGGCTCAAGCACATCGACTGAGGAAGTTCGATGAATCCACCGTCTTGCGTTGGCATCAACATCCCAAATCCTCGGACAGGTGGTGATCTGCTTTATTTGATCGGGTTCTACTGCCATGTCAGGGAAGTGGACGGAACGCATAAAACGTCCCGTCACCGAGTTCTGCAATTGGATGGCATCGAACGGAACAAACTCGGAGTCGTAACGAGCCGCGTTCTTGGAGAGGAAATCCCACTCGATAGAATGAAGATCAGTGCTGGAAGACGCCAAAATCTGTTTGGCTTGTTCTGAATCACCAGCCGCGATTGCGAGCCTAGCGGTTTGAATATCTCCAAAATAACGAAGCTTCTGATTCTTTGACTGTTCTGAAATCCGCTTCTTCCGCTCTTCATCGGAAAGGTCTACTGCCTTTTCCTTTTCGGCAGACGCAAGTTCAACCTGCCGCTGCTTTTCCTGAAGCTCAATAAGACTTTGTTCAATTTTTAGGTTCGCAGTCGTTAAGTCCCCATTGGTACTTTTCAACTTATTGTTTGTCTGTTCCAACTCTGCGGAACTTCGCTGAAGTGATTCTTTTTGGTCCGACAGCAATTGGCGTTGCTGAACAACTTCATCGAGTGAAGCCTGCAGCTTAATAGCGGAATCTAGCGCATGCGATGCATTGCTCTCGGCACGCAGCCACTGGATCGAGGCAACGGCACCGAGCAACGAGATACTTGCAAAAAGAGCGATCGAGAGTTTCGCGACTAGGGGATTGCGTCTGTTCCATCGCTGAAACCGCTCGACCAGCGATTGCCTTCTTGAAGCAATCGATTCGTCAGCGAGCCAACGCTCCAAATCCCGACTTAATTCGTAGCAGTCACTGAAGCGATCTTTGGGGTCCTTTGCCAAACAGCGATGGCAGATGGTTTCGAGATCGCGTGGAATGCTAGGGACACATTTTCTAAGTTCCAGCGGATTCGTATGCTGAATGGCATACATCATCTGCATGGAATTCCCCTCGAATGGACGCAGACCAGTTAGCAATTCGTAGAGCATGACCCCCAGCGACCACTGATCGGTTTTGCCGTCAACCGTTGCTCCACGACCACTTGCTTGCTCGGGGCTCATGTAAGCAGGAGTACCTAAAACCGTACCCTCCTGCGTTTGCAACACATCCTCGCTGTCGCGCCTCGCCAAACCGAAGTCGACTAGGTATGGCGTTCCGTCTTTTTCGACTAAGACGTTTTCGGGTTTGACATCGCGATGAACGACGCCTTGCTCATTTGCATAGCCGACTGCGTTCGCTAGTTTTGAAATCAGCTTGGCAGCGGCAATCGCGGAAGGTTTACCATTTTTCCTGAGCAAATCGCGCAGGGTCGCTCCGTCGACGAAAGAGGACGCGATATAGTATCGCGAACCATGCTGTCCAGCATCATGCACGGCAACGATATTGGGGTGATGAAGACCCGCCGCGGCTTTGGCCTCACGAAGAAAACGCGCAACCTTCTTGGAACTTTCCTCGGCCCCGAAATGGGGCACTTTCAGAGCAACGGCGCGTTCAAGCTGCGGATCCGTTGCGAGGTAAACCGTACCAAACGCTCCACGCCCCAGCTCTCGCTGAATCTCAAAACGACCTATTCTATATTTTAAGCTCTCGTCGTTCATGGGGCGGTAAAAATCGGATTTCTAACGTTCGGGTGTCGTCAAATTCTAACCTAAAACATCGATTTCAGGCACTTCCCATTCCAAGTTTCGTGGCTCTAAACTTTGTGGAAATATTTCGAATTTTTTTGTTCGCTTTTCGAATCGTTTACGTCATGCTTTCACGAAACTTGTCGGAACTTGTCAGAAGTCTGACAATCATTTAAGTTCATTAGATTTGCCTTTAGCTGCCCTCGCCCCTTTTTAGGCGAACGGCGGGTTCCGCTTTACCTAGTACGACGCGCAAACTAGTACCAATAGTTTTTAAGTTCACTCTAGTTAGTATCTTCACGGCACATTCAAACGCTCAATCTAATTCAGCGGGGAACCTGCCTTAATCGTTGAGCTTGGACGGAGCGACGCTACCCACTGCAAGGACGAGGGCTCGGTATTTTGAAGAGAACGTTCGTAACGCGGGGTTAGCGGCTGCTTTGGCGGCCTCTTCGCTTGGTCTAGTCTAGACGCAATCCCTGGGGCGGAGCAGCGAGGCGCTGCGGCGACGGTTTCACAGGGGGGAACTTGGTTTGGGTAGAGAGAAGCGGTGACGCAGGTCCCACCAACCCGAACAGCAATACTAGGAAGGTGGCTCAATGTCATTCGGTCTCAAAGACTCGGATTTGGCCTTTTTCACTAAATGAAACAACTCGTTTCCCCGATGCAGAGACATCGAGTCCTCCGACAGGCTCTCCGAAGGAACAAAGGGTTAGTAGTTGACTGCCAGTTTTTGCATCCCAAACGCGGACAGTTCCGTCTTTGCTGCCAGTGAAAATACGTTGGTCATTGGGAGAAAATTGGAGCTGGGTGATCTTGTCGGTGTGGCCGACTAGCATACTTGCTCCTGGGCTTTTGGGATCTAAAGATCGGACAGCAACTTTTCGGCTAGTTTCATCGACACCAAAAACCCCGGCGAACAAGGATTGATTATGGCTGAATCCCCTCGGATTAACAAACGTGGATCCTTCTGAAATCGCTGCCCCATTTTCAGTTGAAACAACATTAAGTATGCGGTCGTACGCCAACGCTTTACCCGATTTGGAAAATACCGGCGCGTAGGGGTTGCTGCATACTTTTCGCCAAAGTTCCGTTCCATCGAAACGCAGGGCGGCAATCTCATCACTGGTAAACGCGAAGTGCTTGGTGTCAGCATTCCAATCAAAACCAATGATTGCTTTCCCGCCGGTATTCGACGATTCCAATTGAGGCAATTGGATGGTTGCCATCTCATTTGCCGGAACGTCCACCGCAAATACCTTGGCGATCATTTCTTTGTCATTGACGCCGCAAATGGATCTGCCGTCCTGTTTTATTGATAACCGTGATATGCTGGGAAATCGTTGCGGTTTTGAATCCAACACGCTAGCGACGGGTCCGATTCGTAGTTGTTCATCGGACGTCAGAACCGCAATCCTCTGCTCCGTGGTTTCTGCGTCACCATCATGAAACGCGACTTCGGTAATCTTGGCTTCCTTTGTTTGCAGGGGGCTTGTTCGATTGGATTCTGGGAATGGGGTTAAATAAACCTCTTCACCATCCGTTGACGCAATTGTTTTGCCATCCGGGGAAAAGCAGATTTTCGCGGTGGAACGCTTGTGAATACGGATGTCAGCGATGACGGACATCTCTGACGTTTCGAAAACACGAATGCCACCGTCGATTGTACCTATGGCAACAAACTTGCCGTCACCGCTCATAGCTAGTGATTTGGCGGCTTTTCTTTCGACCTGAACCGTCTCTACCGTTGCTTTGGATATTCGAATCTTCGTCAGACTATTCGCATCCTCTACCACGATGATATCTCCCAGTCTTGACGTCTCGATTGACAATGGGAGTCCCAGATGGGGAATGCGGGCGATCTTTTTTCCGCGAGCCTTGGGTGACCGATCTTCGATATTCAATCCATTGTCTACACGTGAAACAACAAAACTGTCGTGCATCGCCAAAAAACCTGGGGCAATAGGCCCCGGACCTTGAGGGACTGGTGTTTTATTAAGTAGAAGCTTACGGTCCGATGAAATCGAGTACAAATAATACGTCCACCCGTCTTTGACTAGTCCTTCGTTGAATGACGGCCAAGGAATGATCCTTGGTTCCTGCCAATGCCCCGGAATCGTTGAACGCGATATCACCGCGCCACTGTTTACATTAGTCAGCGTAAGCTCGCGTTCCGAGTCAGTGCCACTTCTGATGCCGGCGGATAGCACTAGCTCGCTCGACTCGTCGAAAATGCAGTTTAGTGCATAAGAGCTTCCAACAGATGCAGGTGGGTGGACTTGAATTCTACGAATGAGACCGCCTTCAACTGGGGAAGTGAGGACCACAAACCCTTCGCCATTCTTGTATTGACCTCCAACAGTGTGGTTGGTTTCTGCACATATAAGTTTTTTTCCGTCTGGCGAATATTGAATCCAATTATAGTGAGCAGTACCTGGTACCTTGGTCGACCGAGGATTGAGCAGTCGATTAACGTAGTCCCATTCCCAGTCCCCAAAGCGTTTGTTTGCGTTGCTAAAGCTGGTTTTGGCTAATTCTAAATTTCCGTTCCAGTACTCCGTGTGAGCCCGCTCAATAAGCGGCTGGTAAGAAACCTCAGCAATTTTTCGAAATGCTTCGTCTGCTTTTCGTGTTTCGGATTCAGCCAATTGCTTTTGCTGGAAAGCGAGTGTTGCTTGCGCTTCAGCAAGCTTGGATTTTACGGCCGCTTGTTTGCGTTCTGTATCTGCAATTTTGAGCGATTCCTCCGCTTCCTTCGCTTTACCATCCGCACGAATGCGCTCGGTTTCGGCGTTGCTCAACGCATTGATGGCCTCTTGCGCTTTTTCGTCTGCTCGAGCTCGTTCATTTTCCGCGTCTTTCAGAGCCGATTGAGCTGAATTACGAGCAGTGTTAGCGCTCCATAACGCGATCGAGATGCCGCTGATCGCAAAACTAATCACGCCGATTAACGCGCCAATCAAAACGGCCAAAACCGGGTTGCGTTGGCGCCATCGTATCGCTTGCTCAAGAACGGTAGCCGGGCGAGCAAGAGTCGTTTCGCCACGCAGCCAACGTTCCAAGTCTTCTGCCAGTTCGCCGCACGATAAATAACGTCCTGAAGCCTCCTTGTTCATTGCTTTTTGCGCAATGGCAGAAAGATCCTTCGGAATCGACGAATCGATAGAAAGTAGCGACTCCGGCTCCTTGGTCAAAATCTGCGCTAGCACGGCGTGGGGTGGGCCGTCAAATGCTCGCCTCCCCGCAAGCAATTCATAGAGTATCGCTCCGACCGCGTATTGGTCGGAGAGCGGACCGACTTTGTTGGTATCACCGCGAGCTTGTTCGGGAGCCATATATGCTGGAGTCCCAAGCAACGCCCCCTCGGTGGTCATGTTCGAGTCTTCGTTCACCCGCTTGGCCAGTCCGAAGTCCATCAATTGAGGTTCCTCGCGCGCATCGAGCATCACATTTTGCGGTTTGACGTCGCGGTGCACGATCCCCATTTCATGCGCGTAGGCAAGTGCGCGTGCAAGGGAAGCGGTCCACTTCGCTGCCTGTTTGAAGTCTACCTTTCCTTTCTTCATTCGGGCGGACAGCGAATCCCCTTCGATAAACTGCGAAGCGATATAAAACTGGTCACCAATCCGCCCTGAATCAAACGTTGGAACGATGTTGGGATGGCGAAGACGCCCGGCTGCTTTTGCTTCTGCTTGAAATCGTGCTGCTTTTTGTTGCTCTTCTTGACTGAACAGCGGGACTTTTAAAGCGAGCATGCGGTCGAGCTGCGGATCGTAGGCTCGATAAACGCGTCCAAAAGCTCCTTGTCCGAGCACTGCTTTGATCTCGAAACGGCCCAAGAGTGAAACGGTGGTATCCGAGTTTCCGTTGTTTGTGACGCTTAAGGTTATTCCCGCATGATTGGTCACTAAAGCGGAGTTTGCATGTGATTCGGGCCGAGCGGTCGAGCCAGTTGACTCGCTCGTTTCGACCAAAGCTTCGTCCACAAGTGATTGCGAGCTCGACGCGCTGGTTCGCACTGCCAGGCTGGCGCCTAGCTCAAGAACAAATCGCTCGGAGCAACTCGGACACTGAACAGCACGGCCATCAAGCTCGTTCTTCACGGTCAGGCTTGCTCGGCACTTCGGGCAGGTGGTTTTGATCTTGTGTGTTACCATGGAAGCAAATTTTTTGCTTTGCTCCCCTCGCCCTTTTTAGGGGAGAGGGGCTGGGGGTGAGGGGGTTTGCACTGTATTTTGATTGGAGTTTTAGTTGTGGTCGCATTGCCTCACGTTGTTGCAAAGTCTCTAACAAATCACTGCACCGGAGACCTGCAAGCGACGATCCTACCCCTCAACTCCCGGCCCCCTCTCCCCGAAACGGGGCGAGGGGGAGTAAAACACAATAAATCCGGGTCGAGGATCGTCAGTCGGTATCAAAGACTCGGATTTGACCGGAACGACTCACCGCAACCAACTGCTTGCCATCGGACGAAAGATCCAGTCCACCGACCGGTTCGTCGAACGTACAGAGTTTGAACAGCAGCTCACCGTTTTCTGCATTCCAAAGTCGCACACCCCCGTCATCGCATCCCGTAAAAAGCCGCTTGCCATCGACGGAGAAGTGCAAGTAGGTGACTTTGTCTGTATGGCCTACCAGAGACTTCATCCCGGTACGCTTTAATGTACTAATTTGGCAATAACGCAAGTAATTTGAAGTGGCAACATTCGAATCGTCTAAGCTAAACGCGAGTGGAAGACTGGATGTGGCGATCCACACACCAGTCTTTACATTGTATATCTCTCCGTTTGGTCGGTTTCCGATAGCGACAGCCACCCATTCACCGCTTTCTGAAAATTTAGGCGGATCGGTAATAGGAGTCGCTCCTCCCGCCTTCTTCCATAGTACCGATCCATCATAGGAAAACGCACTCCAACTTTGCTCGTTACGTGAGTAGCTTACGACACAATGTTTTTGGTGGCTGAAACCCACAAAATCAACATCCGGTTGGGCGATGGTCGCCACGGCCTCGCTTGAATTGTCCGTTTTGAATACGAGGATTTTGGATGCCTTCTTGTCATATCCGCCCAGGAACTGTCCATCGCTCGACAAAGTAATCTTGTCTAAAGTAGGAATTGCGAGAGCGGTCGGCTCGTTCTTATTGTCCATCGACACAACCAAAACTCGATTGGTCGAGGTAGTTTGAATGATTGCTTGTTCAGTATTATTGAATGAGTCCCTGATGGCGATGGAAGCAATCGTTTCTTTAAGCCTTAAATTGGAAATGGGCTTGATTCGCAATTTCGCCAATGGAATTAGGAGCATCTTTCGGTGGTCCGAGCAAGCAAGAAAATTGTTGTCGTCAGAAAAAGAAAGAATCAGAGGCGGTTCATCAAAAGAGCGTTCTTCGTGGATCAAGGTCATCGAATGGGTGTCCAAAATCCGAACAGCATTGTCGTTGCTGCCAATCGCTACGAGCCTGCCGTTCGCGCTAACGGCGATACCAGCTATCGGTTTATCGCTCACTTTAACGATCTTTGCCGGCTGCTTTTGCTTTGTGGTAGGGTGGAAAACGATGGATATCCGGCCCTTTGCGTTTCCAAATGCTGCCACGGATCCGTCGAATGAAATCGAGCGGTTCAAAGGGCCGAAGAGTTCCGAATCTTTTTCCTCGCTTTGTGAAACCTGACGACCACGACGAGATTTTATATTTGCAAGAGCATCCTTTGCTTCTGAAATGCGAAACGACGTTTTGTCTTCATTGATTTCGTAGTTCCAAGAAAAATCACGCATTAAAACACTCCCGCTTTTGAACGAGGGAACCGCGATAATTTCCGGCGAGCTGTAGTTGATTGGATCTCCGGCAAATTGATGACGATTAAGTACAGTAGCATTTAATAAATCCGTCAACGCTATTTCTCCATTCCGTCGCGACATCGAGATCATGTACTGCCCTGTTTCGTCGATGGCTAACGTCGACACTGGAGACTCCGATTGTTGACCGACAGGCATCGGGTGCACATGAATCTTTCGTAGCCTAACTCCCTCTTTAGTGGAAACGACAGAGACATGACCAACTTTATCATCTGCCAGAACCAAGTACCTGCTATCTGGGGAAAATGCCATTAGTTCGCAGTATTGATCACCAGGTTTGGAAACAAATGGGATTTCAATCGACTCCGTCCGCATCAGCCGATTGAGGTATCGCCGCTCCCAAGCCTCAACGTTGGTATCTACTTGCCCAAGAGTTTGCTTGGCCAAGGAGTAGTTTCCCTCAAAGTAAGCGTTGTGAGCGCGCTCGATCAAAGGTTTGTACGAGACTTCCCCTAGTTTCTTCAGTGCATCCTCTGTCTTTTTGGATTCGGCGATAGCGTCCCGAGTTTTTGCATCCGCACGTTTGCTCTCTGCTTCGGCCCTAGTCCGCTCAGCTTCGACTTTAGCTCTTTCCGCTTCCGTGGTTTTCAATGCATCCGCCAATTCGAGCGATTTTTGGTCGGCACGAACTCGCTGCTGTTCGGTTTCTGCAAGGGCCGAAAGGGCTTTGGCCTTTGCTGAATTGGCGTGCCATAGCGCCATTGAAACGCTGAAGATAGCGACGGATACTACGCTTACTACGCCTATCAATAAACCCGCGACCACTGGATTTCGCTTGGCCCAACGCATCCCCTTTTCCATTGTCGTTACAGGCCTAGCGATCGTGGCCTCACCTCGTAACCAGCGCTGGAGATCCTCGGCCATCTCGCCACAGGACTCGTATCGTTGCGATGCCCCTTTGCTCATTGCTTTTTGAGCGATGGCCGCTAGATCTTTCGGAATCGATTTGTCCAAGGTCTCGAGAGCTGTCGGTTCTCGCGTAAGTATCTGAGCCAGGACGGCGTGCGGTGGTCCATCGAAAGCTCGCTGGCCTGACAACAGCTCGTATAGAATCGCACCGACTGCATACTGATCGGAGTGCGGTCCGACATTAGCCACATCACCTCGAGCTTGCTCGGGAGCCATGTAGGCTGGCGTTCCCAGCAATGCTCCCTCGGTCGTCATGTTGGAGTCTTCATTGACCCGCTTGGCCAATCCGAAGTCCATCAATTGCGGCTCGTCCCGTCCGTCGAGCATCACATTGTGCGGCTTGACGTCCCGATGCACGATCCCCATCTCGTGTGCGTAATCAAGAGCTCGCGCGATGGCAGCCGTCCATTTGGCTGCCTGCTTGAAATCAATCTTCTTGTCTTTGATCGTCGCTGAAAGTGATTTGCCTTCGATAAACTGCGATGCGATGTAGAACTGGTCACCCACTCGTCCTGAATCAAACGTCGGCACGATGTTGGGATGACGCAAACGTCCTGCTGCTTTGGCTTCCGCTTGGAACCGTGCGGCCTTTTGCTTCTCTTCTTGGCTAAACAGCGGCACCTTCAACGCGAGCATGCGATCGAGCTGTGGATCGTAGGCACGAAAAACTCGCCCAAAAGCACCTTGACCAAGCACTTCTTTGATCTCGAAACGGCCCAAAGTGGACAACGTGTGTTCCACATGCGCCGTCTTCGTTGTGGCAGTACCTGTATCGGAAAGTCTGGAATCGATTGCCACTTTTTCAAGCTGTTTCGGTCGAACCGTAGAGCCTTGTGTTTCGTGCGTAGCAATCAGAGCTTCTTCTGCCAGCGACTGCGCGGAGGAATTTTGGCTTGGCTGTGCTAGTTTGCTCGCCGTTAGGCTCGACGGCGCTAGTTTGCTCGCGGTTAGATCGAGCACGAACCGTTCCGTGCAATTCGGGCATTTGACGGCTCGACCGTCGAGCTCCGATTTCACGCTCAAGCTAGTATTGCAATTTGGACACGAGGTTCTGATCTTATTTGTTTGCATGGAAGCTTGAACTGGAAATAAACGGCATGTTGAGTCGCCACCCTCACGGCACACGCCACTCCAACAACATGTGTGCTACATCAAAGGGATTTGACAAATTGTATTTCATCTTACTTGCATGCAGCAATTGGTGATACTGCTCGGCTGCGAACGTGGCTTTCATTTGGCAAGATCGGATGGGCGCAAAATCTCCGGAAACCGAACAGAGAAAAACAAAAATTTTTTTCTCAGATATGTTTTTTGCGATTCAAATCGAATCCGGCGCAAAAAAGATGTGAAGGGAATAGAAACCTTTTCGCGAATCGTTTATCCTAGATTTCTTCCGTTTTCCAAGTTTCGAGACTTTGCGTTTCCTCCATGCCCAAAGAAGATCAACCGCGTCCGTCGAATTCTCGATCCGATTTCCCGGACGAACTTACCACATCGACCTATCTAACCGCTAGTCAACTGAATCTTCCAACGCTTTCAGTGCTGATTCAAGATGTTGGCGATCTGTCCAGGTATCGCCCAAAGGAAATCGTCCGATTGGACAAAGAGGTTGATGAATCGGTTCAGGATCAAAACATTTCCGCCGAAACCGAGGGTGCGACTGGCTGGGCTCGAGTGCTGAATCTCGTCGGCCTTGTAAAAGACTACCCAATGGTCGAACCGAAGCCTATCAATGAGAGCTCGCTTCATTGGACCATTGCTGCCAAACATGCAGAAACCGACCGCTCTGTTGTGATCAAGATCTCGAAACGTGAAGCGACAGGGGAGCTCAGTGAAATATTTGCTTCCGAAGCAAAACGAACCGCAAAACTGAAGCATCCGAATATTCCGGAAATCCTTTTCTGCGGAAAACTGAAAGGTGGCCTCCCTTATTTCGTGACCGAGTTCATCGACGGGTACTCATTGGCGGAGCTTCGACCTGGGCTTCATCTCTCTGGCGACGCGATTGATTGGCGAACAGGCTCGGGGGCTGCCGTATTGCGCTACATCCGCGACGCCGCTAGTGCGGTTTCGTTGGCTCACAGTCAGGGTGTTACCCACGGCAAACTATCTGCATCGAGTCTTCGTGTTTGCAAATCGACGAAAGCGATCAAAGTTCTCGACTGGGGCCTGTTACGTTGCGTGTCCGGAATCGATGGCAATGCTCCGCCCACCGTGACCGCGAATGAGGATTTAAAGCAGTTGGGCGAAGCGTTGTACGAAGTTGTTTACAACCAAGCGAGCGTTTCTAGACAGTATTGTGACATCCCTGAGTTACTATCTCAAAAAACAATCGTAGCCGAACTCGATGCTATCTTGATGCGGTGCATGCAGCTTGACTCAAGCAATGGCTACGATTCTGCCCAATCGCTTTCGGACGACATCAACCGTTATCTGGCACGTAAGCCAGTGCTCGCGTTCGAAGAAAAACTTGCTGGATTGAGCCGCAGCAGATACCGCATTGGACTCATTTGGTCCCGATTGCTGAGCAGACGAAATAAGCAGAAAACCAAACCTTGAGCAGCTTGGGAAAAACGATGGACTACAAAGCGATTTCTTTTTCGGCAGGTGTCGCTTTGCTTTTTGTGTTTGCGAATATTTTAACCAAGAAGTCGCTGGACGCTGGTTGGGAGTGGTTGATGGTCGTCGTCTCCTTTCTTGCAGTTGCTGCGTTTATTGCTTTTCGTTCCGTCTGCAAAAATTTTGGGCTGGCTGTAGCCTCAGGAGTTGTCGACTCCTTCCTAACCATCTTTACCATCGCTGTTGCGATCTTCGTTTTTAAAGAATCGTTGACTGCAAAACAATATGCGGGGCTTGGCCTATTGTTTATTGGTTTGTACTTAGTCCGCTAGCTGGATCGTCAATTTGTTCCATAACCTTTCCCTTCGAAGGATTCGTTTTTCAATGAGCCATGACCTTAGTGCATCCGATTCCGATCAAGTTGCACCTTTTTACGAATACAATGACATCCCAAGTTTTGCCAGACCCTATCTCGACACATACTATTCGTGTGCCCCTTCCGAGGACGAGCGAGAAATAAGTCTGTTCATGCTCAGCGAGCTAAATCGAATGCAAAGGCAGTTCGATTCTTACGTCGAAATTGGCTGCGGCGGCACTCTCCATCATTCCGTTCCAATGGTTCCGTGGGTTCGCACGATTGTTTTGACCGATTACCTTGAGGACGCTCGACGCGAAGCCCAACTATGGGTAGACAATGTAGAAAACTGTTTTTCCTGGGACCACTACATCGCCAAGAGTTTGGAGCATCAAGGAATACTCGTCAGCAATGAATCCATTGCCACACGACGCCGTGAACTGAGGAGCAAGATCCGATCGATTATTCCGTGCGACGTCCGTGCAGTCCCAGTGGTTGACTTGCCTGTATCTTCGAACACGTTGTTTGGAATGTTCTTCGTCAGCGCCGAGGTGGGAGGCGATTTGGCGGGATGGGCCGATGTTATGCGGTGTGTGAGCGCGACGATTCCTGTTGGCGGCCATTTGTTTATCAGCGCCTTGCGAGGCATGTCGGAGTATGTACTGTTGGATCCAAAGGGGAGTGAGTTCCGCCGCATTCGATGCGCTCCAGTCGACGAATCGCACTTCGAGGAACTCCTTCCAAAGCTGGGTTTTGCGAATCCAAATGTCAAAGCCCACTTGATCGAGAATCCAGATGTCCACATTCCAGGTGTCGTGATGGTGTCCGCGACTAAGACCTCTTAGGCACTCACTTTAAGATTCGCTATGAAAAAAGACGCATCCGAACTTACGGACACCATGGATCGCCCCAAGGAGCAGCACGGTTTTATCGAAGCTGCGAAAACACTCTTACGGGAATCGCCCGCGATTACGACTCCATGCGTGCTTTTCGACCGAAACCTACTGGATCGCCAGATCGACCATTGGTTTGCCGAGATGCCAGATATCAAACCGCACTTTGCCGTGAAAGCATGCGATGCAACGGGTGTACTTGAACATCTCCGTGATCGAGGCGTTGCGTTCGATGCTGCCACCGGGGGCGAATTGGAGCGGCTTAACCAATTGGGAATTCCTGGCTCGGACATTGTGATGACACATCCGATCCGCACTCAATCCGATCTTGCGTCCATCAAGCGATACCAGCCGAAAGCCGTGGTGGTTCAAAAATCGGATGAGGTTCAGAAACTTGCTGACGCTGGAATTCCGAACGCTGGATATTCGCCGATTCTGCTTGTTCGTGTCGCATTGCCCTATTCGAATTTGAACAAGTTTGGGGTGCAGTGCATTGTGCCGATGGAAAAGAAAGATGGAACAGGTACCACCACCGCTTTTGACTACCGTCCTCTCAAAACAATTTACTCTGCAGCTCAGAGGGTCGAGCAACAGGTGGGAGCGAATTATGGGGGATTTGGATTTGCGGGACATGTTGGAACCAACACGACCAGCCCTAGTCACTATCAACATTTGTTTGGAACATTTCGCATCCTTGGGCGTGAACTCCGCGAGCGGGCTGGTATTCGTGTTACGCATTTTGACATCGGTGGCGGGTACTGCGACTCCATGTTTGCCGACGCGGATGGGACAACACAGCGAGAACTATTGCAAGCCATTTATCGTGTCAGTTTGAAATTTCGAGCGGAGTACGGTGACGAAACGCATATCATCGCGGAACCCGGACGCTACATGGTTGCGGATACCGCAGCGGTAATCATGCGAGCCAAAATCGTTGCGGACTCCTTCTTTCGTGCGGTGAATGGCGTCGAAGTTTTTGAGAAGCATAAAGTGATTCATTTGGATGATGGCGTCTACGGCAACTTGATGGGACAACTGCATGACGGCAGGCGTTATGCTCCGATTCCATTTCGTCTCAATGAAGAGCAAGCCCCTATCGCGGGGAAAGGAGTCCCCTGCATCATGTGGGGACCGACGTGTGATTCGTTTGATCGTGTTCTGCCGCCTGACGACTATCGTGTTCCGGATGGATTGCAGACCGATGATTTGTTCATGATCGGCTGCATGGGGGCTTATACGACAGTAACAGCGACCGAGTTCAATCGAACGCAACCTACGACTATTGTCTTGTTTCGACGTGAATCAAACGGCGGTTACGCATACACCGCCTACAATACCCGAGGAGACATCTTGCATATCGGCTAAAGTCGAGTAGCGCTAACCAATACAATTTCGTCAAATCCGGACTCGCGAAATTCCGGGCACGAGTGCGAGGTCGCTTCGATATCGCCAAATTGATAGTCCGTCAGTAGTTCGCGATAGTCGTACATGGTTATCGGAATCGCGGGTAACCATTTCCCTAATATCGTGTAGCTTGCGCAATTTCGCATCGCTGCGAAAAAAACCGAACCGCCCGGTGCAACAAGTCCGAGGATTCTAGATTTGATGGTCTTCCATTCGTCGAGCGTCAAGCCGACGCATTCGGCACAGAAAAAGGAGGTTACCAAATCGTAGGTCGCGGCCTCCCCGAGCGGTAAATCCTGTCGAAGATCGCAGTGGCGCAGTTTGCAAACGCGCCCGCGAAACTGGTTCTTCCGTGCTTTCAATTCGTCCAGTGGTATACCATGTTGTTTTAGAACCCCTCGAAACAACGGATCCCAATCATGGGCGTCCGGAGCTTGGCTCAACCATTTCTGTATTTCAGCCAAGTTGTTGTCCAGATAGTCGGCCAAATCGATGCGTTCGGAGAAGGCAGAGTAGGAAAATGGATATTGAAGCACTGGCCCGCAACCGACATCCAACGACGAAGGGAATATCCTGTTTTTCCGCTTGAGCCAACTAGACATACGGCTCGAGATGGCGATATCCGCATCTCCCTGCTCCTCGGAGGAATAGTACTCATCGAGGTATCTTTTCGGGTCAAAATGATCAACGTATTCCTGTGGATTGTACTCTGGATGTGTGTTCATTGAATGGAGAAAAGTTTGCGATAATTCGGATTCATTTCAGGCCCACGACTACGCCAAATTCTAACGAAAAAAAACGAACTACGTCTACGCTTAATCACGATCAGTAGTCACGAAGTCGCGCATCCACCCCTAGCCCGATTGCTCGAAGCGGCGAAGCATGGCGAGTGGAACTGGAACTGTGGGGCCCACAAAGGCGCATTCCGACGCCGAACCGAACAAATGAATCTTACTTAAATTGGCGAATTCCACTGGAACCGCAGCTAACGCCCAATGGCACTCACTTTGTTCGAAATGAGCCGCAGGCGCTAGCCGCGACAACCGTATCTGCCAGGGAAACCGTAACGCGGCTAGCGCCGTTCCGCTAATGGTTGATTTCACAGGAAGACTTGTGTCGAATTGCTTAGCGACGAAACTATTGGCTAATGCCTTTGCGATTGCGAAGCCGTTGCCATACAATTTGTGCAAAGTCATTTAGTGTTGTGATTTCGCAAACTGGATAGCCTCTTCAAAGTCCCGCTCGTCTTACTCCCCTCGCCCCGCTTCGGGGAGAGGGGTCGGGGGTGAGGGGTTACGCGCTCCGGAACAACGGAACAAACAGGATACAGGATATAGGTGGCGCTTTAGGGTCAGGACATGGGTTGCGTCTACCCCTGTGGATTGAATTAAATCACGATGGAACTTTTGGCCGCAATAGTGTCGATTGCGAAGCCAGTGCCACTCAACATTGGAAAGATCTTTACTTGAATTACGTTGAGATTCGCAAACTCGATAGCTTCGTCGGCTCTCGGTTTACTGCGTCTCATGCTCAATACCCCTCACCCCCCGGCCCCCTCTCCCCGAAGCGGGGCGAGGGGGAGAATAAATATAGGTATTGTGTTGTTAACACAAACGAAAATCTAATCATCCGCCTATGAACGCTAAAAAAGATCCGAAACCTGTTCCAAAGGAACAAGCCATTAATACGCTCGGGATCGATGGCTTGTCGACTCATCCCAATGTACCAAGTAAGCGAACAAATACCGAACTGCCAATTGAGTTCGGTCGCTATCGATTGCTCAAAGTGCTCGGCGAGGGGGGCATGGGGGCCGTGTATCTTGCTCATGATACAGAGTTGGATCGCAAGGTGGCATTGAAGCTACCGCACTTCGTCGGCGGCAAGTCCAAAGATCAGAGCGAACGGTTTCGACGCGAAGCCCGTTTGGCTGCGACGCTCGATCATGCGAACATTTGTCGAATTCACGACATTGGCGAACACGATGGACGTCTGTTTTTGACCATGCAATACGTCGAGGGAAAAACACTCAACGACATTATCAAGGCCAAAGGTGCCATCGAACCGCGAACCGCCGTCAATTTGGTCAAGCGAATCGCAAGTGCCGTTCAAGTCGCACACGCTCAGGGAATCATTCACCGCGACTTGAAGCCAGCCAACATCATGATCAAGAAAGATCGCGACTTCGTGATCATGGACTTCGGTTTAGCTCGCCGAGTGGAGCAAGAAGAAGTGCAATTGACAGCCACCGGTGCAGTGCTTGGTACTCCCGCATACATGTCCCCCGAACAATTGCGAGGCGAGAACAACGCAGTCGGCCCTCAATCCGACGTCTACAGTTTGGGGATAATCCTTTATGAACTGCTCACAGGCCAACGGCCATTCCAAGGCACCCTGCCTCAGATTTATGCGCAGGTACTGAGTACCGATTCCGTGTTTCCATCGTCGATAAAAACCGGTCTTGATGCTGCCATTGATGAGATTTGTCGAAATGCAACATCGGCCGACACCAAGGCGCGTTACCGGACGGCTGAAGAGTTCGCTAAGGCGCTCGGCGGCTATCTTTCCGGTCAATCGCAAGCGTCTTCCGAAGCGCTCGCTTCAGTCCCGGCGATAGCAGCGATCAATGCGCCGTTTGCAAGTTATCAGCCCACAATGAAAAAGCAAAAGTTAGCAATAACGACCTATCGCAAACCGATTGCGATTGGGGCAATTGTAGGACTTGCAGCCTTGCTGTTTTTAGGGGCGTTCCTTTTCCGAGGATCAGGAACGCGAACGGTAGACGATTCACTCGCCAAAAACGAAGTTACGAGTCCTGCGACAACAATACCAGCGCAAACAACTCCACCAAACACATCGCCCCCCGCCGCATCGAACGGACAGAGCTTCCTGGCGAGTACGACGGAGTCGCCGAATGCCACCTCTGGCCAGGAGCAAGAGAACAACACCATAGCCACTCCAGCACAGAACGATCCACAGCCACCAGGCCTCGTTTGGAGCTCGCCAGCAGGGAAAACACGATGGTGGTCCGCGTGTTACAGCCCAACAGGAAATTTCATCGCTGCGGGTGAACAAAATCCAGCTATTCAGCAACCAAAATCCGCACCTATTCGTGTTTGGCCGTTGAGCAGCGAGCAAAACGGGAGTGATTCAATTGTCCTTCAACATCCTGCAGCGAATTCGCGAATAAGCAGTCTTGTTTTTTCGAGCGATGGCAAACTCATGGCAAGTGCAGCAAATGGTTCTATCGCACTATGGGACATGGAGGCCACTTCGCCAACTATGCTCACGTCATTCCAGCGATTTGATGCTACGGTATTCGGAATGGCATTTAGTCCTGACGGCCGCTACTTTGCGTCAGGCTCAGTCAAAACGAGTACGCCCGTTATAGTCTGGGACATAGCTGATCCTAAGAAACCTAAAGAGGCTTTCAAATTGACATTGCCAGCTCCAGACAGCCCATGTGCCTTCGACTTTTCAAACGATTCTAAGACCTTATTCATTAGCGCAGGCGCAAAAGACCAAGCTGGGCATTTATTTGGTTGGACTTTCAAAACAGACAAGATTGCAAAGCTGTTGTGGACTGGACCAGCACAAGCTAACGCGCCATTTCCGCGGGCGATCAATCTATCTCCGGATGGGAATCAAATAGCCATCGCACACGGTACTCAATGTGTTGTTCTTCAAGCTGAGTCCGGTAAGCAAGTTGGTAGTTTCGGAGGGCATAGTAGTATCGTTCAAGCGATCGATTGGACCCCTGACGGGAGCGAATGTTATACGGCGAGCTATGACCAAACGATTCTTAGGTGGAATGTGGATGACGGAAAAGAGACGTGGCGCAACGATGCCGCATCCGGACGCAATGAGGGATTAGGCATTTCTGCTGATGGCAAGTTCGGATTTTCCAGTGGCTACGACATGAAAGACGACTCACTCAATGTTGTGCAGTTCTGGCGCTTGCCCGGCGGTAAGTTAAATGTTCAGAGCAGCACCAAAGGAAGTGCCGCCCAGTTAAGGCAGTCAACGCGAAGCGGATTGAACGTAGCACCTGCCGGTTTCCGCTCTCTTTTTAGCGGCAAGGATCTGCAGGGTTGGCACGGTCGGCGGCAAATGGATCCCCGCAAGTGGAGCGAAGAAAGCGATGCGGCAAAGTCCCAATGGAACAGCGAAATGTTAGCGAATTGGACCGTCAAAGATTCGGTCTTAAGTAATAAGGTTAGGAGTGTTGATCTTTCGACCAACGATGAATTTGGTGATGTGGAATTGTTGCTGGAATTCAAGTTGTCTCATAAAGCGGACGCTGGTGTCTATTTGCGTGGAACTCCCCAGATTCAAATTTGGGATCATACGGACAAGGACAAGCTCAAGATCGGCGCTGGCAAAGGAAGCGGTGGCTTGTACAACAACAGTCCTGGAGCCGCAGGCAAGGAACCGTCCGTGTTGGCCGATAAGCCGATTGGCGAATGGAACTCGATGCGGATCGTTCTAATAGGCAACCGTACCAGCGTTTGGCTAAACGGCCAGCAGGTCGTGGATCGGTGTGTCATGGAGAATTTCTGGGAGAAGACACAGCCTCTTTTTTCGAAAGGGGTCATTCAATTGCAAAGCTACGACGGGGCCGAAGTCCAATGGCGGAATATATTCGTTCGCGAAATTCCCAAAACGGAAGGAACGGCAGCCTTTCTCGCTGAATGATCGAACACAAAGATCGTTGATGGTAAGCCGGGTGCGAAGTAACAAAGGACGCCGAAGCCACGGCCAAGGCAATGACGGCCATTCAAGGCGAATGGAAGTGCATTGCGGGGGAAGCGATTGGAAAAATTCTCGTTAAAAACGTAGTCAAAAAGCAGGATCGGCGAATAACCATCAAGGGCAACTCCTACACGATGAAACGAACGGAGAATGGTACTCGCCGCGCACAAACAGGTAAATTCGAGATAGATGCAGTTAGCGGGCACTTTGGGTTCATCGGAAAAGAACAATCCGGTGCTGCGAGGGAAATTATCGGCATCTATGAATTGGATGGTGACACACTAAAGCTTTGTTACCGTTACAAAATCAATGACGACTGTGTTGGTCCAACGAAATTGAACCTATGGAAAAACATCAGTTTTTCGCCGTTCGCGCCTCCTCGTCTTACTCCCCTTGCCCCGCTTCGGGGAGAGGGGTCGGGGGTGAGGGGTTACGCGCAACTAACTCCGCTCGCACAAATTGTTCTATCCGCTCTCGCACCTTGCTCCCATCTCGAATGACATCGTACCCCAAAGCGAAGGGTCCCAATTCCTTAGGTGAAGTCATCCTTGCCTAGGGCAGATTTTAAATTTAAGGCTGCAGTGGCCAAACCGTTAAGGACCGAAGAGTCTCGGCGACAGCATCCGCAAGAGTAAATTCTTCCACTTGGAACACGCTCGAAATTGGCTGTCGATGCAGAGCGAAACATCAAGATCTCCATCAATGGAATAATGGTCAATGCGCTATCGAACGCAGAAACAACGCAAGGACACATCGTCTATCCACTAGGGCTAGAGATCCAAGGAAAAGAAACTAAACTAGGTTTACTATGAGGAGTCCGAATAAGCTAACTATTTCTCTTTCTTCGGGCTCTGGCCCCTCGTCGCGTCACGTTTTTGAGGCGGACCGAAGCCTTGTGGTTGGAAAGGCTACGGATTGCGGGCTAAAGATCGACGCCAAAGGTGTGTCCCGAAAGCACTGCCAACTTGAGGCGACTCGACAAGGTTGGACCATTATCGATTTGGGCAGTACAAACGGGATCATCGTCAATGGCAAAGCGTTTGCAGGGACCAGTCTTCCAGCCATGACGCAACCAATCCCGCTTTGCGATGGGGATGAAATTGGCATCGGCGAGGCGGTTTTGCGAATGCACATTGAAACGGAAAGGGAGGAACATACCGAGATTTTGGTTCCACAGCGTTTTGCCAACGACGGCGGAGCCCATACGGAAGTTCTCATTCCTGGTCGCAGTCTCCACGAGATCCGTGATAACAAACAAGCGGCACGGGGCAACGATTCTGCAAAGACCCCACGGTCGACACAGCAGACTTCGACCAATCCAATGAATCGCCCCAAAACCGTTTTGGTTTCACCACCGAAAGAGGCCAAGCCGACTCAGGCGCAATCATCTGACAGATTGCTTGGCAAGGCAGGTTCGGATGATGGCAGTCTACCGAGCCCATTTGCATTCAAGGTCCCTGGGGACTTTCGAAAATACCGACTCGAAAAACGAGTGGGAGTCGGAGGGATGGGCGAAGTGTTTCTAGCGAAAGAACTCGCATTTCCGAGTCAAGAATGGGCCATCAAATTTCTGAAGCCGCAAGCGGATTTCTCGGAAATGGATCGGGCTCGATTTCTACGCGAGATGGAAATTGCAATGAACATGCAAAACATGGCATTGATTCGTTGCGTGGATTGCGGGGATGAGGACGGTCAGCTCTTTATTGTTATGGACTATTGCAATGGCGGGAATCTTCATGAGCTTCTGAAGAGGTCGGGCAAGCTGACCGTTCGGCGGGCGCTCAGGCTGATGAATCGGTTGCTTGCTGGAGTGGATTTTGCACATGTGCTGGGAATCGTGCATCGAGATTTGAAACCGTCGAACATCCTGCTTCACAAGGATGCTGCCGGGAAATATGCACCCAAGATTAGCGACTTTGGCTTGGCGAAAAGCTACATGCAGGCGGGCGAGTCAGGCATGACCGTCAACGGTTCTGTTGGAGGCAGTTGGGCGTACATGCCTAAGGAGCAGTTGACCAATTTCCGATTTGTATCGCCACAAAGCGATGTATGGAGTCTTGGCGCGATTCTCTATGAATGCTTGACGCTCAAATTACCGAGGCCTATGGAAAAAGGCTGCGATCCCATTCGCACGATTCTCGAGTCCAAAATTGTACCCATTCAAGAAATCGCCTCTGATCTCCATCCGGAACTAACCAAGTTTGTCATGAAGTGCTTAGCGAGAGAAACCGAAGATCGCTTCATGGATGCTGGTGCGATGCGCAATGCATTAAAGCTTACGGCAATGAAAGCAGGAATCGAACTGTGAACGATTGGAAAACTGCGGTCGAACAGCCAGCAAAGCCCGCGACGTCCGAGGATTGCCCTACACTGGAAGAGAGTATTGGTTTTGCTCCCCGACGGCGTCCGTGGTACCCCCAACTGGTTGTTGTTGACGATCACTCGCCGGATTCGGGAGAAATTGTCCGAATACGACGCGACTCACTTTCTATTGGTCGACTTGGCTGCGATCTCTCGTTTCCCGCCGAAGCACTGATGTCGGCAAACCACGCCAAAATCTCCCTTCAAGAAACGGTACCCAATCATTGGGATTGGGTTCTGGAGGACAATTCCAGCAGCAACGGAGTGTTTGTCCGATTGCCCGAGTTTCAGCTGCGTCCTGGAAATGAATTTCTCCTAGGAGGGACAAAAGTAAGGGTACATGGAGACACGCAACTCATTCGAAAATCCGAGGACCCTAGGCCATTTTGGTCAGCCTATATCGACGACTCGGAAAATATTCGAAGCACTTCAGAGCTAGAAGCTTGCTCGTATTTGTTTTCTCAGGAGCCTGTCGTCGTTCCGCTGCAGGGAAAACGGTTGCATCTTGGACGACACGCGGAAGCGGCAAAGGCATTTTCGGTCGATCCGTTCGTTGAGCCATCGCACGCTGCCATTCAAAAGTTGGGTGCACATGTATGGAAGTTAGTCGATCAAAACTCTCTCAATGGAGTTTGGTTACGGGTTCGACGCGCGGTGCTCTCGCAGTCCACTTCGTTTATACTTGGCGAGCAACGATTTAGATTCGAATTTATCGATCGTACCTAGGTGATAGGAAGCACACAGAATCAAATGAATTTGAAAACAACCTATCGAGTCGGTTCGGCAGACGATTCAGACATCGTTATTAAACAAGCAACGGTGTCCAAGCATCACTGCGAACTGAGTTGGAACGGAACAGACTGGAGTCTCCGCGACTTGGATTCGACCAATGGAACCTTTGTCGACGGAGTTCGGATCACGGACGTTTGTAAGGTCCATTCGAATAACAAGATCACACTGGGACGTGGCGTGGCGTTGGCACTGCCACCATCTCCCTCATCACCAACAAAACCAGAGTCCGGTTTCGCGGAATTGGATCAGCCCAAGCTGCCAAAGCCGAAACCGAAACCGAAAGCGGCCCCTTCTTATATCGGGCTATTTTCGATGGGACTCACTGCAATCACAGTCTGTTTTGGGATGTATGTCTTCTTTCGAGCTGGGGCAAACTCGTCAAAAGAGATCGATCGAAGCTCCGCGACTGTTTCCAGTTCGGACGAAAAGAAAGCGCATCCTAAAACTGGCGAGTCGGATACGGTTCAAAAATCTTCACCACAGACAAGCCCCCAGGCGAATCCTGCGGTTGAGTCAGCGTTTTGGGCAATCATCGTGGAATCCGCTGATAGCAAGAATCGGCAGTTGGTCGGTACTGGGGTCGCAATTGAGCCGAATCGTTTGCTGACTTTGGCTTCTATCGTCGAAGCGATTCAAGAGTTAAAGTCCACGTATCCCGTGATTCTGCTCCAGCAATATCAGCAAGCCGGTGTTTCCATCAAGCCGACGCAAATTGCCTTACATCCCGGGTACAAGAACGCATTAAGTCGATTGACCGATTTCGAAAAAAAGCTGCAGGAAAAGCTCAAATCTATCGACAACTTGGCGCAGCCATCGCTCGAAGAGAGCCTCGAGTGGTCTGGACGTTTGGAAACCGTAATGTCGGATATTGCGAAATGCGATTTGGCATGTCTCATTACCGCGGAACGTCTTAGGAAAGTACTCCCAATTGCCGCCATTTCTCAAACGACTGGGCCGCAAGACTGCAAAATTGCGGGGTATCCCATGATTGTTCCGAGTCCGGATTTGAAAAGCAGCCTTGAGAGCTTTTATCTTGAGGGATTGGGCAAATTTCAGCTCGATAGCAAAATCAAAACTCCTGCACTTTTTGTAGAAACAAGTGCTTTCCCCGGTGTTCCGATTGTCTCTATGGTTTGCTTGAATTCGCTTTCAGAGATTGCTGGTCTTTGCGTTCGCCAGGAGCCAATTCAAAGTGTTGGCGCACCACAGCGTTCGCAAATAACAGGCGTGGAGGTATTTTGGAAATGACTTTCTCAGATGCGAAAATCTGTTTCGGTCTCGCGTTGTCCCTTTACTCTGGATTTTCACAAATGTCGCTGGGAGACGACGATGCCATCAAACTCAAGGCCGCTGAGAATGCCATGATCGGTTACGATCACAGCAACCATTTCAAAAAGAAGCTGCTCGATTTTGTTGCGCCGGTTTACAACCAACCAACGGTTCAAGCGAGTTTGATTGCGAACTTGTCGGCCATGAAGAAGGATGCTGGTAAGGAAATTTCGGCAGCAGTCGACACGGCTGCGATGGCGAATGCATCCTTGCTCACATCAACTGTCCAAGTTGAGCAGCAGGGACGACTGATGGAACATTCGTTGAAACTTCAAATGCTTGAGCAGCAAGGCATCAAAGTTGGTGGTGTTCAGTCGTCGATTCGCGCAGGTGGCTTGAGCGGGAAGATGATGGAACTGCAACTTGCGACGGAATTGATCAAAGCCAAGGTCAAAGCAAAAAAGGAGGAGATGGATGCCGCGTATGAAATGCGACAAAACGCGCTCGCCAATCGTATCCGGTTGATCAAGTCGGAGGAAATTCGGTCAGTAACAGCGAAGTCAGGCAATTTCCAGAATGTATTGATCTCTTCGATGAAATCGGCGTTATTAAATTATGGATACACCATCGGAAACGATCCTCGTTACAGGAAGGAGTTTGCGTCGCTTTTGCTGCCGTTTGATGACTTCAAGAAGATCCGGCTTCAATTGGATGATGAAGGAGAGCCGGTGAGTTTCCCAGCAACGAAAGGATCGAGTGATCTCGGGAAGTTGCCTACCGTTCTGAACCATCCCAAATTGCTTCCCTTGCTTCGCGACATTGAGGGGCAACTGGATAAGCTTGCCGAGATGGAAGCAGGGACCGGTTTCTACGCCGCAACGCTCAAGCTCTCGGATGCACTCAGAACACTCGAAAAGGCTTGTAATGACACTATCGGTACGAGCCGAGAATGCGCAGCAAAGGGTGTGCAATCGTACCGTGTATGGCAATCCGCAAAAGACTACCGAGATCGATTGCGTGGACTGTTGAATCGCCTAGAACTTGAGGGTTCGTCCGAGATCCTGAAATTTCCGAGAGGCAAATATGATCCAACGATTCATGGTGATGGGATATTGCCTTTCGCGAAGTTCATCGCAGACAATGGTTGCAAGATAGCGCCAGCAGCACCTGGAGATGAAGCAAGTTACGTTCGGCTCCTGCAACTCCTGCGACAACTCGAAGCGATTCTGAATCAATAGAATTTGTTTCACGTGCTTCCGCTGGCACGAGGCCAACGGAGAGGTCGAAACGAACTGCATATCAAGGTAGCCGCCAATTGCTGCCTCCGCCCGGTCGAGCCGGACGGAAGGCAAATCGAACTCAATACCGACTGGGATGCAGTGATCGAAGCGAAGACTCAAATGTTTCCCGAAAAGACGAGCGCGAACCGATTTTCACAACCCCTGAACAAGTGTCGCGCAGGGCTCAGAATGCTACGCGTTCTCAATCCGCCTGAAGCGCAGCGGCCAGACCTGGGAAGTCCTGCAAATCAATGAATTCCGATTCAGTCCGCACTTGAATAAACTGCTCGCGTTCCATTTCGCGGCCTTGACTGAGTGCCTCAAGGAGTGGCTGCCGATACTTTTCGTCCACGCCGCTTTTTAGCAATAGCGCATAAGCGGCCGCGACATCCACCACGTCAATATAGTTTAGAGGCTGCAGACTTTCGATTTCTCTGAGCTTCTGCAAGGAGGCTTCTTGCTCGCCTGATCTCGCGAGGATCCGGGCGTAAAGGGCTCGAAGCCCGTCGGCTTCTTGATCGACGATATGGATCATTCCTTGAGCACAATCCGCTTTTGCTTCGGCGAGTCGCCCCAGACGCATTAAGCCCCGAGCTCGTTCCCGAAAGGCGTTATTAAGGGCACCACGCACCCGCTTGGTATCCGCCGCTTCGTTCCCTAAACGTAAACTCAATTCGATGTTTTGTGCGGCGATTGCTTGCGAGTTCCAATCGATGGCTTCTTCATTCAAGTTTCTGTTCCGAGCGATTCGTCCCAAGTTAAAAAAAACATACCCCAGCATTGTTTGAAATCGCGCTGGCTCGCCCGCCGTCTCAGCTAGTTGCAATAGTCTGGTCCTGGCTTGTTCATAAGCCTGTTTTGCATCATCTAGTCTTCTCAGATCATAATAAATATCTCCAAGACCGTTTAGGCTGGTAACTAACAAGTTGCGATACTCAGTAGAATCTGGCTTCTTTTCTAGCAGTTTTTCGAGAATTTGGCGTCCCTCCAGTTCCGCTGCCTCGGCTTCCATCGCGGCGCCGGATCGCCTTAGCGCGGTGGAAAGATTGTGAAGTCCGGATGCGGTCTTTTTTGGGAAATCAATTGCCGTCGGATTGTTGGCTGCGAGCTGTCGCATGGCTGCGATTGAGAATCTATAGGCTTCAGCAGCTTCGACATATTTCTTTTCACCATTGAAAACATTCGCCAAGTTGTTTTGTGCTGTTGCAGAGTAAAGGAGGACGTTGATGTGGGAAGGTTCGAGGGACTTCGCCAGTATCAATGCACTGAGAGCGTCCTGCAATACCACCTTCGCTTCCGTAGTTTTACCTCGTCGATAGAGCGAGTCCCCTAAGTTGCAATCAACCATTGCAACGTCTAACCAATGCTGGACCGCATCGGGCTGCCGTTGGGCCAATTCCTGATACAAGCGGAGCGCTTCTTGATCTGCACGCTCAGCTTCTACCCATGCGTGTCGGCTATATTCCAATGCACCATAATTTAGCCAATGTGCTGCTAGACCTTCGAGATAACGAAGTACCAAGGGATGCTCCTTGGTTAGCGGGACAAGGATTTCTTCGGCTTGCTTGAAATAGTTCCGAGCTTCGTCCGGGCGGTCGAGCTTCTGGCTAACCAACGCCAGCTTCCCAGTCGAGCTTGCCAGATCAAATCTCAGGTCTGGTGCGTCGGCGCTACGGATCAGCATGCCCTGAGAAACCGGAATTGCTTTGAGAAGCCAGGTTGCTGCTTCTTCCAATTTTCCGCGACGTTCGCAATCCGCGCTCAAATTGGTGTAAACTTGCACCATGTTTTGAGCCGTTTTTTGGTCAAACAACTCGTCGGAATCGCTCGAAAAACCTATCGCAATTGTGTTTGCGTCGGCGTAAGTGACCTGTCCTTCTTGTTCGCGATTTTGGTTCGAATAGAGTGCCGCAAGGTCCACGGTTGTTAGAGCCAACACAACCTTCTCGTTCATTGCATTGCTCAGTGATGTGATTTCCTTATAACGAGCAATCGCGGCTTGCAGATCCGACTCTGCCGATGCCACATTGCCGAGCTTCGAATAGATACCGGCGCGCTGATGTAGACTCATTGCGATTGAGCTGCGGTAATCGATCGATTGAGGTGATTCGCTTGAGAGCGATTCATAAGCCAGCCGCATCTGGTCGTAATTGTGTATGGCTGCCGGAAGATCCCCCAATTCTTGACTAATGTAGCCAAGGTTCTTATAGGCCTCAGCAAGTTTCACTTGCAGCGCCTGGTTCCGTAGTGGCTGTCGATCCAGCTGTTGGTAGAAGTCTCTCGCGGTCGTCAACAAGTCTTTTCGCAACTTTTCGAGGCCGTGTGCTTTCAATTCTGGGCTGGATGCGATCTCAGTCAAGTATTTATCAACCGCCGCCGAAGCAATTTCGAAATTCTTGACCGCTTGTTGTTGCTGCTGCCGCTCGCGACCGTAAAAGATCAGTGACGAGGCTAGGCCGCCCGCCAAAGAGAGGAACATACTGATCGCTAACGCTGCCACCACGGGCTGTCTCCGTGTCCAACGCACCAAGTGTTCTAAATAGGAAATCGGACGTGCGACCACCGGTATCCCTGCGATGAAACGCTGCAAATCATCGGCCAGATCGTTTGCAGATGGGTAGCGTGAGCCTGGTTGCTTGTGCAGGCACTTCAGAGTAATCGTCTCAAGATCGCGAGGAATCTGCGCGTTAAGGCGGCGTGGCTCGACGACCTCTGTGTCTTGCAGTTGGCGCATCGTTTCCAGTGGAGTGGCAGCCTGAAACGGCGGGCGGCCCGTCAAAAGTGCATATAGAACTGCCCCGATCGAGTAGATATCCGAAAGCTTGTCAGCAGAACCTTGGGCTTGTTCCGGGGCCATGTAAGCAGGTGTTCCTACGATTTGCCCCGATAATGTGAGCTCGGTATTGGCCGTCGACGCTTGCATGGAGCTAACGATCTTCGCTAAACCAAAGTCTGAGACTCGAATACCTGACTTTCCATCGATCAATATATTGCGAGGCTTTAGATCGCGATGGATAACACCATGCCCGTGAGCGTAGTGGACGGCTCGTGCGATTTGGACAGTGATCTCAGCTGCTTCGAGAGGCGGCAAAGGATTATTTTGAATTCTGTCAGCTAGATTGCCACCATCAATCCAGGGCATCGAAAAGAAATGGTGGCCGTCGAATTCGCCAAACTCAAAAAGTGGGACTATGTTCGGATGATCGAGGGCGGCGATGGCGTGCGCTTCATTGCCAAATCTGGCAATATCAATCGGCAATGCAAATTGCCCTGCTAAAATCACCTTGACAGCAACGATACGATTCAACAGAACATCTCGAGCTCGATACACGACCCCCATGGCACCACGCGCGTGCTCTTCTAGTAACTCATAATTGCCAAGCAACCTTGGGTGCGGATCCATCGGCATCACTGAGAAACCGCCGACTTGGGCAGCTTCAGGCCCCGTGCTGCCTGCCGTCAAACCATTCCAGGTCGAGAACGCATGCTCATCTAAAACCATCAATTCTTCGGTGGAGCAGAACGCGCGGTTGACGGCATTTTTAAGCATAGGAAACCGCGAATGAAACTCGTTTGCCGACGGGGGTATCGGCTCATTCTCGCGTAGCTCCAACTCGGAACGAATGAGCGATTCGAGCAAATGATCGAGTTCGCCGCCGTTTTCGGAAGCAACTATATCTTCAATGGTTGTCCGTATCGGCGAGGCCCAGCGCTTTTCAAGCTCAGTACATGAAGCATGAATGCGCAGCAGTTGTTCTCGAGAAGCTGGTGCTACTGGCAGCACATTGGACGGGATTGTTCGCGCATCTGGAACCGAAGGCGTCGGTTCTGAAATTGGGTGAGTCATCGTTTACTCAGAGGTGTTATTAAGGTGTTTCGTATGGCCTATGCCTGGACACATTTGATTCAATTTCTATCCAGATGTTCTTTCCACGTTGCTCGCACAATCTGAACTTGCCTCTCGATGGACCGAAGCGAACTATTCAGAATCACTTTGATTTCAGGATTGGTATAGCCTGCCAGTCGCAAGATGGCGACTTCACGCAGATCGTCATCCAGCTGCTCAAACATCTCCGTAACGATCAAATCGCATTCCGCGGTCGAAAGACTTCCCAATTGCGAGTCTAATCGGAAAGCACCCGAACCAGTTCCTCCTACTTGCGACTCCAACCGTACTCTCCCGCCACCACGCTTGGCTGTCGCTTCGCGATCCAGTTGTTTGCGAGCTTTCTGCATCGTAATCATGCTAAGGATTCGCCATAAATCATCGCGTCGCAATGGCTGATCATAGGCGCCAAACTGAACACCGCTGAAGAACTGCAAAAATGCATCTTGGACCGCGTCATCTGCCTCCATTGGAAGGGTACGCGCGGCCAAGACCTTTTGCGCGAGCTTGAGCAACCGAGGAAAGTAGCGAGCAAATATCTCCGTCGCCGATCTTGAATCTCCCTTCTGCAATGACTGGATCAGCAGGGAAATGGAACCCAAGGAGTAGTCGTTCATCGTTTCGGTCGAACTCAATTCGCCTTTTTTTTGGGTAGGTTCCCAACTTGAGAACGTTATTGTCAAGTTAAGGTGACTCAAAGGATTGTAGTCTATACCGATTACATGCCGTCAAGGCACCCTGAGTTGATCATCGAATCATCACCTATCGCAACTCAATTCGCGAGAGTCTACTTACAATTGTTGGTCGATAATCGCAAACTCGAAGGAGTTAGAATACAGTACGAGTACTCCAAATCACCAATCCGCCTCCCAGTTTGACAATTTCTTTCCTATTATGACACGCTACCGAATAACGATCTGGATTGTGGCTACGCTCTTAGGTGCACAGGCATTTCCACTTCGAGCAGAATCCACTCTCGCCACTTTTTTAGCCGATATAACCATCCCAATTGGTCATCCTTGCATGGGGGGAGGTGTTACTCCGGCCAAGAGCGTATCAGAGCGGCTGCAAGCCAAAGGTTTCGTGTTGACGCTTGAGAATCAGAAACCGCTGGTTATGCTCTCGCTCGATTGGTGTGAGGTTCGCGGCAGTTTGTACGATGATTGGCGCTGGGCGATTGCAAAGGAATTAAGTACAGACCCGCAGCGCGTGCTCGTAAGCAGTACCCATGTCCACGACACACCGGTCATGGATGCCGAGGCGGAATTTCTTTTGCACGAAACTGAGAAACAAGGTTTTTGGAAGGAACTGCCTCCGCCAGAGTTAAATGCGCCTATCCAATTGGCAAGCGTGTGTTGGCCTGACTTCAATCGCATTTGCATACAACGCGTACTGGTTTCCTTGCGGGAGGGTTTGAAGGAAAAACGCCCCGTAACTCACTTTGGTTTGGGGAAAGCAAAGGTGGAACGCATCGCTTCCAATCGCCGTTTCCTCCTTCCCGATGGTTCGGTGAGTTATGGGCGTTACAGCAGCAGCGGCAACAATCCGCAGGCTTCGGAAGGGGCTGAAGGTGAGATCGATCCCTGGTTGCGCACGCTCAGTTTCTGGAACGGGGATACTCCGTTGTGCGCTTTGCATAGCTATGCGGTGCATCCTATGAGTTACTACGGCAAAGGAGAAGTGAGCATCGACTTTGTCGGGCTCGCCCGTGAACAACTGCAGAAAGAATGGCCGTCTGTGTTACAGATTTACGCTACAGGCTGCGCGGGAAACGTCACCGCAGGCAAATACAACGGTGGCCGGCCCGAACATCGAGCCGAGCTTGCAACTCGTTTGCATTTCGCCATGAAAGATGCCTGGGAGAACACTCGCCGCCAACCCTTAACGACAGTAAAGTTTCGCAACGTCAAAATCCCATTGAGTGCAAGAAACACAGAGTTTCATACCGAAGCGTTGCTTCGACTGCGACTAACAAGCGATCCCAATCCATTCCATCGGGCAGAAGCAGCGATGGGCTTGGCGTGGTATGAACGGGTGAGGTCCGGCCACAAAATCGATTTGCCGATACTTGATTTTGGCACTGCTCAACTACTCCTGCTGCCAGCAGAATCGTATGTAGAGTTCCAGCTCTATGCCCAAGAGCTACTTCCCGAAAATTTTGTGATGTGTTTGGGCTACGGTGAATGCGGCCCGGGCTATATTCCCATCGAGCGGGCGTGGCAAGAAAAGGACCAGAATCTGAGCGATTGGGCTTGGGTTGGCCCGGGTTCCGAAGAGACTCTCAAAAAGTCCATTCGAGAAATTCTCACGACTCCGTGAAACGCATGCTTCACTCGAAAGGCCGTATACGCCGAGGGTTCTGACTTTTCGTAAAGCAGAACGGCAAGATCTTGGCGGAGCAGAGCGCGTCGATGTCGGAATTCCGCGTTAGCAGGAAACTCGGCGGATAGTTTCTGGCACTCCCAAAGCAACCTGTGGCACGCCCAAAGCGAAGCGTGGGCGTGGGAAGTGTAGCAACGTTTTCTGGCGACTCCCACGCCCTTCGTAACCTCAGGGACGTGCCACACAACATACCTAACGTATGACGAGCAAAAGTTCAACTCCTTAAAGCAAACAAATCTTGTTGATAGACTTCTTTCGATTCTTATTCTTTCACATTCGCCTCGACTGCATCTTCGTGTTGCGTTCCAAAATGAAAAACGTTAGTCTTTTCAATGGTCCGCGAGTGACCCTTTAGCTCTTTCTTGTCACAAGGCCATTTCGTCCGAATGCAATTCCACAAGCGATTGATGCTCATCTGCCTGTCACCACTCTTCATGGTTGGTTGCGCTCAATCTAGCTCCCAGAGGATCGTTTTGCCAGGGATCGTGGAAACGCAAGAAGTTCGCCTGAGTTCGAAAGTTGGCGGGCGCGTTTTGAAGGTCCTCGTGAAAGAAGGCGATATGGTCGAAGTTGGACAGCCGTTGGTCCTGCTAGATTCCGCCGAGCTCGAGGCCAAACGGGCTCAGCTGCTCGCCCAGCAGGACTTATTTCAGGCCAAACTGGAAATGATGTGCAATGGACCGCTTCCTGAACAAATCGAAGCAGCCAAAGCGGCCTTGGAAATGTCCGAAGCGCGACTTCAAAAACTGCAGGCTGGCTGGCGACGCGAAGAAGTGGATATGGCCAAGTACGAAGCGGAAATGTGGACCGCCGAATCGGAACGGGCGTCCGCCGAGTATACACGCCTCCAATCCGTTAAAGGCAATAACACGATCAGCCTTACTGAATTGGATGCGGCCAAAGCTGCCATGTTGCGATCCAAATCCCAAGCGAATTCCAGCGCCAAACACTTGGAAATGTTAATCAATGGCACGCGAGCCGAAGACCTTTCCGAAGCCAGGGCCTCGGTAGCCAAAATGCGGTCCGACTACGAACTGATTAAGCGGGGCGCAAGAGAAGAAGAATTGCGCCAAGCGAAAGCCCAAGTCGCCGAAGTCGTAGCTCGAATTCGAGAACTGGACACTCAGCTCGTCGAATGTACCATCGTGGCCCCAGATCGATGCTTGGTCGAGGTCATCGGGATCCGACATGGTGATTTGGCTCCCCCCAACGTACCTGTAGTAAGGGTCTTGTACGAAGGGGACCAATGGGTAAAAGCATACGTACCCGAGACCCAACTTGCGCTAATCAAACTCAATCAACAGGTTGTCGTGACGCACGACGGCTCCAATCAGGAGTATGAGGGGCAAGTCTCTCACATCGCTAACATCAGTGAGTTTACACCCCGCAACGTTCAGAGCCCAGATGAGCGACACCATCAAGTCTTTGGTATTAAAGTCCTTGTGAAAAATGCGACCGGAGTTTTTAAGTCAGGAATGGCCGCGTCGATTCGAATTCAGGGGGGAAGATAACCATCTCCTCGCCGAAAATGATCCTTGCAACGAACGAGTCCGAAGTGGTCATCTCGATGCGAGGTTGTTCGATCCAATTCGGGAAATTCCGAGCCGTCAACCGAGTGGGATTTGAAGTCTATGGTGGCGAAGTCTTCGGATTGTTGGGTCCGAATGGTTCTGGCAAAACAACTCTCATTCGTGCTTTGTGCGGATTGCTTGATTTCAGCGAGGGAGAAGCGTCCGTATTTGGCCTGAATGTACGAACTCAGGCAGAGCTCATTCGGGAACGTGTAGGCTACATGTCGCAAAAGTTCTCGTTATACGGGGATCTCACCGCTCAAGAGAACATGGATTTTTACTGTGGAATTTACGGGCTAAACCGTGTGCAAGCGAAACAACGTCAAGGTGAATTGATTGAACTGACTGGGTTGGGACCGTATCTAACACGCGCCGCAAGCAAACTTTCAGGTGGTTGGAAACAACGGCTTGCCATGGTATGTTCGTTGATGCATCGACCGCGTCTGGTGTTTCTCGATGAACCCACGGCAGGGGTGGATCCGGTGGCAAGGCGAGAACTTTGGGATCTGTTATTTCAATTGGCCTCCGAAGGCATAACGTTGTTCGTGACGACACACTACATGGACGAAGCGGAACGCTGCGGTCGTGTCGGCTACCTTTACCTTGCCGAGCTCCTAGCTTTGGGAACACCCAAGGAACTAAAGATGCTCCCGAGTATTACACCTGAAGGCTCGCAACGCTGGGAGATTCGAGGGGGCGTAGCGGCGGAGATATTGGCTGAGTTACGAAAACGACCGGGCGTGCATGAGGCGACTATCTTTGGACAGGCGGTGCATGCTCTCATCAATAATGAAGTCTCAATGGCCGACCTCGAGCAGCGAGGGTTGAGCCTCCAGGTGGCGGAGCCCAACTTGGAAGATGTCTTCGTTACCCTCGCTCGTCAGCAAGCAACCAAAGTAGGTGTGCGGTGAACCTGGCTTCATGGCAAAGAATCCGATACATCGCATACAAGGAAATGTTGCATATCCTACGCGATCCTCAAACTCTGTTCTTTACACTCTTCATACCGGTAGTCGAATTGTTTTTGTTAGGTTTTGCGATCAACACCAACGTCCGGGATATGCGGACCGTAGTAGTCGATTTCTGCAACACACAGGAAAGCCGTAGGATGATCGATCAATTCGAAAACTCCGGTGATTTCAAAGTGGTCGAACGTCACCAATCCGAGCAGGCAGCCTACGCATCTATCGTGGCCGGACGAGCGCAGATAGGAATCGTGATCCCGGAAGACTTTTCCAGGAAGATTGAAGCGGGTCAAACTTCCCCATTCGCCGTTCTCGTTGATGGAACCGTTTCCAGTGTGGCGGCGGAGTCAGTCAACGTGGGCAACGCGTTGGCGTTGCGGGCATCGCTGACGCAAGTACTCAAGGGGCGTGAACTGCCGGTCGAAGCACGACCTCGCGTTTTGTTCAACCCAGACACCCGATCGGCATATTTCTTTCTACCTGGATTGATGGTAGTGATGTGTCAGATGATGGCAACGATTTTATCAGCCAATGCGATCGTCAGGGAAAAAGAGTCCGGGACGCTCGAACAGTTCTACATGACGCCAGTGCGTCGCTTTGAGGTCATCATCGGCAAGATGATTCCGTACGTGGTGCAGACGACCATCGAATTTGGACTGATCATGTTGTTAATGACAACCGTGTTTCAAGTACCGATTCGTGGCCATGTTGTGTTGCTCTTTGCACTTCTATTGCCTTTTACGTTGACCATGCTCGCGTTTGGACTATTGATCTCAACCAAAGCAGACACGCGAGATGCGGCAGGCCAAATGGCGATGGGGACGATCATCCCTTCCATTTTCTTGTCTGGCTATGTTTTTCCGTTGGACTCCATGCCCGATGTTTTTAAAACAATCTCTTACTTCATTCCAACCACCTGGCTGATCGATGCTTCGCGTGGCATCATCCTGAGAGGAACGGATTGGTCAACGCTTTGGCAGCACGCCACGGTACTTTGGTCCATGGCGATTGTGGTGACGGTAATCGCCGCAGTTCGTATGCGCAAGCAAGTGGTGTAGCCCCGTAGGCAACACTATTTGGCATTTTTCGTAGCGATCATCGAATTCCGCAGTCCTGGCGGCCGTCGAGTTTAGCCACCCTCCCTATGGAGTTTAGCCACCCTCCCTTTCGAGATCGTCCGGTTCAGTAACCCTCCCTCAGGGCCCCTCCGGGTCCTCCAGGAGGGCAGCGCTGTGAAGCATTTTCGTCCGATCGGAGCTTGACTCCGACGGACGTTTTCGTCCGATCGGAGCTTGACTCCGACGGACGCCGTTTTGGCGTACTATAAGTGCTGCTCAGACCTTAAAGTACCGCACTTCGCTCCCGCCACGACCGCCTAAGGCGGTCGTGGCGGGAGCGAAGTGCGGAGGTTCGCGGGCCGTTACCTAGGACGCCAAAACAAGGTTAAGGGGAGGCAAGCTCCCGCTCAACCTAAGCGAATTGTTGGTGAAAATGGCTTCACAGCGTTGCCGGGAGGGTCGAGCGAAGCGAGGGGATGGTGAAGTGCCAACGACAAATGCACAATTCAGTTCACCCTCCCCGGCCTTGCGGCCGACCCTCCCGGAGAGAGCGGAGAGAGGATGACTCTAATTGAAAATCCCTGCGAAAGAAATGCAGCCATGTAAGACTGCCGTAAGCTTACTGCGACGACGTTCCGCCGTTGAGTATGTACGCCAACAAGTCCAGGATCTCGTCTTTGGTCATCATCGCCAACAGGTTGATTGGCATCGGCGAAACCTTAGACGTTCCAATACTCACGACTTTCTTGCGATCGATCGACTTCTGCTGGTTTGGATCGGCGGCATCGGTATTCAATGTGATCGTATCACCATTGAGATTCACCACCACGCCTCGAAACCGTTCATCATCGTCGGTTATGACTTCGATCGGTACAAACTGCTCGTTTATTTCCTTGCTCGGAGTCACAATCTGCTCCAGCAAATCCTTAATCGAATAACGACGACCGGCGCTGGTCAAGTCCGGGCCGGTGAAGCCACCTGCGTTGCCGAATCGGTGGCAAGTAAAACAGGCTGAAGCTCCAAACATCTTGCGACCATTTTCAAGATCCCGTCGAAGAATACCCTCGGTCAAGGATCCCTGGTGGTTGAGTCCTTCGTTGGCCATCGCAACCAGTTCATCGAACTGGTACGTGTTTTCTTTTCTGCCTGCGAAGATGGCACCGACATTTTCAATGGCCGATTTGCGAACCGGCTTTTGCGCTATCAATGTAGCCAGTTCCGACGTTTCGGCTTCCGAAAAGGTACTCAAGGCGTCGTTGCGAATGAACTCGATAAATTTGTCAAAACTAGCGCCGCCACGAAAGTTGGCAGCTTTCAAAAACCACTCTAAGAAGGCCGTCCGCGTTTGAGTCGTCCAACCTGTTTTCAATGCTCGAAGAGAGCGAGCGTATTCAATCTGTTCTTCCTGGCTTGGAGAACGTGCCATTAGGGCCATCGCCTTATCGGCAATCGTCGGCGATTGCAGATAGACCAAAGTCTCGCAAAGCAACCAGTTCAGTTCGAACGTTTTGCCCGGAAACGCAGGATCCAATTTGGCGATCAAGCGACCAACGGTTGCATCGTCTGGTCGACCGAATCGATTCATCATGATTTCAAGCGTGCGCACGTAGGTGAATTGTCGATCCGTTGGAAGTTCCTGCCAGTCCATTTTTTCCATGGCAGCTAACAACTTCGCACGGAGAGCCGTATCTACTTCTGGCGACTTTTCATTGCGAAGTGACGGGCAAACACCGCCGACTCTTGCGGCCGCCATGATCGCTTCGACCTGGATGGCAGCGTTGGTCTCGCTCAAAGCCTTCTGCAGCCAACTGGCAAGCGGTTGATGTTCGATGGCAATGCGAGCGGCCCATCGAATGAATCGATCCTGGCTAGCTAAATGCGGCCAAGCCACCTCGAGAGCTTGTGGGTTTTGTTTTCCGTGGAAAAACTCAAGTTGTTTCCGAGTGGCTCGCGCGGCAGCAATTTCGGGACTCAAGATTGCGGATGGAATTGATTGAGGTTGATATCCAGACGAAACCGATGCCGTCGATTCATTGCCTTTGTAAGTGACTCGATACAATCCGGATTGAACTCGACGACCTCCAATGGAAAAGTACATGGCACCATCGGCCGGATTGATGATGGCATCGGTCATTGGGAGCGGCGAGCCAGAGACAAATTCTTCCTTGGTCGCGGTATAGCTCGAACCGCTTGGAGACAAGTGCACAGCCCACATCTTGCCCCAACTCCAATCCAGAATAAAGAACGCTTTTTGGTATTTGGCGGGAAACTTGGCACCATAGCCGAAGGTGGTTCCCGTTGGAGAACCCGGTCCGATATTGATGGTCGCGGGCAAATTGTCCGGGTAAAACTCAGGTCGCTTTCCAGCTCCATTTCGCCACCCATATTCCGAGCCACTTACCACATGATTGACGCGAGTTGGACGATACCAAGACGTGTTGAAATCGTATTCCATGTCGGCGTCGTACGTGAACAGTTCGCCTTCTTCGTTGACCGACGCGTCGAAAATATTGCGGTAGCCGTTTGAAAAGACTTCAAACTTCTCCCCATCCGGAGAGACTTTGTAGATGATCCCTCCCGGACCGACGACATCTCGCATAAAGCCTTTGCCGTCAGGCATACGGGGCAACAGATGATCCTCGCCCCAAATGGATGGTACTTGAGAAGTAGATTCGGTCTTTGTCTTTTTGGCTCCATTGCCACAAACGAGGTATAGCGATTTTCCATCGGGGGTTGGAACCACAGCATGAACGCCGTGATCGCCGTTGGCTTCGATGGCTCTTAACATTTCTACTTTGTCCAACTGATCGTCTCCGTTGCTATCTGAGATTCGATAGAGCCCGGAGGGAATCTTCTTTTCGTAATCGTTCACACCGACATAGAGTGCCCCAAAAGCCCAAGCCATACCATTGACTGCTCGGATCTCCACCGCCAGCTTCTCGACTTTTTTTGGATCCAAGGGCTGGCCAGCAAGTGGTGGGGCAAATCGAAATAGACCACCATATTGATCGCTCGCAAGGATCCTGCCTTTATCATCGAAGCACAGATTGACCCATGACCCTTCTTCTTCGCCAGGCACGGAATAGAGCAATTCGACTTGGAAGTCTTTGGGGACTTTGATGCGATCGATGGGGGTCGCCTTGTTTTCGTTAATGGCGGGGCCAACGGTGGTTTGCCTAGCTCTAGGGGCTCGAGGTTTTGGTGGATCGTCCACCTTAGGCGTCGAACTTTCGGCTTTAGTTACCGTACTCTCTGCACTCTCTATTTTAGGTGTCGTACTTGCCGTCGCGGGCTGTTCGGTCCCTTTTTTCGGTGTAGGATTCGCATTCTTGGCCGGAGCTCCTATGGCTTTGGCTTCTTTAGGAATTGGCTTTTGTTCAAGTGTGACAACATCTCCATCCGGTAGTTCTTTCAAGAAGATATCTTTGATTTCCACCTTCATGGCCGGACCGCGATGGACTTGAAAAGCTAGCAGCCCTTCTAGTTCGCGTTCCGATTCTTGATGATCGATTAGTTCCGCAGTCGTATTTCCATTCACTTGATGAATTAAGTGGTTACCGCGGGCAATAATTTTGTATTCATTCCAATCCGGCACGACCACTTCGACAGGTGGATGCTCTTTGACTAACCACTTGGCTCCAGACCCATCCACAATCACTTCTTGTCCGTTCTTGGCGACGATCCCTCGCCCCCGTTCGTCGTAGACCATGGCATTGTTGACAGGCGTTGGATGAACGTCGCATTGGTAACCAGCGATGGACCATTTGCCGACATCGGGCAATTCTCGACTTCGATACTGGATGCCCGAATTGTTTCCTGACTGCCGAAGCGTAACCCGCAATTCAAAATTCTTGACCTTGCCACCGCGCCAAATCAAAAACTGATTGTACGGGAGCGGCTCGTCCGCCTTGGTGATCCCAACGATAGCGCCGTCCTTTACGGTCCAAAGTTCGGGATTGCCATCCCAACCAGAGAGGTCTTTGCCGTTAAAAAGGCTTCGTTCCTGTGCGTGAAGAAACGAACCTAAAAACACGCAGAAAAAAAAGACGATGAACTTCATGGCTTGGTTGGTGCTCAGTTCTAGGTAGGGGTGGGCGTTTAACTCCGAGCCGGAGGAGATGGTGGTCGCCTCGAGGAGTTGCTTACGGCTCAGGATTAAACAAAATAATGCTCGGATTTTGGTTCTCTCAAGCTCAGGAGCCCTATTCTAAGGCACCGCTAGCTCGAAGTCATCACAAAACGCCGTTCCCAAGGTCCAAAACACGAAATGGCACCAAGACGTTATCATGATCATAAGTCTTTCCCACCAACCCTTCCAATCTTTCAAAATGCAGTATGAAACGACATGCAAAGCTGCTGGGAGTATCGATCGCGATTGTGGTGGCAGCGGCTGTTATTGCACTGTCCCTTCTAAGGGATTCCGGCATCGAACCGCTGGATGATTCGCAGGTAGAACTCAAAAAAAGCATTGACGGTACTACATACATTTTGACGCAGGATGGACGCTTGTTCCGTGTGGACGCTCGCTCGCGAAAGTGGCACTACCAGGACACCGTATATGAGCCGGAGGAAATGGCGCGTGCCTATTTGCTGGAGGGGGGCGTAACATTTCGTGTTGATGCCGGGAGCGGAAAGAGAATTGCTGTTCGGCGCGAGTTTAGCGAGTCGTTCGAAGATTTGAGTGTTGGAGTCGATGGATTGCGGCAGCTGATCGGAGAGGAAAGAGGTTGGGGAGCGTTAACATTGCAATCTCCACGAGCCCGCGGAGTGCCTGACTACGTCGCATTGCGAAACCGCATTCTGGAGGGCGGCCAATCTTTTTTGGATGCTTCGGTTGCTCCAGATGACCAGCGTTCGCATTCGGGGCTGAGAGCGTTGCTGTGCGTAGCACCAGCCAAGCCTGGCAATATGGTGACCTGCAAGGCCTCGATTTCATCACCGCTCGTTTATTTCGTGTATGGTGATGATTTTTGGTATCAAGCCTATTATTTCGCAGAAGATTCTCTTCCCTTTACAGTGATGGATCTTGAATGCGAGTGGATCAAACAACACGCTGGAATTCGACTCTGTATCAACGAAAAAGGTCAACTAGAAGCGGAACTTAAATCGCTCGACAAACCGAGATTTCGCCAGTCAGCCAATTCACCCGTTGCGTTTCCCATGGGGCGATGGGTCAAGGTGCAAACGCAGATTCATTTGTCCAATGAAAACGACGGACACGTCAAAATTTGGCAGGACGACAACTTAATCGTTGACGCAAATGGCGTAACGCTACCACTTCGTTCGGCCATATACGGTTCGCTTGAGGTAGGCATTTCTGCTCACAGCTATGGGAGCAAACAAGCCAGACTCTGGGTCGACGATATCCAAGTATCCGACAAGCCGTTTTAGTTTCCAATCATGCCACTTCACGGCGAACACCGCCGGCTAAGGTTGAGCGGGAGCTTGCCTCCACTCAACCTTTTTTTGGCGACCTAAGTATTAACCGCCGCACTTCGCTCCCGCCACGACCGCCTTAGGCGGTCGAGGCGGGAGCGAAGTGAAATAA